>NZ_JBDPMJ010000010.1:0-331285 GCF_039880665.1 Nonomuraea sp. B5E05
TCCGAAGTCGATCTGTCGCAAGACCAACTTCTACCAGGGGCTTTACGCTTCTCGATCATCGGGGGCGCCGGCGTCGGGGCGGCCCGAGGATCACACTCTGTCGCGGGGGCTTACGCGGAAGGGCTCAGTGATTCGCTGCTTGTCTGCGATGCAAGTGGCGGAGTTGCTGAGGCGTACAGACATAGGGCGGCCTGCCGCCTCGGGGAAACCTCCCGGATAGAACTGGTCCACCTTGATCCACGCCTTTATCTGGCGGCTATGGATCCCCGTCTCACCACGCGCTGCCGTCGGGTTCGGGTCGGATGCTTCGTGGCCCACGTATGTGTGGACGACGATGCTGATGCGCGCCGACCATTTGATTCCGGTCTGTACATCGTTCTCGGTCAGAGTTTCGCCGATCCGGCCGGTGTAGCAGACATTGAACGAGTTCTTGATCCAGCGCCACCTAGGGTAATTTGCGTGTCTGCTCAGCTGGCAGTCGATCTGCTTCGCGATGCGGTCGTAGGGAAAAGGCATACCGGCTGCCTGGACCGCCTGTGTACCGGTGGACGATTCGGCAGTGGGTGCGCTGGCGCGAGTCTGAGCCTGCTTTGTCTGTGTGGCCTGGCTGGGCAACGAATCGCCAACAGGCGTATTCATGTCGGCCAGCGGTTGGGCCAACCCCTGCTGCTTGACGGTGAGGTGCTGCCAGCGCGTCCAAGCCCTCGTGGTTCTGGAGTCGGTGATGCGGGCTCGCCATCTCACGTCTTCGTCGGCCCGCAGCTTGCCCTTGGCAACCTGCAGCGTTACCTGGGAGTCGCCGGGCTTGGCGGTGGCGTGGCCGGACCAGATCAGCCGCGTGTCCGATGTTGTCCTGCCCGCCTTGATGGACTTGCTGGGTGTGCGGGCGATTTCCACTTCCACTTTTGCCTCGCCGTCGCGCCCGGCAGACAGCCACGTGGTCAGGCGGGGAGTGAGGGTGGAGGCGACAGTGACGCCGTCCACGGTACGGCTGCCGTCCACCGTCAGCTTCTCAATCGAGGGGACAGGATCCGCGGCCGCGTGCATACGCCGTTGCTGCGCTGCCGCGATCGTTGCAGCGGTACCGACAGGAGCCCTCATGTCGGCCTGGACCTCTGCCGCGGTCTGGACGCGGTTGTAGACGCGCACCTCATCGATCAGGCCACTGAAGAACTCGCCCCAGAAGCTGTTGCCACCGAGGCGCAGCTCACCGCCTTCGTCAACGAGATGGTCAGGTCGGTGCGGCGTACGTTCGCTGGCCGGACTGCCACCGGTCGGGTGCTCACTCGTGGGCCCGACGTGAGCGAAGTGCTGAAGGTGGCGCGGGCGGCGGGCGTTCCGGCGCCCACGTACGAGCTGGTCCATCCGCCGGTCGTCGTCCAGGAGCTGCTGCCCGGCGCGCCGGCGCACACGCCCACGGCGGAGACCGTCCGTTCCATGATCGAGATCAACCGGCGGTGCCGTGGTGTGCTCGCGGGGCGCTCCGATCTGCCGGGGCACCAGCTGTACCTGCGGGAGGACGGGCCCGGTTACTGCCTGCATGAGCCGCTGCGCGGCAACGACGACCGGACGCGGCGGCTGCTCGACGAGGTGGAGGAGATCGGCCAGGCGTTCCCCGGCACCCTTGAGGGGGACGATCTGGTGCACATCGACTTCCATCCCGAGAACGTGCTGGTGGACGCGGCGGGGGCGGTCACCGGCGTGATCGACTGGGACGGCGCTGTCCGCGGCGACGCCGATTTCGACCTGGTCACGCTCCGTTTCGACCTGGCCGGCCGCGCGCCCCACCTGCTGGCGGACGTCCCAGAGACGGGTTCTGGCACGGGTTCTGGCACGGGTTCTGGCACGGTGGCGCTGGCCTGCTGGGCGCACATGAGCCTGCGCCTGGTCGACTGGGCCATCCGGCATCACTCCGCCTCCGATGTCACCCACTGGCTCGACCTGGCCCACCGGCTCAGGCCCCGCTGACGAGAGCCTCGCGAAGGGCGCACGGCGATGCGCACGGGAATAATGTGTTGCGTTCCCGTGCTGATCCACGCACTATGTTCCGCATGTTCCCGCGCGCTCACCTGACGACGCCCGCCCTGCCGGCGGGCGCGTTCGAGCGTGCCTGCGACGGCCTGGAGCGCTGACCTCTTCCCGTTCGTCCTGAAGTGACCCGGCGGGGGGAGGTCGACCGGCCCTGACGGGTCACGAAGCTCGGGAGTCTCAAGAGAGGGAATCATGGCCAAGCAGGCCTACGTGCGCAACAAGCCGCACCTCAACATCGGCACGATGGGCCACGTCGACCACGGCAAGACCACGCTGACCGCCGCGATCACCAAGGTGCTCGCCGCGCGGGGGCAGGCGACGTTCACGCCGTTCGAGCGGATCGACAGGACCCCGGAGGAGGCCTCCAGGGGGATCACGATCAACATCTCGCACGTCGAGTACGAGACCGCCACCAGGCACTACGCGCACGTGGACATGCCGGGGCACGCCGACTACGTGAAGAACATGATCACGGGGGCGGCGCAGCTCGACGGCGCGATCCTCGTCGTGTCCGCGCACGACGGGATCATGCCGCAGACCAGGGAGCACGTGCTGCTCGCCAGGCGGGTCGGCGTCGAGCACCTGGTGGTGGCCGTCAACAAGGCCGACGGCGCCGACCCGGAGCTGCTCGACCTGGTGGAGCTGGAGCTGCAGGATCTGCTGAGCGGGCAGGGCTACCACGGCGTCCCGATGGTGCGGGTGTCCGGGCTGCGGGCGCTGGAGGGCGACCCGGTCTGGACGGCTTCGGTCGACGCGCTGCTCACGGCGGTGGACGAGCACATCCCCGTGCCCGTGCGGTACGTCGACGCGCCGTTCCTCATGCCGGTGGAGAACGTGCTGACGGTCACCGGCCGCGGCACGGTCGTCACCGGCGCCATCGAGCGTGGCGCGGTGCGCGTCGGCGACACGGTGGAGGCCGTCGGGTTCGGCGAGGGGTTCGGCGCCGTCGTGACGGGCGTGGAGACGTTCGGCAAGACGATGGAGCGGGGCGAGGCCGGCGACAACGCCGCCGTGCTGCTGCGCGGCGTGCGCCGCGAGCAGGTGCGGCGGGGGATGGTGCTGGCCGAGCCGGGCAGCCAGCGGGCCCGCTCGTCGTTCACCGCCCGCGTCTACCTCCTGACCGCCGAGGAGGGCGGGCGGCGCAGGCCGATCGTGTCCGGGTACCGGCCGCAGTTCTACGTGCGCACGAGCTGGCGCTGCCCGAGCCTGCGCAGCCCGGCGACACGGTCGAGGTGGCGGTGGAGCTGGGCAAGGCGGTGGCGCTGGAGCCCGGGCTCGGCTTCGCGATCCGCGAGGGCGGGCTGACGGTCGGCGCGGGCACGATCCTCACCGTGCCCGGCTGACGATCCCGTCCCGGACCGGTCAGCCTGGTCAGGCTCGGCCGGTCCGGACGGTCTCGCGGGTGCGCGGCGACGGCGGCCCTGCCTGCCGTCGTCAGGTCGGGGTGCGAGGGCCGGGTCCCGCGGCGCGCGGGGCCCGGCCTGCCGGGGTCAGGTCCGGTCGAAGCGGATCCGGAGCGTCGACCGGCGTGCCCGCAGCTCGTACGCGGGCAGCACCCCGGGGCCGCAGGTGGCGGTGCCGACGCCCTGGTGCGCGAGGTCCAGGTGGAGGTGGACGCGGTCGTCCGCCACCAGGTCGGGCCGGTGGCGGGCGCGGGTCAGCGCGTCGTTGCTCCACGGCCGCGCCGCCATCCCGAACACGGGATCCCCCGTGACCCTGAACCCGCCGAAGTCGGCCCACCGCACCTCGGCCCGGTGGCCGTTCTCCTGCGGCTGGACGTACGGCGTCTGGAGCTCGTCGATCGTGGCCGACCAGCGGCCCATGCGGGCGGCCAGCCCGGTGTCCGGGTACGCCTCGCCGGGCCCCATCCCGAACCACGTGACCCGGTCGAAGGTGCGGGGCAGCGACATGGTGACGCCGAGCCGCGGGATCGGGTCGCGCCAGTCGCCGGTGGGCTCGATGTCGAGGAGCAGCCGGAGCCCGCCGTCGAACGTCCACCGGTACGTCGCCCAGATCCCGTGGTCGGTGGCCGCGGGCGCGACCCGGGTGCGGACGGTCAGCTCGTCGCCCTGTTCGACCGCGTCGACCCGGTGGGTGAGCCGGTGCAGGCCGAGCCCGCGCCAGGCGCCTTCGAGCCCGCCGTACCTGTCGTTGTCGGTGGGCGGCCGCCACAGGTCGAGCCGCGGGCCTTCGACGTCGATCCCGAAGAGCCGGACGAGCCGGCCCGAGGCGGCGTCGAACGCGCAGTCGCCGGCGGTGATCTCCGAGGCGCCGTGCACGAGCGCGGCGGCCGGCCGCTCGAAGCGGGCGGGGTGCCGGACGAGCAGCGCCTGACCCCACGCGACCTCGTGGCCGGCCCGCGCCCACGGCTCGTCGCGGGCGAGCACGGCGCGCACGGTGAGCCACCGTTCGCCGTCGGGGCCGCTCGCGTCGGGCACCTTGCACTCGCCGCCGCCGGCGGGCACGTCGAGCCGGTGCTCGGCGACGGCCTCGCCCTCCACCTCCACAGAGGCGACGAACTCCAGGTGGGACAGGTCGCGGAAGCCGTGTCCGTTGACGATCCGCACGACCCCGTCGCCGAACTCGAACCGGACCGGCTCGAACACCTTCTTCAGGTCGAGCAGCCCGGGGGACGGCGTGCGGTCGGGGAACACGAGCCCGTCGATCACGAAGTTCGAGTCGTGCACGGGCTCGCCGTAGTCGCCGCCGTAGGCGTACTCGTGGTCGGGGTGCTCGAGCCCGTGGTCGATCCACTCCCAGACGAACCCGCCGGCCAGCCGCGGGTAACGCTCGAACAACTCCTGGTACTCGGCCAGCCCGCCGGGCCCGTTGCCCATGGCGTGGGCGTACTCGCACTGCAGGAACGGCATGGCCCGCCGCCGCGCGTCCTGGCCGGGGTCGTCGAGCGCCTCCTCCTCGTAGCGGCCGATGGCCTCGACCTCGGCGTGGGAGGCGTACATGCGCGAGTAGACGTCGGTGTGCGCGCAGGAACGGTCGCCCTCGTAGTGCAGCGGGCGGGACGGGTCGCGCTCGCGGGTCCAGCCGGCCATGACGGCGAGGTTCCTGCCGACGCCCGCCTCGTTGCCGAGCGACCACATGATGACGCTGGGGTGGTTCTTGTCCCGTTCGACCATGCGGCGCATGCGGTCGAGCAGCGCGTCGGCGTAGCGGGGGTCGTCGGTGGGGTTGCCGTGCCAGCCGACCTGGCCGAATCCGTGGGTCTCGAGGTCGCACTCGTCGATCACCCACAGGCCCAGCTCGTCGCACAGGTCGAGGAAGGCGGGGTGCGGCGGGTAGTGGCTGGTCCTGACGGCGTTGACGTTGTGCCGCTTCATCAGCAGCACGTCCTCGCGCATCGTGTCGTAGGTGACCGCGCGGCCGTGCCGGGGGTGGAACTCGTGCCGGTTGACGCCCTTGAGCAGCAGCGGGCGCCCGTTGGCGAGGAGCACACCGTCCGCGATGGAGATCGTCCGGAAGCCGACGCGCAGGTGCACGGACTCGCCGGGGCAGGTCAGCACGGCGTCGTACAGGCGGGGTGTCTCGGCCGTCCACGGCTCCGCCTCGACCGTGATCTCGGCGCCCGGCTCCAGCCCTGCCACGCCGAGATCGGGGACGCTCAGGGTGCCCTCGCCGTCGAAGCGGAGCGTGCCACGCCCGTCAGCGTAGGAGGCGTGCACGAAGACGTCGGCGGTGGAGCGGGTGAGGGTGACGTCGCGGAAGATGCCCGGCAGCCACCACATGTCCTGGTCTTCCAGGTAGCTCGCGGCCGACCACTGGTGCACGCGCACGGCGAGCACGTTGCGTCCCGGCTTCAGCCACGGGCCGGCGTCGAACTCGGCAGGCACCCTGCTTCCCGTCCAGAAGCCCAGCTCGTGGCCGTTGAGCCAGACCCTGGCGAAGGATTCGGCGCCCTCGAACCGCAGCCGCCCGCCCGTCCACCCCTCGGGCAGGTCGAACGCGCGGCGGTAGTCGCCCGTGGGGTTCTCCCCGGGCACCCTGGGCGGGTCGACGGGGAACGGGTAGGAGACGTTGGTGTAGGCGGGGGCGCCGTGGCCGTGCAGCGGCCAGTGGCTGGGGACGGGCAGGTCGTGCCAGCCGGCGTCGTCGTAGTCGGGCCGGGCGAAGTCGTCGGGGACGTCGGCCACGGGCGAGAGGCGGAAGCGCCACGTGCCGTTGAGGTCGACGGCGGGGGCGTCGGAGCGGAGGGCCGCGCGTGGTTCGAGCAGGCCTGAACCGGGGCGGAAGCTTTCGAGGTCCATCGCCGCCGAGCCTAAGGCTTCGCGGCGGTTTCGTCATTGTCGCGTTGTCTGTCCGGTGCTCCGTTCACGTGCCGGGGCCCAGGTCGTAGACGCGGCGGGCGTTCTCCACGCCGATCATCGTGGCGACCCGTACCGCCTGGGCGGCCGACCACTCCCCCTCGGCCACGAACCCGCCCACCACGCGTGCCATCGCCCGCCGCCACAACACGGCTCCGAGAAGGTGCAGCTCGGCCGGGCCCCAGGCGTCGGAGGAGAAGAGCACCTTCGAGAACGGCGCCACCTCAAGGCTCTCGGCCACCAGCGCCGTGCTCCGCGCCCCCGTGTGGGTGACGCCGAGCCCCACGTCGAAGAAGACGTTCGGGTACGCCTCCGCCAGCAGCCCCGCGTGCCGGTGGTAGGGGTAGCAGTGCAGCAACATCAGCGGCACCCCGGTGGGCTCGGCCCGCTCGATGAGGCCGCGCAGCAGCAGCGGGTCGGAGCGGCGCAGGTCGATGTCGGGGTCGCCGTAGCCGATGTGGAACTGCAGGGGCAGCCCCCGGTCGAGCCCGGCCCAGATCAGGTGCCGCAGCAACACGGGATCGTCCAGCCGCCCGCCTCCCCCGGCGAGCCAGCGCCCGGCGGCCTCGGCGACCTCCGCCGCCGCGGGCGGCTCAGGGTCGAAGTCGAGCCCGTGCCGGTAGGCGACGATGGTCTTGAGCCCGCGCGCCGTGCGCGTGCGCTCCCACAGGGCCTCCGCGAACCGGCCGGCGAACGCGCCCGCCTCGCATCCGGCGGCGGCGACCTGCTCGGCCACGGTCTCCAGCCGCACCACCTCGTCGGCGGGCGAGCCGCTGGCCTCGGCCATGCCGGCAGGACCGAGGAGCTCGTCGCCGCGGTAGCCGGTCTCGACGAGGAAGTGCCCGGCGCCGCAGGCCGTCAGCAGCAGCCGGTTGACCTCGCCGGTGCCGAGCCTGGCCCGCCTGGCCAGGTATTCCTCCGGCGCGCAGTGCGGGCCGAGGCCGAGCACGGGCGCGCAGTGGCGCAGGATCGCGTGGCCGAGCTGGGAGTCGAAGCGGGTCATCCACTCGGGCACCGGCCGGTCGGACTCGCCGATCATCTCCTCGAACGCCCTGCGCGGCAGGTCATGGGTGGTGGCGCCGTGCACGTGGTGGTCGACCAGCGGCAGCTCGTCGATGACCCGCGCGAGGCCGCTGGGCACGAGGTCGAGCTCCATGGACATCGGCGATGTCTCCCAAGGTCAGCGTAGGCGACCAGGATAGGCGCAGCACCGTGCCCGCCGGGGTTCACGCGCCGCCGTCCCGCGGATGGCCAAACGCAAAAGGTCCGGGACGTCCATATATGTCCGGCTTTGTTTGTGGATAAGGTAGAAGATCTTCAATGACAGCAGCGACGTGCCAAGGCAGGGTTGTGAGCCAGGAGACGGGGATGACACCACCGGCGGATCCTCTCGACGCAGCAGGAGATCAGGAGCTCGGGAGGCTGCTCAAGGGCTACCACGAGGACGTGGCGGCGCTGGAGCGGCTGAACGAGCAGGTCACCGCGGTCAGGGGCCGCGGCGAGGCGGCGCAGGGACGGGTGGTCGCCGAGACCTCACAGACCGGCGGGCTCACCGGGCTCACCATCGACCCGCGTGCCATGCGCCTCGGCTCGGACGCGCTGGCGAAGGCCATCCTGGAGGCGGCGGGCGAAGCGGCACGCGACGCCGAGCAGGCGGCGGCCGACCTGGTGACTCCGTTCCTCGCCGGGACACCGCTGGACGACGGCATGCAGGACGACCCCCGCGGGGGTCGCAGACGTTGAAGTTCAACTTCGGCCGCGCGGGGATCCTCGGTTTCGGGACCCTCGGTCTGGCCGGCTTCGTCTCCCAGATGCTCGCCGTCGACTATCCGAAGGGGGACCCCGCCAAGGCCCGCCAGGCCGCCGCCGTCTGGAGGCGGCTCGCCGACCGCATCGAGCGGAGCCCGCACCGTACCTTCCCCGCGGCCGAGGCCGTCTGGCGGCGCAACGGCGGTGACGGGGTGGACGCCTACAAGCGCGCCGTGACCGCCGATCTGTATCCCGCGGACGAGAGCGCGGGATACGCCGCCAGGCTCGCCCGCCGCTGCCGGCAGAACGCCTCGGCCTGCGAGGAGTTCGCCGACGTGATCGACGCGGCGCGGCGCACGTACGAGACGCTCGCCATGGCCAACTTCGCCAGCTTCGTCTACATCGCCACCTTTCCCTGGCAGGCGGGAGCGGCGTACCAGGTCACCCAGTTCCTCATGCGCCGGGCGCAGGCGGGCATGCTGGCGAAGCTGCTGGAGCACAGCATCGCCAGGATCGTGCTGAGCAAGCTGACGGAGTACTCCCTCGGCAGCGCCATCTTCGCGGTCGGCGACGTGTCGGTGATGGCGGGGGTCAAGGCGCTGCGGGGCGAGGACGTCGGATCGTTCCAGGAGAACGCGACGCGGGCGCTGAAGGAGTTCGCCGCGTCGGTCGCCTTCTACGGCGTCTTCGACGCCGCGGCGCCCCTGATGAAGAGGGTGAGCGCCAACCCCGACGTGCAGTACTTCCTGAGCCGGCTGGCCGGGGGATCGATCGGCTACGGCCCCACGTACGACGTTCTGAGCGGAGAGACGGGCTCCGAGCTCACCCCCACCTGGAAGGAGACCATCGGCAGGACGCTGGTGTATTTCGCCATGGCTCACAAACCCGCGCGCTGAAAGGACCACATGGAGATCGACCGACCGGGGATCGAATCGTCGGCGGAGGAGTTCGAACTCGAGGCCGGCGAGTTCGCCGCGTTCGTCCAGCTGATGGGGGAGGAACTCAACGCCATCGGCGACTTCTGGGGCGACGGCAAGGAGGGCGTGACCTTCTTCAAGGGCCAGGGCGGCGGCATGGGGTACGAAGCGGTCACGGGGCAGGTCATGGAGGGTATCGACGTGTTCCACTCCGCGCACCACGAGATCGCCATGCGGCTGCGGGCGATGTCCGGCAGCGTCACGGTGGCCGACTGGGAGAGCGTGGCTGCCCTCCTCCGGGCCCTTCCTCCACCCGACCCCGGCACGCCCGTCTGGGGCACGATATAGCCGCGTGGACGTGCCGATCCCTGCCCCGGTGAAAAGTTGTGGCCATGGGTGACAAGAAGGGCGAAAACTGTTTTAATCCCGCCTAGATGACAAAGGGGCCACATGGCCCCGTGTGACCGTTTTCCTCGAGCGGGAAAGGCGGGTCCGTGCGAGCACCAGGTGGCGAAGTCGTCATCACCGGCGGTCTCGGTTTCATCGGCTCTCATCTCGTGGACGCCTACCTCGCGGCCGGCCACCGCGTACGGATCATCGACTCGAACGCCGGCGCGGTCATCGACGGCGAGGACTACGACGGCGACCCCCGATGCGCCGTCATCCGGGAGCGCGTCGAGGACTACCTGGCCGCGGGCGGCGACTTCGCGGGCGTGGACCGGGTCATCCACGCCGCCTCCTACGTGGGACCGGCCAGCATCCTGTCCCGGGCGGGACGGCTCGGCCACGACATCATCGGGAGCACCGCGCCGGTCATCGAAGCGTGCATGAACGCCGGGGCGCCGCTGTGCGTGTTCAGCTCCGCCGAGGTGTACGGCCGCAGCGGCGTCCTGGACGAGAAGGACGACATCGTCGTCCCGACGCAGTACAACACGCGCATCGAGTACGCGGTCGCGAAGACCCTGGCCGAGGCGATGGTCTGCAACAGCCGCAGGCACGGGTTGCGCGGGATCGTCATCCGGCCGTTCAACGTGGCCGGGGCGCGGCAGTCGCGGGCCGGCGGGTTCGTGATGCCGACGTTCGTGCAGCAGGCGCTGGCCGGCCGGCCCATCACCGTCTTCGCGGGCGGGGACCAGATCAGGGCGTTCATCGCGGCCGGCGACCTGACGGGCTTCCTCACCGGCTACATGGACCTGGCGCTGCAGGGCGACGAGGTCATCATCAACGTCGGCAACCCCGCCAACGCCGTCACCATCATGGACCTGGCGGAACGCGTCAAGAGCCTGCTCGCCAGCCCCTCCCCCATCGTCAGGGTGGACGGCAGGAGCGTGCACGGCCCCCACTACGCGGAGGCCGAGTCGTTCCACAAGATCCCCGCGCTCAGGGCGGCCACCGACCTGGGCTGGCGGCCCCGGATCCCGCTCGACGAGCTGATCCTGACCACCGCCGACTATTACCGTGCCAGAGAGGACCGAAGGGCAGTGAATGCGCCGCTTTGACCGCGTCTTGGTGATCTCCCCCCACGCCGACGACGAGGTTCTGGGCTGCGGCGGCCTGATGGCGGCGCAGGCCGACGCCGGAGCCGAGGTGCACGTCCTGTACCTGGCCGTGGACGGCATGCGCCACTACGGGCTCGACGGGGCCACCACCTACGGCCAGCGCCTCGACGAGATCGAGACCGTGCGCGAGCTGCTCGGCTTCACGTACGAGATCGCGTACGGGGACCGCGGGCTGACCGAGCGGCTCGACACGCTGCCGCGCAGGGAGCTGGTCGACCTGTTCGAGCAGGCGCTCAACGAACGCCGGCCCGACCTGCTGCTGCTGCCCAGCTTCGCCGACTACGACCAGGACCACTGCGCGGTGTTCCACGCCGCCTTCGCCGCGGCCCGGCCGATCGCGCCGCAGTTCGGCAAGTGGCTGGTGCCCAACGTCCTCATGTACGAGATGTCGAAGATCCAGTGGGCCTCGGAGCCGATCCCGCGCTCGACGGCGTACTGCGACATCGGCGCCCACCTGCGGCGCAAGCTCGGCGCGTTGCGCGGCTACAAGAGCCAGCACCGGCCCTCGCCGCACATCAGGAGCGAGGAGTCGGTGACGGCGCTGGCCACGCTGCGGGGGGCGGAGATCGGCGTCGCCCACGCCGAGGCGTTCGGGGTGCTGAGGGAGGTCCTGTGAAGACGTTCGCGTTCGCCACCGGCATGGAGTTCGCCGCCCCGGCCGTGGACGTGCTGGTCGCGCAGGGCACACCGCCGTCGCTGCTGATCGGCTACCCGCCGCGGCTCAGCCACCGCTCCGGATACGCGCCGCTGCGCGAGGCGTCGGACAAGCACGGCATCCCGCTGCTGGAGACGGACGACATCAACGACGGCCAGGCCTACGAACGGGTCAAGGACATGGACCTGTTCGTCATCGCGGGATGGTCGCAGCTCGTCCGCGAGCCGCTGCTGTCGGCCTGCCCGAGGGGGTCGATCGGCCTGCACCCCACCCGGCTGCCCGAGGGGCGGGGTCGGGCAGCGCTGCCGTGGACGATCATCAAGCGGCTCACCACGAGCGCGGTCAGCCTCTTCTTCCTGGACGAGGGCGCCGACACCGGTGACCTGATCGCGCAGCGGGAGTTCACCGTCAGCCGGCGCGACGACGTCACCGCGGTGTACCGCAAGGTCACCGAGATCAACATCGACCTGCTGGCGACGTACATCCCGCTGCTGCTGGACGGGCGGGTGGTGGCGCGGCCGCAGGAGCCCGGCGGGTCGTGGTGGGAGAAACGGCGGCCCGAGGACGGGGTGATCGACTGGTCGCGGCCCGCCTCCGACCTCTACGACTGGGTGCGCGCTCTGGCGGCCCCCTACCCGGGCGCGTTCACGTCCGTGGCGGGACGGCGGCTGTACGTGCACAGCGCCGACCTCATCGAGCTCGGCGGGCCGGTCGTAGGGGCGGAGCCCGCGGGCACGGTGCTCGCGCCCGTCTGGTCGACCGGCACCGGCGGGATGCTGGTGGCGTGCGGGTCAGGGCTGCTGGTGGTGCGCGAGGTCCAGTGGGAGGGCGGCGAGCGGCGTGACGCCCTCGACCTGCTGGAGTCGGACGAGCTCGCGGTCGGCGCATGCCTGGGCACCTGAAGCCGTCCGGCGGCCCGCCCCCCGGCGCGCGGCACGCCGGCGGCACGGATCCGGAAGGGCGCGTGCGGCTGACCGGTGCGGTGATGGCGCATCCCCGGCGCAGGGAGGCGGCCGCCCGGCTGGCCGGGGACGTCCTGGACGTGGTGACCGACCCCGATCCCGCGGGCAGGCCCTCGGCGTTCCGTACCTCGCTGCTGGCCTGGTCGAGCATCCCCGAGCACGCCACCCACCACGTGCTGCTGCACGACGACATGGCCCTGTCCGGCCGGTTCTTCGAGCGCGCCGAACGCGCCGCCCGCGCCATGCCGGGCGCCGCGCTGGCCCTGTTCGCGTTCTGGAACTCGCGCAACGGCGCCGCCGTGCGGATGGGCGCGCTGGCCGGGGCACGCTGGGTGCGCGGGGCGGGCGAGTACACACCGGTGGCGGCGCTGCTGCTGCCCAGGAACGTCGCCGCGGGGTACGTGGAATGGGCCAGGGGCCGGGGCGAGACCTGGCCCGACGACGTGCTCATGGGCCGCTACCTGCGCCAGGCCGGGGTGCCGGTGTACGTGGCGGTGCCGAACCTGGCCGAGCACGAGGACCTGGCCAGCCTCGTGGAGAACGACTTCCAGGGGGTGCGCCGCTCCCCGTGCTTCTTCGCCGACGACCCGCCGGCCGGCGCGGGCGAGGAGCGGGTGCTCGACCGGCTGCCGGTGATCCCGTTCTTCAAGCGCGGCGTGGCCCAGTGCGCGGTACGCGTGCCGGAGTCCGGCCGGTGGCGGGACCTGCGCTGCGACGACTACCTGGCGGGCCTGGGGATCGACGCGGGCTCGCTGCGGAACCAGGCAGGTGCGGGACCGCACTTCCCGCTGTGGCTCACGGCGTACACGATGGGGGTGGTCCACCGCGGGCCGCGCGGGGACGCGCGGGTCGTGGACGAGGCGCTGGCCACCATGGGCCCCGGCGGGCTCTGCCACGAGCTCGGGGCGCGCGAGCTCGCCCGGCTGTGGCCTGGGTTGCACGAGGTCGCCAGGGCCGGCCTCGAGGCGGGGCTGGCGGGCGCTCCGGCCGTCCTCACACCACCGGTCGCTTCCGAGCGTTCGGAGGTGGCCGTGAGCGGCGCGGCGACGTTCGTCCGGCAGCACGTGGCGGACGCGCTGGCCGACCGGGGCTTCCGCCTGTCCGGCGGCGACGGGGGCGACGCCGGCGTCGTGGTGCACGTCTGCGCGCTCGGCTGGGACGCGGACGCGGACCCCGAGGAGGAGGTACGGCTGGCCCGCGCCGCCTTCGCGGGCGGCCGGGGCGGGGTGCTGCTGAGCTCGTGCCACGTCTATCCGGCGCGGAAGTGGGTGGACGAGGAGACGCCTGTCGACCCGGCGGCCACACCCCTGGCCCGGGCCCTCAGCGCCGTCGAGTCGGCCGCTCCGGGCTCCGTGGTGCTGCGGCTCGGCGAGCCGTACGGGCCCGGCATGCCCCAGCGCGGGGCGGTGGCGGAGCTGGTGCTGCGCTCGTCGCTCAACCGTCCGGCGCCCGTCGACGGCCCTCCCGTGCAGCTCGTGCACGTGCTGGACGTGGCTCAGGCGGTCCTGGCGGCGCTGGAGAAGGGGGTCGCGGGACGGGTGTACAACGTCGCGGGGCGGCGGCGGTGGCGCATGCGGGATCTGGCCGAGGCGGTGTCCAAGGCGGTGCGGCCGGTTCACATGGAGACGTCGGAGAGTCCCGGCGGGCCGCTGGTCAACGTGGAGCGGGCGGGCGTGGAGCTGGGCTGGCGGGCCGGGGTGACGCTGGACTACGGGCTGCACACGTTCGCGCAGTGGCTGGCGTACGAGAGCGACCGCGCCTGACCCGGCCCCGGAGAGCACCCGCGCCCCGCCTTCGCCCGCCGACCTCCACCGGCCGCGCGTGCCCGGTCCCGGTCAGGCGATCGGCCGCCAGCGGAGGGTGCCGTCGGGGCCCGTGCCGATGAGGCGGCCGGACGCGGCGGCGAGGACGGTGTGTCCGGCCGCGGGGCCCAGATCCTCCCAGGGGGTTTCGTGGCGGTTCACCGATCTGGTGAGGATACGGTCGCCCGCGACGCCGAACAGCCTGCCGTTCATCGCGGCCAGGGTCCCTGGGCCGGTCCCCGGGCCGGTCGTTGCGCCGGGCGTTGCGCCGGGCGCTGGGCCGATCAGGGTCCAGTCGTGTGCGGGGAGCCGCCGGATGGGGAGGTGCCGGAGTTCGTTCGCGGTGGTGATGGCGAACAACCCCTCGTCGGCGGCGGCCAGTCCGGTGGTGCCCTCAGGTGCCTGGCCGACGTCCTGCCAGGGTGCGGGACCGGGCACGGGGTCTCGGTAACGGATCGTGCCGTCGGGGGCGACGCCGTAGAGACCGGCGGGCGGGCCGCCGTGCGCCTCCCTCGGAGCGGCCAGGGCGATCGCGTCCGTCTCGTCGATCGTTCGCCACGGGAGGTTCTGACCGGAGATATCCCGGTACGCGAGCGTGCCGTCCGCGCAGGCGGCGAAGAGCCGGCCCTCGCAGCAGACGAGGGCCCGCGCGACGCCGGGCGGCGCGGGGCCGATGACCTCCCACGCGGGTGCCGGCGGGGGTTGGGAGAGGCGGTCGAGGACGTTGCGGGTGATGCGGGCCAGGGCCGGGTCGTGCAGGGTGTTGCCCCAGTTGATGGTGCCCGCGTTGAAGACGGTGCCCGCGCCGAGGCGGTGCACGCTCATGGTGGCCGCCCCGGCCCTGCCGTAGCGGCGCCAGTGGGCGAGGTCGGCGGTGGCGAGCACGACGAGTGACGCAGGCGCGCCGTCGCGGCCGGAGGCCCGGGGGACGCCTTGCACCCAGTCGAGGTCGGCGGCGTCCGTCTCGTAGCCGATCGCCCCCCGCCCGAACGTGTCGCCGTCGGCCAGCCCGGCGCCCTCGAACGCCCAGTGCCCGGCGAAGCGGACGGTGTAGGACTCCTCGGCCATGACACGCGAGTCGACCCAGCAGCCGGCGCCGTTCCTGAAGGACAGGCCGGTCAGGAGGTTCTCCGGGCGGTTGACGGGCTCGCTGGGCCATTCGACGGTGACGCGGCCCGGGTCGGTGGCGGCCATCGGGTCGGCGACGGCGTCGCGGTAGCAGACCATCGTGCGCAGGTCGTCCTCGAAACGGACCTGCCACCAGCAGGTGTTGCCGGAGAAGATGGCGATGTTGCCGCCGCGGCGGGCGAACTCCTCGGCCGCGTCCCGCATCTCCCACGACCAGTACTCGTCGTGCCCGTTGACGACCAGCAGCCGGTAGCGGCTCAGCAGGTCGAGACCATCATGCGAACCGAGCCCCTCACGAGGGTCGGGGGCAGGGCGGGCGGGGGCGCCGTGCAGGTCGAGGGCCGAGCAGTAGTCGACGGTGTAGCCGGCCGGCGCGAGCCAGCGGAGCAGGCCCAGCTCCCACTCCTCGATCTGCGGCCCGGCTCCCGGCCGGTCGAAGGTGACCTTGACGGCGCGGTCGGGCTGCTCCGACTGGTAGAGGCCCTCACCGGGGACGCCGGGCCGGTTGTACGCCTCCCAGGTGGGGAACGGGATCGACACCAGAATGGGCGAAGCGGGCACAACACTGCGTACGACGAAATATGCGGAAGTTTCGTGGTAGACGGCTCGGTAGAGCGAGCTGTGCCAGTCCGCCCCGACCTTCAGCGTCCAGTCCGGCCCCGGCGCGGCGGCGCCCTCCAGGACGGTCCGCCCGGACGGCACGTCCTCCACCCTGATCGGTCCGCCGCCCTCGTCGAGCAGGCGGAAGCGCAGTGCCTCGCCCTGCGCGCACGACGTCGCCGTGGCGTACAGGCTCATGAGCGGGCCTCCCCCAGAACCAGCTTCTCCAGGTCGAGCAGGTAACGCTCGGCGTCCGGCGGCGGCAGCAGCGCGGTGTCGGCGTAGCACGACACCTCCATCCGGCCGGGCTCGCCGCCGACGTGCACGCGGAAGTCGCAGATGTTGCGGTCCATCGCGTCCGTCCTGGTCACCTCCGTCACCCCTGGTACGGACTCGCGCGGTGCCCCGTCCTCCTGCACGAGCCGCTGGTCGTTGAAGCAGCCGAACGACCTGATCCCCGGCCCGGCGGCGCCGACCGCCTCCGCCATCGCGCACGGGTCGTACTGGGCCAGCCGGTAGGCGCGCAGCGCGCTCCCCCACGCCTGGCGTACCAGCGCGTCGAACGACTCCGTACGGAGGTCGAGCACCACGAGCGCCTCCTGCGAGATCGTGCCCACCACGTCGCGGCGGCCGGCCGCGAACCGGTTGTTCACGATCACCCGCATCCCGTGGAACCGCTGCCCGGTGAGCCCGCCGGCCTGCCGCATCGCGGCCGCCAGCAGCACGGTGGAGGAGCTGACCCGGTTGCGGGCGGCGACGTCCTGCGCGGCGTCGTCGAGGGCGGGCGAGCGGAGGGTGACCTCCACGAACCGGGGCCGGCCTGGCGGGTGGGACGGCGGCGGGACCGGGTCGAGGCGGGCGTGCTCGGCGAGCCAGGCGGCGATGGTCTCGCTCGACAGGCGCAGGCCCTCGGCCGAGCCCTGCCAGGCGGCCAGTTCCCTGGGGGTCGGGCCCTGCGGGGGCGGCAGGGAGTCGCGCAGCAGGAGCAGCCGGAAGTCCTTGACGACGAGGTCGGCCGCGTGGCCGTCGGCGGCGAGGTGGCTGAGGACCAGGACGACCTGGCGTAGGTGTCCTCCCTCCGTCACGAACGCCACCCGCAGCGGCCACTCCTGCTCGTACCGGAACGGCACGGCGGCCAGCCGGTCGCACACCTGCTGGGCCGGCTCGTCCCCGGTCACCTCGAAGGCGGGCCGCGCCTCGGGGAAGATCAGCTGCAGCGGCGCGTCGCGCGGTCCGGTGAGCCGGGTGCGCAGGGACTCGTGCCTGGCGACCAGCCGGTCGAGGGCCTGGGCGGCGCGCTCCACGGTGACGGGCCGCTTCCTGGGGGCGTCGAACACGCGGCCGATGGTCAGGTAGTGGTCCTGTGGCTCGGCCGCGAGGACGGCCCGCCAGATGTCCTGCTGGCCCCAGGTGAGGGGTGCGGTGAGGGGTGCGGTGAGGGGCGCGGTGAGCGGCGCACCGACCGGTTCAGCCATGCCGGGCGGGTCAGCCGTGCAGCCGTACGTAGTCCACCAGCTCGTCGAGGCCGTCCAGGGTGGCAGGTTCGAGCTGCACCCCGAACTCGGCCTCCACCGCGTCGATCAGCCGCAGGTAGGCGAGCGAGGTGACGCCGAGATCGCTCAGCCGGGCACGCCCGGCCATCACCTCGGCCGGGTCGACCGCGCCGTCCGTGGCCTTGACGATCATGCCGGCGAGCCGCTCGCGGAGCTCTCCATCCATCTGCACCTGGCGAACCCTCCGTGATCGGGGAATCCGCGGCGAGTGTGTCATGCGTCACCAGATGTCGGCAAGCGCCAGAAGGTGAGGGCTTGACGCCATTGTGCATTTTTTCTAGCGTCAAGCGGCACGACGAAAAAAATTCTGGGGGTGGTTCCGTCGGCCCTTCCAGTCCCCGATCTCCTGTCGTCCCGAGCAGCCACCGAACCCGAGCACGAAGCGCTCGTCGTCGCCGGTCAGGGAGCCCTGACCCTGCGCGAATGGGACGAGCGCTCCACCGCCGCCGCCCGCGGGCTGCCGGGGCCGCTCCAGGGCGATCGGGTGGCATTGGTGTTCGGCGGCCAGGACTGGCTGGACTACGCCGTGAGCTGGATGGCCGTGCTGAAGGCGGGCGGCGTGGCGGTGCCGCTGCCGGACCGGGCGGCCCCTCCCGAGCAGGCGTACATGATCGGGCACTGCGGCGCGGCGGCGGTGGTGCACGGCCGCGACGCGCTGCGGGAGCCGCCGGCGGGGCCCGCCGTCATCGCCTTCGAGGAGCTGTTACGCCCCTCGGAAGCGCCGCCTCCGCCCGCGATCGACCCGCTCTCGCTCGCGCAGATCCTCTACACCTCCGGCACCACCGGCCGGCCCAAGGGCGTGGCCGCCACCCACGCCAACCTGACCTCCCCGCCCGTGCACCCCAAGCGCCGCCCGTTCGCCCATTCCCGGCATCTGGTGCACGCCTTCCCGATCGGTACGAACGCCGGCCAGGTGATGTTGCTCCACGCGCTCACCGCGGCCCCCACGGTGGTCACGCTGCCGATGTTCACCCCGGCCCGCTTCGCCGCCCTGATCGAGGAGCATGCGGCCGGCACCTGCTTCGTGGTGCCCGCGATGGCGATCGAACTGCTCAACGCCCGCGTCCAGGACCGCCACGACCTGTCGAGCGTGCTGCTGCTCGGCTCGGCCGCCGCCGCGCTCCCGCCGGCCGTGGCCGCCGAACTCACCGGGGCGTTCCCGAACGCGACCGTGGCCAACTACTACACCTCCACGGAGGCGGCCCCCGCCCAGACCATCATGATCTACGACGGCGACCGGCCCGGCTCCCTCGGCCGCGCCGCGGGCGGGTCGCGGCTCCGGATCGCCGGCCCAGCGGGCGAACCCGTACCCGCCGGGACGACCGGCGAGGTGTGGCTGCGCGCGGCGGCCCACCCCCGGGCCTACTACGGCGAGCGGGACGACGCCTTCCAGAACGGCTGGGTGCGCATGGGCGACCTGGGCTACCTCGACGACGAGGGCTACCTGTACCTTGTCGACCGCGACGGCGACGTGATCAAGTCGGGCGCGTTCAAGGTCTCGACGCTGCAGGTCGAGGCCGCGCTGCACGAGCATCCCGCGGTGGCGGACGCGTCGGTGTTCGGCGTGCCGCACCCGGTGATGGGCATGGCGGTGGCCGCGGCGGTGGTGGCCCGCGAGCCGCTGGCGCTCGGCGACGTGCGGTCGTTCCTCGGCGGCCGGCTGGCCGGGCACGCGCTGCCGTCGAAGTTGCTCTGCCTCGACGTCCTGCCGAGGAACGCCGCGGGCAAGGTCATCAAGCGGGAACTGCGCCGTCTGGCAGAGGAGTGAACATGGTCCTGGCATCGCAGGCGCAGCACGGCATGTGGATCACCGAGGTGTTGCACGGCACCGGCACGGCCTACCACATGCCGTTCGCCCTCTGGTTCGACGGGCCGCTCGACCGGGAGGCGATGGTGCGGGCGTGCGAGGCGGTCGTCGACCGCCATCCGGTGCTGAGGTGCGCGTTCGAGCAGCGCGACGGCGAGTTGCACCTGGTGCCGGCCGCAGGGCGGCCGCCCGTGGTGTTCACGAGCGCGCATGATCCGGAGCACCTGCTGCGTACGGAGATCGCGCGGCCGTTCGACCTCGGGCGCGGGCCGCTGGCCCGGTTCACGCTGGCCGAGGTGGCCGCGGAACGGCACGTGCTGCTGTTCGTCGGGCACCACCTGGTGTTCGACGGCATGTCCAAGGACCTGCTGACGCGCGACCTGGCGGCCGCCTACGCGGGTGAGGCGCCGCCGCCGCTGCCCATGCCGTACGGTGCGCCGCTCGCGATCCCGCCGGAGGCCTCCGCGTACTGGCGGTCCCGCTGGCGGGACGCGTCCGAGGTGGTGATCGACGGGACGGCCAGGACCGTGGGGACGGCGGGCCGCGCCGAGGAGGTCCTGCTCGACCTGACCGGCGAGATGGCCGCGGCGCAGGCGGCCGGGGTCACGCGGTTCGAGGCGTTCCTCGCCGCCGTGCACGGCCTGCTGTACGCCTACGGCAACGCGGAGGTCGCGGTCGCCATCGCCATGTCCACCCGGCATGCGGGGACGCGGGACCACATCGGGTTGTTCGCCACCGAGCTGCCCGTCTACTCCGCCCCCAAGCCGGACACCACGTTCAGGCAGCTCGCCCACGCCCTCAGGGCGGAGGTACGCGAGCTGAACCGCTTCCGCGACGTCCCCGCGGCCCGCGCCGCGGGCGGGGTCAGACCGCGGCCCGCGCTGGCGCCGGTGTCGATCAGTTTCCGGCGGCGGGCGGCGAACGTGGTCTTCCCCGGCCTGCGGACGTCGGCCGAGTGGAAGATGTCCAACCGCACGGTCAGGAACGTGCTGCACCTGCAGGCCGTGGACGGCGACGACGGGCTCCGGCTCACCCTGCACTACAGCCCGGACCTCGTGTCCGCGCAGGACGTGGAGACGGCAGGCAACGATCTGAGGGCCGTGCTGGCCGCCGCCGGTGCCGACCCCGACGTGCCCCTGACAGCTCTGGCGCCGGCCCGCGCGCGGCCCGCCGCCGCCCCGCCGCCGGTCGCCGCGGGCTCCGGCGGCCCGCCCGCGCCCGCGCCGGCGCGGGAGGCGGGGGCCGTGGACGGCGAACTGGTCGAGCAGGTACGGCTCATCTGGATGGAGGTCCTGCGGATCGACGACGTCGCCCCCGACGAGGACCTGTACGACCTGGGCGGCCACTCGCTCACCATCACCCAGATCAGCGCCAGGATCAGGAAACGGCTCGGCGTGGAGGTGCCGTTCGACGTGTTCCTCGACGATCCCACGGTCACCGGGGTGGCGGCGGCGGTGAGCGAGCTGCGCGCATGATCTCTTTCGGGCAGGAGCGGCTCTGGTTCCTGCAGCGGCTCGACCCGGCCGACCCCGCCTACCGGGTGGTCGTCGCGCGCCGGCTGCGCGGCCCGCTCGACGCCGGGGCGCTGACCGGCGCGTTCGCCGACGTGGCGGCCAGGCACGAGGCGCTGCGCACCAGGTTCCCCGAGGCCGACGGCCAGCCGGTCGCCGTGGTCGACCCGCCGGGCCGCGTACCCGTCGAGCTGGCCGAGCTCGCGACGCCCGAGCAGGCCGAGCGGCTGTGCGAGGAACGCGCGAACACCCCTTTCGAGCTGGGCGCCGCACCACCCCTGCGGATCACGCTGATCCGGCTGGCCGACGGCGACCACGTGCTCTGCGTCGTGCTGCACCACATCATCGGCGACGGCTGGTCGCTCAACGTGCTCATGGACGACCTGGCCAGGTGCTACGCCGCCCGGGCGCACGGCACGCCGGCCGCGCTGCCCGAGCTGCCGGTGACGTACGCCGGGTACGCCGACGCGCAGCGGGCCGCGGACGCCGACGTCGGCTACTGGACGGGCAAGCTCGCCGGCGCCACGCCGCTGGACCTGCCCGCCGACCGCCCGCGCCCGGCCCGTCGCGGCAGCAGGGGCGGCGAGTCGCACTTCGACCTCGACCCGGCGCTGATGGGCGGTCTGCGGCGGCTGGCGCGGGCCGGGCGCTGCACGCTGTTCATGGTGCTGCTGGCCGCCTACCAGGCGCTGCTGGCCCGGCACGCCGGGCAGGAGGACATCCTGGTCGGCACGCCCACCGCCGGGCGGGCCCGGCCCGAGCTGGAGCCGATGGTGGGGCTGTTCGCCTCCACTCTGGTGCTCCGGGGCGACGTGTCGGGCGATCCGCCGTTCACCGAACTGCTGCGCAGGACCCGGCGTACCGTGCTGGAGGCGATGGCGCACGGCGAGACGCCCGTCGAGCGGGTGCTGTCCGCGCTCGACATCGACCGCGACCTCAGCCGCACGCCGCTGTTCCAGACCATGTTCGGGCTGCACAACGCGGCGGTCGGCTACGGCGAGGCGGCGACGTTCGCGGGCCTGGAGAGCACGCCGTTCCCGCACGGGGTGCCGCCCGCCATGGTGGACCTGCGGGTGGACCTGTGGCCCGACGGCGACGGGCTGCACGGCGCGTTCGTCTACAGTGCCGACCTGTTCGACCAGGCGTCCGCCGACCGGCTGGCCGCCCGTTTCCGTACGCTGCTCGCCTCGGTCGCCGGCCGCCCGGAGGCGCGGCTGTCCGAGCTCGACGTGCTGCCGTCCGGGGAGCGCGAGCTGGTCGCCACGACCTGGAACGGCGCCGCGCTCGCCGTGCCCGGCGGCACCGTGGTGGACCTCTTCCTACGGCAGGCGCGGGCGCGGCCGGACGCGGTGGCCGTCGAGTGCGACGGGGAGCACGGCGGGGGGCACGACGGGGAGCGGCGCACGTACGCCGAGGTGGCGGCGCGGGCGCGGGCGGTCGCCGGGCAGTTGCGGGCGTGCGGGGCCGGGCCGGGGTCGGTGGTGGCGGTGTGCCTGCCCCGCACGGCCGACCTGCCGGGGACGCTCCTCGGCGTCATGCTGGCGGGGGCCGCCTACCTGCCGGTGGATCCGGCGCTGCCGGCGGCGCGGGTCGCCGGGATGGTGGATCGGGCGGGGGTACGCGTGGCGCTCGCCGGACCGTCGGCCCCCCTCCCCGAGCACGTCAGGACGCTGCCCCTCTCCGTGCCGATCGAGACGACGCCGGGCGGCACTCCGGTCCAGACGGTGCCGGACACCGCGCCGATCGAGACCGGGCCTATCGAGACCGGGCCGGGCGGCGGAGCGCCGGAGACCGGTCCCGGGCCTGGCACGGCCGCCTACGTGTTGCACACGTCGGGGTCCACCGGGGTGCCGAAGGGGGTGGCCGTGCCGCATTCCGCGCTGGTCAACCTGCTGGCCGGGATGGCGGACCTGCTCGGATCCGGCCCAGGGGACGCGTGGCTGGGCAGCACGTCGCTGGCGTTCGACATCGCAGGGCTGGAGCTGTTCCTGCCGCTGGTGACGGGCGGGCGGCTGGTGCTGGCCGGCGACGCCACCGCGCGGGACGGCGTGGCGCTGGCCGGGCTGGTCGCCCGGTCCGGGGTGACGCACGTGCAGGCGACGCCGTCCGGTTGGAGCATGCTGCTGGCCGGCGGGCTGGACCCGGCCGGGCTGGTCGCGCTGGCCGGAGGCGAGGCCCTGCCACTCGCGCTGGCCAGGAGGCTGCGGCGGCGGGCGCGGCGGCTGTTCAACATGTACGGGCCGACGGAGACCACCATCTGGTCGACCGCCTGGGAGGTGCCCGAGTCACCCGAGCGGGTCAGCATCGGCCGGCCCCTGACCAACACGACCGTCGAGGTGCTCGACCGGTGGGGGTCGCCGGCTCCGGTCGGCGTGCCGGGAGAGCTCGTCATCGGCGGCGCGGGGGTCGCCCTCGGTTACCTGCGCGGGCCCGGGGAGCCGCCGGAGCCGTTCGACGGCGGCCGGTACCGGACGGGCGACCGGGTCCGGTGGCTCGGCGACGGCACCCTCGAGTTCCTCGGGCGGGACGACGGCCAGGTCAAGGTGCGGGGCCACCGCGTCGAACCCGGCGAGATCGAGGCCACGCTGCTGCGGCATCCGCGGGTGCGCGAGGCCGCCGTGGTGGCGCGGGACGATGTGCTCGTGGCCTACGTGGCGCCCGGCGCTCCCGGCGACCTGCTGGATCGGGCGGCGGAGTGGTTGCCGGCGTACATGGTGCCTTCGGCGGTCGTGGCACTGGACGCGCTGCCGCTGACCCCGAACGGCAAGGTGGACCGGCAGGCGCTGCCCGCCCCGTCGCGTCCCGCGGCGGGGCGGGGCGGACGGCCGGCCACCGCCAGGGAACGGCAGGTGGCGCGGATCTTCGCCGAGGTGCTCGGCACCGGCGACCTCGGCGCCGGCGACGACTTCTTCGCGCTCGGCGGCCACTCGCTGCTGGCGACCCGGGTCATCGCCCGGCTGGCGGCCGCGGGCACGCCCGCGCCGCTGCGGGCGTTGTTCGCGCACCCGACCGTGGCCGGGTTCGCCGCGACCCTGGACGACCAGGGGGACGCGCCGGGCAGGCCGCTGCGGCCCCGCCCCGCGGGCACGCTGCCGCCGCTCTCCCCCGCCCAGGAACGCCTGTGGTTCCTGCACCGGCTCGATCCCGGCGACGCCTCGTACAACATGTACGTCGTGCGCAGGCTCCAGGGCCCGCTCCACGACGAGGCGCTGCGGCGGGCGCTGACCGGGCTGGTCGCCAGGCACGAGTCGCTGCGCACCCGCTTCCCCGAGGTGGACGGCCGGCCGGTGGCCGTCGTCGAGCGCCCCTCCCCCGTCCGCGTCGAACGGCTCGACGCCCGCGACGAGGACGAGGCCCGCACGCTGGTCGCCGCCCGCACCAACGCGCCGCTGGATCTCGGTGCGGCGCCACCGCTGCGCGTCTCCCTGATCCGGCTCGGCCCCGCCGACCACGTGCTGTGCGTGGTGCTCCACCACATCGTCGCGGACGGCTGGTCGATCACCGTCCTCCTGGACGACCTCGCGACCCTGTACGAAGCGGCCCTGCTCGAAGCGGCGCCGGACACTGTCGCGTCCGGCCCGCCGGGGCTGCCCGCCCTGGCCGTGCAGCACGGGGACGTGGCCCTCTGGCAGCGCGAGCAGGACACCGGGGAGGCGCTGGAGTACTGGCGGGCCCAGCTCGCCGACCCGCCGGCGCTGGACCTGCCCACCGACCGGCCGCACGGCGCGGAGCCCTCGCGCGGCGGCGTCCACCTGCTGGACGTGCCCGGCGACCTGCTGGCCGCGCTGGAAGCGACGGCGCGCCGGCATCAGGTCACGTTGTTCATGGTGCTGCTGGCCGCGTACCAGCTGCTGCTGTCCCGGCACACCGGGCAGGACGACGTGCTGGTGGGCTCGCCCACGGCGGGGCGGAACCGGGTGGAGCTGGAGCCGCTCGTCGGTTACCTCAGCACCACGCTGGTGCTGAGGGGCGACCTGTCGGGCGACCCGACGCTGGAGGAGCTGCTGGCCCGCACGCGCGGCACGGTTCTGGACGCGATGGCGTACCAGGACGTGCCCTTCGAGCAGCTGCTGGCGGAGCTGGACGTGGAGCGGGACGTCACCAGGAAGCCGATGTTCCAGACCATGTTCGCGCTGAACGGCCAGACGGCCGAGCTCGCCGGTCGCGACGGGGCGCGGGACCGGCTGGGCGATCTGCGGATGTCGTTCTTCGACGACGGGTACCGGCAGGCGAAGTTCGACCTGACCGTGGAGGCGTGGCGGGCGTCCGGGCGGTTGCGGGTGGCGTTCGGGTACGACGCCGGGCTGTTCGACGCGGCGACGGTGGCCGGGCTGGCGGGGCGGTTCGAGGTGCTGCTGCGCGGGGTGGCCGACGCCGGAAACCGGCACGCGCCGCTGTCACGCCTGCCGGTGCTCACGGCCGCCGACGAGGCGCTGATCGAGACGGCGAGCTGCCCTCCGCCCGGCTGGGCGGCCGCGGGCGGGGACGGCCCCGATCCCGCGGCCCTGGTGCCGGAGTTGATCGCGCAGGCGGTGGCGGCGTACCCGGACCGGGTGGCCGTGAGCCGCGGCCAGGACGCCGTCACGTACGCCGACCTGGAACGGCGCGTGGCCCAGCTGGCGGGGAGACTGGCGGGGGAACTGGCCGGTGACACGACTGGTGACTCGCCCGGGCGGGGCGCGACGGTCGTGGTGGGGCTGCGGATGGCCGGCGGCTCGGTCGACGCGGTCGTGGCCATGCTGGCGATCTGGCGGGCCGGCGCCGCCTACCTCCCGCTGGATCCCGCCTACCCGGAGGAGCGCCTGCGCGCCATGGCCTCCGTGGCGTCCCTCGTCGTCATGGACGGCCTCGTCATCGAGGACGGCCCGGCGCGAGGACCCCACGTCGCGCCGGAGGGGGAAGCGGTGGCGCACGAACACTCCGGCGGGGCGACCCACGAACACTCCGGGGCGGCGTACGAACGCTGTGGCGGGGCCGCGTACGTCCTCTACACCTCAGGATCGACCGGCGCGCCGAAGGGTGTCGTGGTCGAGCACGCCGGGCTGGCCGAGCGGGTGCGGTGGATGCGGGCCGTCTACGGCCTGCGTCCCGGTGACCGCGTCGTCCAGCTGGCCGCGCTCGGCTTCGACACCCACGCGGAGGAGATCTACCCGGCGCTGGCGGCGGGCGCCACGGTCGAGCTGCTGCCCGGTGGCGGCACCGCCCTGCCGGAGCTGCTCGCCAGGCGGCCCGGCGTCACCGTGCTCGACCTGCCGACCGCCTACTTCCACCACCTGGTGGGCATGATCGACGAGGTGGCCTGGCCCGAAGGGCTGCGCCTGGTGATCCTCGGCGGCGAGCAGGTGCGGGCCGGGGCGGTGGAGCGCTGGCGGGAGCGGTTCGGGGACCGGGTGCGGCTGGTCAACACCTACGGGCCGACCGAGACGACGATCATCGCCACGGCCGCCGAGTTGCGCGGCGGCGACCCGCGCCCGCCCATCGGCCGCCCGGTCCGCGCGACCACGGTCAGGGTGCTCGACGCGTACGGAAGCCCGGTGCCTCCGGGCGCGCCGGGCGAGTTGCACGTCGGCGGGCCCGGCGTGGCCCGCGGCTACCTCGGAGGGGACGACCCGCGCTTCGCCACCGGGCCGGGCGGCCGCGTTTTCAGGACCGGCGACCGGGTGCGCCTGCGGCGGGACGGGCAGCTGGAGTTCCTCGGGCGGCTGGACGACCAGGTGAAGGTACGCGGGTTCCGGATCGAGCCGGGCGAGATCGAGCACTGTCTCCTCGGGCACCCGGACGTGCGCCAGGCCGCGGTGCTCGCCAGGGACGGCGACCTCATCGCCTACATCGTCCCCGGCGAGTCCGGCACGTCCGGCGGGTCCGCGCCCGCGCCCGAGCCCGCCGAGTACGTCGCCCGCAGGCTTCCCCCGCACCTCGTCCCCACCCACTGGGTCGTGCTGGACGCCCTCCCCCTCACCCGCAACGGCAAGCTGGACCGGCACGCGCTGCCCCTGCCAGGGCCCGCCGAGGGCGGCGACGTGCCGCCGCGCACCGACGCGGAGGAGCTGGTCGCGGACGTGTGGGCGGAGGTGCTCGGCGCCGGCAAGATCGGCGCTTTCGACGATTTCTTCGCGCTCGGCGGCCACTCGCTGCTCGCGATCAGGGTGGCCGCCAGGCTGCGCGCCCTGGCGGGCGTGGACCTGCCGATCCGCACCCTGTTCGACCGCCGTACCGTGGCCGCGCTGGCGGTCGCCGTCGAGGAGGCGCTGGCCGCCGAGGTGGCGGTGCTGTCCGACGAGCAGGCGAGGAGCCTGCTGGATCGGGAGGGCCCATGACGGAACTGAGCGAGGCGCAGCGGGCGCTGCTGACCCAGCGGCTGCGCAGGCGCCGCCCGGCGGCCGGGCCGTCGATCCCCGCGCTGCCGCCCGGGCAGGCGCCACCGCTGTCGTACGCGCAGGAGCGGCTGTGGTTCATGGAGCAGTACGCCCCCGGCAGCCCGGCGCACACCATCCCCCTGGTGCGGCGGGTGCGCGGCCCGCTCACCGCGGACGCGCTGGAGGCGGCGCTGGAGCGGATCGTGTCCCGGCACCAGCCGCTGCGCACGACGTTCCCCACGGGCCCTGACGGGCAGCCGTCCGTACTGGTCGCGCGGGAGGCGGCGCTGCCCCTGACCGTCGCGGACGCGGAGTCGGCCGAGGCCGCCAGGGAGCTGGTGGGCCCGTTCCTGGCCGAGCCGTTCGACCTGGCGTCGGGGCCGGTCATCAGGGCGCTGCTGGTGCGGCTGGCCGCCGGCGACCACGTGCTGGCCATCGCCGTGCACCACATCGCGGCCGACGGCTGGTCGGCGAACGTGCTGCTGCGCGAGATCGTGGCGCTCTGCGGCGGGGAGCCGGTGCCCGACCTGCCCGTGAGCTACGGGGACTTCGCCGCCTGGCAGCGGGACCGGCCCGGCGGCGACGTGGAGTACTGGCGGGAGCGGCTGGCCGGGCTGGAGCCGCTGGAGCTGCCCACCGACGCGCCGCGCCCTCCCGAGCCGACCCACGCGGGGGCGGCGCACCACTTCTCCGTCGGCGCGGAGCTGGCCGGGCGGCTCGACCGGGTGGGGCGCGAGCACGGCGCAACGCCGTACATGGTGCTGCTGGCGGCGTTCGCGGTGCTGCTCGGCCGGTACGCGGGCCAGCGGGACGTGACGATCGGCTCGCCCGTCGCCGGCCGGATGGTGCCGGAGCTGGAGGGGCTGGTCGGGTGCTTCGTCAACATGCTGGCGATGCGGGTGGACCTGTCAGGCGAGCCGACGTTCGCGCAGCTGCTGCGCCGGGTGCGCGACACGGCCACGGACGCGTACACGCACCAGGAGGTGCCGTTCGAGCGGCTGGTGTCGGAGCTGAACGTGGCGCGGGAGCCGTCGCGCTCGCCGGTTTTCCAGGTGATCCTCGCCATGCAGAACTACGGCGGCGAGCCGGAGGCGGGGGCGCTGGCCATGGAGGGGTTCGAGCCGGGGCGCTGGGCCACCCGGTTCGACCTGGAGCTCTACACCGGAGGCGACGGGTCGTTCCTGTTCGTCTACAACACCGCGCTGTTCTCGGCCTGGCGGGTCGAGCGCATGGCGGGGCACCTGGCCACGCTGCTGGCTCAGGTGGCGGACGCCCCGGAGACGCCGGTGGCGGAGCTCGACCTGTTGACTTCCGCCGAGCAGGAGGAGCGGCGGCGGTGGAACGACACCGCCGCCGACCTGGGCCCGCCCGGGCTGCTGACGGACCCGGTCCGTGACGGCGGCGCCGTCGCCGTGGTCCATCCGGGCGGCGCGCTGACCTACGCCGAGCTGCTCGGGCGGGCCCGCGCGCTGGCCGCCGAGCTGGTGAGCGCCGGCGCCGGCCCCGGGCGGCTCGTGGCGGTGGTGATGGAGCGCGGCTGGGAGCAGGTCGCCGCCGTCCTGGCGATCAACCTGGCCGGGGCCGCGTACCTGCCGGTCGACGCCGATCTGCCCGACCAGCGGCGGTTCGAGCTCATCGAGCGCGGCGGGTGCGAGATCGCCGTCACCCAGCCGTGGCTCGGCCTCGCCTGGCCGGCCGGGCTGACCCGCCTCACCGTCCCGGAGGCCCCTGGCGATCCGCTGGAGAACCCCGCCACACCTGGCGACCTCGCGTACGTGATCTTCACCTCGGGTTCGACCGGCACCCCCAAGGGCGTGGTGATCGAGCACCGGGCCGCCGTCAACACCGTGCGCGACCTCAACCACCGCTACCGGATCGGCCCCGCGGACCGGTTCCTCGCCCTGTCGGCGCTCAGCTTCGACCTGTCCGTGTACGACGTCTACGGCGCCCTCGCCGCGGGCGCCGCCCTCGTGATGGGCGACCCGTCGGGCGACAAGGATCCGGCCGCCTGGGCCCGCCTGGTCTCCGAGGAGCGCGTCACTGTCTGGAACTCCGTGCCCGCCCTGATGGAGCTGCTCGTCGACCACGCCGAGCACGAGGGGACCGACCTCGGCTCACTGCGCCTGGTGCTGCTCTCGGGCGACTGGATCCCGCTGACCCTGCCGGACCGCATCCGCGCGCTCGCCCCTGACGCGGAGGTCGTCAGCCTGGGCGGCGCCACCGAGGGCTCGATCTGGTCCATCTCGTACCCGATCGGCGCGGTGGACCCGTCCTGGACGTCCATCCCGTACGGCCGACCGCTGGCCAACCAGACCTTCCACATCCTCAGCCCCGGGCTGCGGGAGGTCCCCGTGGGCGTGCCCGGCGAGCTGTACATCGGCGGCGCGGGCGTCGCCACCGGCTACTGGCGCGACCCGGACAGGACGGCCGCCTCCTTCGTCACCCTTCCGCGCACCGGCGAGCGCCTCTACCGGACCGGCGACCTGGGCCGCTATACCGGCGACGGCACCATCGAGTTCCTCGGCAGGGCCGACGCCCAGGTCAAGATCCGCGGTTACCGGATCGAGCTCGGCGAGATCGAGACCCACCTCGCCCGTCACCCGGACGTCGCCGAGTGCGTGGTGACCACCGACGGGGAGGGCACCGCCGCGCAGCTCGTCGCGTACGTGGCCGGCGCCGGCCCCGACCCGGTGCGGCTGCGGGCGCACCTCGCCGGGACCCTGCCCGCGTACATGATCCCCACCCGTTTCGTCCCGCTCGACCGGCTGCCCCTCACGGCCAACGGCAAGGTGGACCGCCGCCGCCTGCCCGCGCCGTCGGCCGCCCCCGAGGCGGGCGGCACGCGCGCCGAGCCGGGCACCGGCACCGAGCGCCTGGTGCATTCCGTCTGGGCGGACGTGCTCGGCGGCGCGGACTTCGGCATCGACGACGACTTCTTCGACGCCGGCGGGCACTCGCTGCTCGCCATCAAGGTCGTGGCACGGTTACGCAGGGAGCTGCCGCAGGGGTCGGCGCCGGTCGCCGTGGTGGACCTGTTCAAGCACCCGACGGTCAGGGAGCTGGCCGCCCACGCCGACGGAGGAGCCACCGGGCCGCGCCCCCTCCTGCACGAGCTGACGCCGCGCCGGGCCGGGCCCGCCGACCTCACGTACGTGTGCGTCCCGTACGGCGGGGGCGCGGCGGTGGCGTACCAGCCGCTGGCCGACGCCCTGCCGGCGACGCACGCGTTGTGGGCGGTGTCCATCCCCGGGCACGACGTGGGCCTGGACGAGGACCCGCAGCCCCTGGAGGAGGTGGCGGAGCGCTGTGTGGAGGAGATCCTGCGGAACGTACGGGGACCGCTGGCCCTGTACGGTCACTGCGGGGTCGGGTCGGCGCTGACCGTGGCCATCGCGCGGCGGCTGGAGGCGGCCGGGCGGTCGCTCGAAGCGGTGTACATCGGGGCGATCTTCCCCTTCGCCCGGCCGGGCAACCGGGTGCTGGCGGCTCTGTCGCGGCTGGCCAGGCGCGAGTACATGCGCAGCGACCGCAGCTACGCCAACTGGCTGACGTCGATGGGGCTCGACATGAGCGACCTCGACCCGGGGCAGGCGCGGCACATCATCAGGAACATGCGCGAGGACACGGAGGCGGCCGAGGAGTATTTCACCGGGCTGTTCCGGAGCTCCGTGACGCCGCTGCGGGCGCCGATCATCAGCGTGGCGGGTGAGCGGGACCCGGCGACCGAGTACTTCGAGGAACGGTTCAGGGAGTGGCACTTCCTGACGCCGGTGGCGGCCGTGGTGGAGCTGGACGAGGCCGGCCACTTTTTCCTGAAATATCGGGCGGAAGAGCTCGCCGAGATCGTCACCGGCGTCCACGGGGCCGTGGCCTCGGGAGGCGAGGCGTCAGGACCGAACTGGCGCCTGCGCGAGGTGTCCAGGACGGACCCCGGCCACCGGCCCGCGGCCCGCGAGCACCCCGGCGAGCCGGCGGTGGCGCCGGAGCCGAGCATGCGGCGCTTCCTCGGCGTCGTGAGCGGGCAGCTCATCTCGATCATGGGGTCGGCCCTGACCGAGTTCGCCATCCCCATCTGGATCTACCTGACCACGGGCTCGCTCGCCCAGTTCGCCCTGCTCGCCGTCATCGGCCTGGTGCCGGGGATGCTGGTGGCGCCGCTCGCGGGAGCCGTGGTCGACAGGAACGACCGCCGCACCGTCATGCTCGCCGGCGACTACGCCGCCATGGGCACCCAGCTCATGCTGGGCGTCCTGCTCTGGACGGGCAACCTGCAGACCTGGCACGTCTACCCGCTGCTGGCCGTGTTGTCCGTGGCGCTCACCTTCCAGCGCCTGGCCTACAGCTCCGCCATCCCGCAGCTCGTCCCCAAGCGCCACCTCGGCCACGCGAACGGCATCGTGCAGATGGCCGGGGGCATGACGCAGCTGCTCGTGCCGCTGGCCGCCGTCGGGCTGATGGCCGTCATCGGGCTGGAGGGCATCCTCATCCTGGACGTGGCAGGGTACGCGTTCGCGATCGTGGTGACGTCGCTGGTGCGCTTCCCCGCGAGGCTGGCGTGGCGGCGCAAGGAGCCGGTCGTGGCCGAACTGGTCGCCGGGTTCCGCTACTCCTGGGGCCACCACGGTTTCCGGCGGATGTTGCTGTTCTTCGCGGCGCTGAACATCTTCCTGTCGCCGCTCTTCCTCATGCTCTCGCCGCTGGTGCTCTCGTTCGCCGAACTGCGGGACGTGGGGCGCATCTCCTTCCTGTCGGGGCTCGGGGTGCTGATCGGCGGCCTGGCCATGACGGTCTGGGGCGGGCCGGGGCGGCACCGGATGCGGGCGGTGCTCTGGTGCACGCTCGCGCTGGCGGCGTTCTGCCTCGTCACGGGGTTGCGCGCGGATCTCGTGACGATCGGCGTCGGCGCGTTCGGGATGTCGTTGTGGCTGACGCTGCTCAACGGCATCTACGCCACGATCGTGCAGGTGAAGGTGCCGCAGCGGTTCCACGGCCGGGTGTTCGCGCTGAACACGCTGATCGCCTGGTCGACGCTGCCGCTCGGGTTCGGGCTCGTGGCGCCGTACGGGGCGGCGGTGTTCGACCCGCTGGTGGCCCCGGACGGGCCGCTCGCGTCCACGGCCGGCGCGCTGGTCGGCACCGGGGAGGGGCGCGGCGTCGGGCTGATGTACGTGCTGTTCGCGGTGGCGATGGCGGTGCTGGCGCTGGCCGCGCTGCGCTCCCGGCTGCCGTCGCTGGTCGACGACGGCGCCGACGCCCTGCCCGACGACCTGGTGGGCCTACAGGCCCTCGGCCGGCGCCCCCTCTAACGTCTCCCGCAGCGCCTGGAGGAACAGCACGGCGTCCCTGCCGTTGATCAGCCGGTGGTCGTACGCGAGGCCGACCACGGCCACCGTACGCTCTCCCTCCGGCTGTGGGGAGGTGAGGGCGACGGCGCACGCCTGGCCGGGGAAGACGATCGGCACGGCCATGACGATGCCGGCGTCGTGGTGCAGGGTGACGACGATGTTGCCGCCCGCCAGCTGCTCCTCCCTGAACCCGCCGCGCTGCGCCAGCCTGCGGTACGCGCCCAGCTCCCCGGCGATCTCGGTCACGGACTTCGTGTTCGCGTCCCGGATGACGGGGACGTACAGGCCGGTGCCGAGATCGATCGTGACGCCAACGTGCGGCGCGTCCGGGACCCTCGCGGCGCCCTCGTCCACGAGGGTGGCGAAGAACAGCGGGAAGTCGTGGTGCAGGCGGGCGACGGCGGAGATGAGCAGGTCGGGCAGGCCGACCAGCATGCGCAGCCGCCGGGTGAGGTCGCGCGCCGCGGCGACGGCCTCCCCCACGTCCACCTTGACGGCGGCGAACGCGGCGGGGACGGTCCGGTGCGAGAGGCTCACGGTCCTGCCGACGGCGCGCTGGTTCCCGCTCAACGCCCGCAAGCTCCCACCGCCGGTCACGGGCGTGCCTCGATCGACGGTCACCGATCCGGGCTCGCTGCCGTCGAGACCACCTTCGCGGCGTGCCGGGCTCGCGTGCGGGCCGGCGGCGGCCAGGCGTTCGACGTCCGCGCGGCGCACCACCTTCACCGGGAGCGCGCGTACCCGCTCAGGGTCGACGCCCAGCTCGTCGATGAGCGCCTGAGCGGGCGCGGTGACCAACGGCCCATCACCGGTCCCCGCCCCCGTCGGCGCGGCGGCGGGGGAGGCGGGCGGGTGGCGGGAAGGCGGGCCGCCGGCGGCGGCCGGGGAGGTGACGCGGGCGATGGGGTCGCCGGGGGCGATGTCGCGGCCCGCCGGCGCCAGGTGGGCCAGAACGCCGTCGTGCTCGCTGACCAGCTCCTCCACCGTCTTCGATGTCTCCACCTCCGCCACCGCCTCGCCCGCGCGCACCGCCGCCCCGTCCGGTGCCAGCCAGGCGACCAGCACGTACTCCGAGTCGTTGGAGTTCAGCTTGGGCACCCGGATCTCAACCATCGAGCCCTTCCAGTACGGCGCGGCGGATCGTGCTGTCCTGCACCAGCACGTCCCGTTCCAGGTGGGCGGCCGTGGGGATGACGCTGTCGGCCGAGCTGACCAGCTTGACCGGCCGCCGGAGCCGCCCCCAGAGCCGGGTGTGCAGGTCGGCGGCGACGTGGCCGCCCCAGGTGCCGCCCGCGCTGCCGTCCTCGGCGACACAGATCAGCGGCGCCCGCCCGAGCAGGTCGGCAAGGGGCGCCGGGTCGAAGGGGTACAGGCGGGAGGGGACCAGGAGCACTCCTGCCAGGTCGTGATCGAGCAGCAGGGCTCGCATGGCCGCCAGCGCGCGGTGGGCCAGCCCGCCGGGAACGATGACGACGTAGTCGAGGTCGCCGGGAGGGATCTCCGGAGCACCGGCGAGCGGCGCGGAACCGGGACCGGTCACCGCCGGCACGGAACCAGTGCCGGATCCGGTCCCGGGGCCGGTCACCGCCGGGTCGAGGCGCACAAGCGCCACATCGCCCACGAGATCCCATCGGAACAGTTCCTCCGCCACTCCCGGCGGATACATGCGCCGCGTGTAGAGCACCTTGTCCTCGAAGAGCAGGCACGGCTCCCCCAGCGCGAGCATGCGGTCGAGGACGGCCCGGTTGTCGTGGAACGGCGACATCTCGAACAGCGACAGGCCGGGGATGCCGATGAAGTGCTTCTGCGGGTTCTGGCTGTGCGTGGGTCCGTACCCGCGGTGGCCTCCGGAGGGACAGCGGATCACCAGCGGCATGGGGACGCGGGCGCCGTACATGGTGACGGACTTGCTGGCGAAGTTGAGGATCTGGTCGAAGGCGAGCGCGGCGAAGTCGGCGAACATGATCTCGGCGATCGCCTTGCCGCCCGCGAGAGCCAGCCCGGAGGCCGCCCCGACGATGGTGCCCTCGCTGAGCGGGGTGGTCAGGACGCGGTCGGGGAAACGGGTCGACAGGCCCTTGGTGATCTTGAAGGCGCCCCCGTAGGGGTCGAGCAGGTCCTCGCCGAGGACGTACACGGAGGGGTCGTCCTCCAGAAGGCCGTGGAGGGCGCGGTTGAGGTCCTCGCCCACCCGGGCGCCGCCACGGTCCGCGACCGGCCGGACGGCGGGCCCCGGACGCCCGGCGGGCTCCCCCGGGCTCACGCCGCCGTCCAGGCCGCCGGTGGGCGGGCGGCCACCTCGGCGGCGACCTCGTCGACGCGGGCGCGGGCCTCGGCTTCGATCCTGGCCGCCTGGGCGGGGTGGGCGGCCCGGTAGGCGGCGTACCAGTCGGTGCGGGGGAAGCCGGGCGGGCGGGTGTCGTCGCCCTTGCTGTGGGGGCCGAGGCGGTGGGTGGCGAACTCGACGACCAGGGGACGGGGGTCGGCGCGCACGGAGTCGATCAGGGGCGCCAGGCCGTCCCGGATGCGGGGGATCTCGAACAGGTCCACGCGGTGGTGGCCGATGCCGAACGCCCGCGCCCGGCCCTCGATCGTCCCCGCCATCTGGAGTGCCGTGGGCGTGGACTGGGCGATGCCGTTGTGCTCGACCACGACCAGGAGCGGCAGGCGCCACAGTTGCGCCAGGTTCAGGGCCTCGTACACGGAGCCCTCGCCCCACGTGCCGTCACCGATGTACACGCACGCCAGCGCGCCAGGCTCGTGCCGCTTCAGCCGCAGCGCCACCCCCGCGGCGACCGGCAGGCTCTGGCCCTGCACCCCGGTCGACAGGTAACGCTCCCGCCGCAGGTGCTGGCTGCCGCCGACGCCCTCACAGAGGGCGCCCTTCCTGCCCATGATCTCGGCGAGCAGCCCTTCGGGGTCGCCGAACCTGGCCAGGTAGTGCCCGTGCCCGCGGTGGTTGCTGAACACCCAGTCGGGTTCGCGCAGGAGCGGGCGCAGGGACACGGGGACGTACTCCTGCCCCAGGCAGGTGTGGGTGGTGCCGTTGAGCTCGCCCCGCTCGAAGAGCTCGAGGAGTTTCAGCTCGAAGGACCGGATGAGGAGCAGCAGCGCCAGGTCGTCGTCAGAGAGTCTGTCCATAGGCTCCTCGAGCACCAGGAAAACCTCCTGAAAGCGTATACAACACCCGCACATCGCGTCCAGGACGGCGGTGCCGCCGGGGCCGGGCCGCGCCTCGACGACGCGGCCCGGCCCCGGCGTGGAGCGACCTGGACCAGAGGGGATCGGAAGGGGTCAGGCTGCGGCCTTGGCGGTGGTCGCCACCGACGCCCGCTCGGTGACGCCGTTGACCGTCACGGCGACCGTCACCTTCCCCTCGCGCAGCGCCGTGAGCGTGCCCTTCTCCGGGTCGAGCACGGCGACGTGCCAGGGTTTGGCCGTCTTGCGGCTGCCGACGTGCAGGTTGGGCGAGCCCGACCACACCACCGAGACGGGGTAGGCGGCGGGCACCGTCGTGTCGTCCTGCCTGACGGCGGCGCTCACCTCGGCGGACGCTCCGACGGCGACGGTGGCCGGGGCGGTCAGCGTGAGCTCGTCCACGTGCGGGCGCACCTGGGTGCCGATCCAGTCGGGCGCGTCGGCGAACCAGTTCCGCTTGACGTGCTCGGCCTCGGCCGGCGTGACCGGGTCGACGCCCCACAGCGACCAGCCGGTGAACCCGCCGTCGTCGGGTGCGGTGGCCGGGTTCTTGCCGGAGTTGCCGTTGATGAAGTACGGCACCGCGTCCACGTGGGCGGCGTGGAACGTCCCCACGTGCGCCCCGATGTGGGCGGCGCCCTTGCCGGTGGTGCGCTGGAAGTCGGCCAGCCAGCCCTCCACGAGCGCCGCCTCCTTCCGGTCGCCGAGCTGGCTGCCCTTGCCCGGTGTGGGGTCGCGCGGCGGGACGTGGAACAGGACGGTGACCGACCCGATCGAGGTGTCCTTGGCCGCCTTGTCCAGCTCGGACCTGAGCATGGCCACCTGCTCGAAGCCGCCGCCCCGCAGGCTCAGGCGGGAGGTGTCCAGGGTGATGAAGCGGGTGCCCTTGTGGTCGAAGGTCCGGTACGTGTCGCCGAAGGCGGCCTTGAAGGTGTCGATCGCGCCACCCATGACCTCATGGTTACCGGGGATGTAGTGATATTTCAGCTCTCCGCCCAGTTCCTCGTCGAGGATCCGTCTGGCCAGCGCGAAGTCCTCGGGCGACGCCTCGTCCACCAGGTCCCCGTTGATGACCAGGAAGTCGGGCTTGGCCGCCTTGATCTCGCGCAGCGTGCGGCGGGCGTTCTTGACGAGGTCGCTGTCCGGCTCCCTGGCCACGAACTGCGCGTCCGACATGACCGCGAACCGCCACGGCATCGTCGCCACCTCGTCCCTGACCACCGGGTCGGCGACCTTGGGCGCGGGCGGCGCGTCGACCGGCGGCGGCACCTTGGCGACCAGGCCGTCGATCATGATCTCGTTGGTGTACCGCACGTCGGCCTTGGTCTCGGCCACGTAGAAGCGCCGCAGCCGCAGCGGGTGGTTGACGCCGGGCGGCACGGCGAACTCGACGTACTTCCAGCCGGTCCACGTCATGTACGGCCCGCGCAGGATCTGCGACTGCCCGAGCGCGTCGTAGAACTCCAGGCTCGGCCACTCCCCCTTGCCGGTGGAGTGGATCCAGAGCCCGAACGCCTGCGGCTGCCCCTCCACCACGATCTCCTTCGGCGGGCTGGCGTACGCGGCCCGGGTGGCGGTCGAGGTGCTGAAGTCGTACGACAGCTTGAGGCCGCCGCCGTCGTGACCGGGTGCGGCCGACAGCGAGCCGGTGGCGCGGGCGGCGGCGAACTTCCAGGTGGCCGCGTCCTCGAAGTCGGCGACCGGTTTCTCCTCGAACCCCACGGTGACGGGCACGGCGGTGGTGAGCTTGCCGACCTTGGCGGTGATCAGCCCCGCTCCCGAGGCCTGCTTGGCCTTGACGGTGAAGGAGCCGTGGTCGGCGGCGGTCACCTCGAAGAGGTTCCTGTCGTAGTCGAGCTTGAGGTCGGCGGGCTCGATGGGCGCGGAGTTGCCGTTGCGGTCGTAGCCGACCACGCCGAACGTGGCCGCGCCGTCCGCGCCGGCGATGGCGAGCCGGTCGGCGGTGGCGCCGAGCCGCTGGAGCGGCTGCAGGACGGTCAGCTCGATGTCGCCCTTGGCGCGGCCGCGGGAGGCGGTGACGGTGGTCTGGCCGGGCACCAGGGCGTGGAACCTGCCGTCGCGGACGACGCCGTGGACGGCGGGCTTCGCTCGCCATGAGGGCTCGCCCTCGGCGGGGCCGTACGTCTCGTCGTACCCGGCGGCGGTCAGGCGCCTCGTGAGGCCGGGGAAGACCCGGTCGGGGCGGCCACCGGCGACGGGCGCGACGCCGGGCGCCCTGGACGGGTCGCTCGCGGTCTCCAGCCAGAAGCCCTTCAGCTTGCCGCTGCCTTCGGGCGCGTAGAGCGCCAGGCCGTTGGGGACGTGCCGCTCGCCGCCGTCGGAAGGGCTGTTCTCCACCTGGACGTCGGCGGAGCCGGGCTCGCGCGCGAGCATGGTGGAGGAGCCGCCGCCGTCGAGGTTGAGCGCGTTGGCCGCGCCCAGCTCGACCATCATGGCCGCGAGTTCGTTGAGCGTGACGCCGCGGCTGTCGGCCTGGCGGCCGTCCACGGTCAGCAGGTACATCTTCCTGCCGTCGGCCGAGAACCCGACCGCGGTGCGCGGGTGGGCGCTGGTGTCGGTGGAGTTCTGTACGGCGCCGTCCTTGACCAGCACCCGGTTGCCGCCGACGGCCGCCTTGACCGTGCTGCCGTCCGACGCCTTGGGCTGGTACTTCACGTCGATCCGGTCGCCCTGCTTCAGCGCGGACAGCGCCTCGGCGCCGGCGTCGCGGCCGAGCAGGATCGAGGTGCCCGCCGGGATCGGGCCGGTGCCCGCGGAGGTGCGCACCTCGGTGACCACGCCGTCCTTCATGACGACCTCGGCGACGGACGTGGCGCCCTCGACGGCGCGGGCCCGGTTGTAGGAGCCCCACAGCGGCGTGAAGAGCCCCACGCCGCCGTCCTGCACGATCTGGTTGAACTGGGTGAGCGTGATCGGGGAGCCGCCGCCGGGCGTGGCGGTGCCCTCGAAGTACATCTTGAGCACGCGTCCGACGCCGTCGCCGGTGATCGCGACCGCGTTCTCGTGCCCGGCGACGGGCGACTGGACGAGCGTGCCGTCCTGGACGCCGATGCCCTGGGCGGCGCCGGAGTTGTTGATGTCGAAGAAGTCGCCGTTGACGGCGGCGACGGCGTGGGAGCGCCTGGCGGGCCCGGACAGCGGCTCGGTCTTGGACACCTCGCCGGAGAACACGTAGTCCGCCTTCGCTCCGCCGAGGTCCGCGGTGATCGCGTCGGCGCGCAGCCAGCCGAGCGGGTCGTAGGTGTCGAACGAGGTCAGCGAGATGCCCGGCGCGACCGGCCGGGTCCTCTTGGCCGTCTCCAGCCGCTGCCGCCCTTCGGCGGCCCGGGTGATCAGCGTGGACGGCGGCGGGTAGGACGACGCCTGGGGAGCGTCCTCTGCGGGGGGTGCGGCATCGGCCTGCGCGGGCACGCTCAGGGCCACGGGGGCTAACACGAGCGCGGCGGCGGCCAGCAATCTGAGGGTCTGCACGACCGAACTCAATCGTTCATGGATATAACTTTCAAGGCTTACGCATGAACTAAAAGAAAATTTCAGATCTTGTACGCCTCGCGCGGGGCCCACCACGATGGAACGTGTGGATCGAGAGGCCTTCTACCGCGACCCGTACCCCGTCTACGCCCGCGCCCGCGCCTCCCCGGGGCTGACCTTCGCCGACGAGCTGGACGCCTGGCTCGTGGCCCGGCACGCGGACGTGCGCGAGGTGCTGGGCCGGCCGGCCGACTTCTCCTCCCAGGGCGCCTTCCGCGGCGACGTGACGCCGAGCCCGCGCGCGTTCGCCGAGCTGGCCGGCGCGCCCGGCAACGCCCCCGTGGTGCTCAGCACCGACGGCGAGGCCCACCAGCGTTACCGCAGGCCGCTCACCCGCGGCCTGTCGGCCGCCCGGGTGGCCGCCGCACGCCCGTTCATCCAGGCCACGGCGGCCGAGCTGGTCGCGTCGTTCGCGGCCGCGGGCCGGGTGGAGTGGATGGCCGGTTACGCCAGACCGCTGCCCGCCACCGTCATCGGCCACCTGCTCGGCCTCGACCCGGCCGACGTGCCCGCCGCCGTCCGGGCGGGCGACCGCGCCGAGGACCTGATCTTCACGCCCATGCCGGAGGACGAGCAGATCGCCGCCGCCCGGGAGGTGGCCGCGCTGCGGCACCTCCTGGTCGCGCACGCCGCCCGTTCGCGCGGCCAGGAGAGCCTGACCGGCGAGCTGGTCCGCGGCCTGGCCCCCGGCCCCGGCGACCCGACCGACCGGCAACGCGACGAGATCGTCTCCAACACCCAGAACCTCATGCTGGCCGGCCACCTGACCACCACCGCGCTGCTCGGCACCGCCGTGCACCGCCTGCTGCGCGACCGCCGCCAGTGGGAGCTGCTGTGCCGGCGGCCCGAGCTGATCCCGGCGGCGATCGAGGAGGCCGCCAGGTTCGAGGCGCCCGTGCAGGGCTTCCGCCGCCGGGTCACCAGGCCGCTCACGCTGAGCGGCACGGAGCTGGCCGAGGGCGACACGGTGTTCGTGTCGTTCGCCTCGGCGGGCCGGGACGAAGCCGTGTACGCGGATCAGGACGTGTTCGACATCGCGCGGGAGCCGGCGCGTCACCTGTCGTTCGGGCACGGCGTGCACGGCTGCCCCGGCGCGCTCCTGGCTCGCGAGCAACTGCGCATCACGCTGGAGCTGCTCGTGCGCGAGCTCCCCGGGCTGCGCCTGGCCGAAACCGAGGTCACCATGGCGGCCACCCTGATCCACCGCGCCCCCGAGAAGCTCGTCCTGTCCTGGTGATCCGCGCCCCTCATAGGGCCCCTACAGGGCCGTACGCTCGGGCGGCAGGCTCGGAGCGACCAACCGGGCCAGCTCCTCCTGGTAGGGCGGGTCGAGCCAGTAGTCCGAGTGCCAGCGCGCCTCGGGCAGCGGCTCGCCGGGCGCCGGCCGGAGCGGATCCCAGCAGAACCGGTCCACCGTGTTCCCGCGATCGGGTTCGGCGGCGAGGGGGTCGACGCGGCGGAACGCGGGGCCGCCGATGGGATCGCTCAGCCGGTACAGGTTGCGCCAGGCGGCCGCGTCACGCAGGACCGGCAGGCCACGGCCGGCGAAGTACGCGGGGAAGAACGGGGCGTACAGGCGGCGCAGCGGCGACCCGTGGGTGAGCAGCCTGACCCGCCGCCGCATGTCAGGGTCGAGCTGCAGGACCAGGGCGGCCGCGATGACGCTGCCCTGGCTGTGCCCGGACAGGACGACGGTGTCCCGCTCGGTCGCGGCCAGCCTGCCGAGGCGGGCCATCAGCTCGGGGATGACGCGCTCGGTGTAGCAGGGCGGGGCCAGCGGGTGGATGGCCCTGGGCCAGAAGGTGGACACGTCCCAGACGATCCCGACGGTCCTGCGCAGCCGCGAGCTGCCGTACGTGCGGCGGCCGAGCAGCACCAGGCCGACGACGGCGGCCGCCGTGGCCCAGCTCCCGACCGAGGCGAGCAGCCCCGCGATTCCCGCCTTCGGCGTGAACAGCTGCAGCTGGTAGATCACGGTCACCACGGCGAACCCGGCCACCCCGATGCCGGTGAGCAGGCCCAGCACCAGCCCGGCCCGGTCGGTGAGCGCGGCCAGCGCCCACTTCCGCGCGACCGTGGCGCCGCCGCGCTCCCCGTAGTGCTCCTCCAGCTCGGGCGCCAGCCTGCCCGCCTCGGCGCGGCGGACCAGCCAGAGGGCGATCGCCACCCCGGCCAGCGCCGCCCCCAGCAGCGGCACCAGGGCGGCCGTCCACCAGACCGGGTCGTCGATGAAGAGCCTCCTGCCGGGCGGCCCCGGGTCGGCCAGGCTGCCGGGGACGCCGAAGAACGTGGCGGTCCAGAACAGCGCGCCGAGCGCCAGCACGTGTGCGCAGCCCGCGGCCACCATCAGCATGAACCACGCGGCGAGCCCGCCCATCGCCGGCCGGTCGAGCGGGTCCGGGCCGCCGCCTGGCCGGTCCATGCGGGCCAGCACCCAGGTGGCGGCCAGGATGAACGCACCGAGCCCCAGCATGAGCGCGAACTGGACCGGCCCCGCGCCCACGCCGGGCAGCACGAGCCCCTCCACGCCCGGCGGCAGACCGGCCAGCGCCGCCCAGAACGTGGCCAGGAACACCAGCGGCGCGGCCACCCGCAGCGCGTGGCACGCGACCTTGAGCCAGGTGGGCTCGCGCCCGCCGGAGTGCGGGTCCAGCCGCCGGCCGGTCCACGGCAGCACGACCAGCACGGCGGCGGCGAGCTCGACGCCCGCGTTCGCCGACGTGAGCGCCAGCCCCAGCGGGGTGGCGGCGAAGGGCGCGGCGACGGCCATCCCGATCGAGGCGATCGCGAAGGCGACGTGCACGATGCGCAACCGCCACACCGGCGCGCCGCCGTGCCACAGCCGCGCCCGCGCCAGCAGCAGCCGCTCACCGGCAGGCCCGTCCTCAGTGCCCTCGGTGGCACCACCGGGAACGCCGTCAGAACCGCCGCCGTCATCGTGGCCGGGACCGCTGCCGGGACCGCTGCCGGGACCGCTGCCGGGACCGCTGCCGGGACCGCTGCCGGGACCGCTGCCGGGACCGCTGCCGGAAGCACCGGCGGGGACGACCTTGCTCTCGTCGCGGCGCCAGGTGCGGCGGGCGGTCCACCACAGCAGAACGACCACCAGCAGCGGCGCCAGCGCGGTGACGGCCAGGCGTTTGGACGGCTCGTGCCCCCACATCTCGCCCATCCACCGCAACCAGACGGGCGCGAGCACATCGGTGCAGGCCCGTCCCGCGGCCGTGCACTGCCAGCCGACGAGGTCCACGCAGGCCCTGGTCACGGCGCCGACGAGGGTGCCGGTGAGGAGCAGGGCGAACAGCCGCTGCGCCGCCTCCGTCACGTGCCGCAGCCGGTCGCCGCCCCGCGGCCTGGGCAGCATGAAGTAGGACAGGTTCGCCAGCGAGAACGGCAGCAGGAGCAACCACAGCGCGATCGTCCGCCCGCCGGAGGTGAGTCCGCCCCACGCGTACGCCTCCCGCCGGCGGACGCCCGGCACGTCGGCCCGGTCGCCCACCGGCTGCCCCGCCGTCCACCAGCGCCGGTAGAACCCGGTGGTGCCGTCGCCCGCGACCAGCCGGGGATGGGGGTGGTTGAGCATGCCCGCCGGCGGCGTGCCGGAGACACCGTGGACGCGCAGCTCCGTCACCCCGCCGCAGGTCTCGTCGAGGAATCCGTCCATGTGGACAAGGATCCTGCGACTATCCCGTCACGTACAGTTATCGGTAGAATACTTTACGCTTTGGTCGCGCCGGCGGTGAGCCCGGTGACAAGGTGGCGCTGCACGAGAAGGAAGACCACGCCCGCGGGGATGGCGATGAGCACGGCGGAGGCGGTCATCAGCCCCCAGTCCGACCAGTGCTGGCCGACGAACTGCTGCAGGCCCACCCCCAGCGTGCGTTTGTCCTCCTGCGACATGAACACCGTGGCGTAGCCGACCTCGCCCCAGGCGGTCATGAAGCAGTAGAACGCGGTCACCGCGATGCCCGGACGGGCCAGCGGCAGCACGACCCGCCAGAACGTGCCGAACGGCGTCAGCCCGTCCACCATCGCGGCCTGGTCGATCTCCACCGGCACGGTGTCGAAGTAGCTCTTCATCATCCAGGCGCAGAACGGCACCGCGATCGTCATGTAGGCGATCACCAGGCCGGGGATCTGGTTGAGCAGGCCGAGCCCGGCCATCAGGTTGTACAGGGGGACGATGAGGATGGCCACCGGGAACATCTGGGTGATCAGCAGCAGCCACATGACCGAGCGGTGCCCGGGGAAGCGGAAGCGGCTGACGGCGTAGCCGGTGGTAGCGGCGAGGAACACGCCGAGCACCATGGTCAGCCCAGCCGTCAGCACGCTGTTGAGCAGCCACTGCGGGAACGCGGTGTCGGTCAGCACGCGGGCGTAGTTGTCCAGCGAGGAGTCGTCGAACAGCCGGAGCTCGGCCGACAGCCAGCTGTCGCGCGGCTTGAGCGAGGTGAGCACCAGCCACACCACCGGGAACAGCGAGATCGCCACGGCGATGAGCAGGCCGGCGTGCAGGCCGATGGAGGCCAGCGGTCCCCGCTCGCCGCGGGGCCGGGTCGCGCGGGTCACCAGGGGCCTCCTTGACTGCGCAGGGTGCGGCGGTAGCCGATGGCCAGCACGACCAGCATGGCGAGGATGATCACGCCCCACGCGGCCGAGCCGGAGTAGTTGCGGATGCCGGTGAAGGCCTCGCGGAAGGCGTAGGTGACCAGGATCTCGGTCTCGCTGCCCGGCCCGCCCCGCGTGACCAGGAAGATGATCGGGAACATGTTGAACGTCCAGATCGTGCCGAGCAGGACCACGGTGGTGGAGACCTGCCGCAGCCCGGGCAGCGTGATCGCCCTGAAGCGCTGCCACGGGGAGGCGCCGTCGACCTCGGCCGCTTCGTACAGCTCGGCCGGGATCGACTGCAGGCCGCCGAGCATGGCGACCATCATGAACGGCACCCCGATCCACACGTTGACCGCGATCACCGCGATCTTGGCGGTGACCGGGTCGTCCAGCCATCCCACGCCGGACAGCCCGGCGACCTTGAGGAAGCCGTTGATCACGCCGTAGTCGCTGTTGTAGAGGTAGCGCCAGATGAACGCGGCCACGAACGCCGGCACCGCCCACGGCAGGATCAGCAGCACCCGGTAGACCGACCGCAGGCGCAGCTTGCGGTTGAGCATCACGGCCAGGCCGAGCCCGACGCCGTAGTGGAGGCCGACGCACACCACCGTCCACGTCACGGTCCAGAGCACCTTGTCCCAGAACAGGCTGCTGGTCAGGATCTGGAGGTAGTTGTCCAGGCCGACGAACTCGTACGTGGACGGGATCACGTTGACCCCGATGGTGCGGCCCATGTTGGCCTCGGTCGCGTCGGTCAGCGACAGGTAGACGCCCCTGGCCAGCGGCCAGCCGATCAGCACCAGCATCACGACCACCACCGGCGCGATCATCACCCAGGCGTACCAGTGGGCCGACAGGGCGCGTCTCAGCCGTCCGGGGCTGTCACTGCGGTGGCTCCGGCCGCGGGCGGACTCGCCCGCGGCCGGAGCCCGTCCGGTCGAGACTGCCACGGGTCAGCTCCAGTCCTTCATGATCCCGTGGTACTGCTCGTCGACCTTCTTGAGCATGTCGGCGGGCGTGGCCTGGCCGCCCACGAGCGACTGGTAGCCCTCCAGCAGCGGCTGGAACAGCTGCCCGCCCTCGGGGATCCACGGGCGCGGCACGGCGGTGTCCATGATCGGCTTGAACACCGCGACGTCCGGGTTGCCCTGCACGTCGGGGTCGGCGTAGGCGGAGGTGCGGGTGGGCAGCAGGCTGATCTCCTTGGCGATCTTCGCCTGCGCCTTGGCCGTGGTCATGAACCGTACGAACTCGTACGCGGCCGGGATGTTCTTCGACCCGGCGTAGATCGCGAGGTTCCAGCCTCCCGTCGGAGCCCCTGCCTTGACCGAGCCGGCCGGGACGGGGGCGATGCCGAGGTTGGACTTGTCCTTGAACTCCTTGCCCTGGTAGATCTCCGACAGCGCCCACGGACCGTTGTAGATCATCGCCGCCTTGCCCTCCTTGAGAGCCGTCATGGCGTTGGCGTAGCTGTCGGTCGTGGCCGGCTTGGGCGCGGCGCCGGAGTTGATCAGGTCGGCCACCGTCTCGATGGCCTTCACGTTGGCCGGCGAGTTGACCACGATCTTCTTGCTCTGCACGTCGAGCAGGTCGCCGCCCTCGCCGTACATGAACGGCAGCAGGAAGTAGGAGTCGACGTTGAGGGCCAGGCCGTCGGCGTCGGTCTTGTCCTTGACGTCGAGCGCGGCCTGCTTCAGCTCGGCGACCGTCTTGGGCGGCTCCTCGTGGCCGGCCCCCTTCAGTAGCCGCTTGTTGTAGATCAACGCCAGCGTGTCGGTGACCTGCGGCACCGCGTACGTCTTGCCGGTGTACTTGGTGCTGCTCAGCGGCCCGGGCAGGAAGTCGGACTCGTCCTCCACCGCACGGGTGCCGTCAAGGGGCTGCAGATAGCCCAGCGAGGCGAACTGCGGTGTCCACGCCACCTCGGAGCGGATCACGTCGGGCGCGCCGGTGCCGGCCTGCGCGGCCGTCTGGAACTGGTTCTGGGCCTGGTCGGACGGCACGTTCACATATTTGACCTTGATGCCGGGGTATTGCGCCTCGAACTCCTTGATCAACGCCTGGAACGTCGGGCCCTCGCTGTCGGGCCTGGTCGTGTCCCACCAGGTCAGCTCGCCGGTGATCTTCGACGGGTCGGTGACCGAGGCGGTGGGAGCGGCGGCCTCACCACCCCCGCCGCCGCAGGCGGTGGCCGTCAGGGTGAGCGCCGCCACGGCAGAGGCCGCTAAGAGTCGTCGCATGTCCTTGTCCTCACAGCTGTCTGAATCAGAGGTCGGGGTACGCCGGAGGTTACGCCGAGGCGGCGTTCTCGGATAGATGGGGACGCAAGATTTCTGCAAGTTGTTACATTGATCCGCACGCGCGGCCTTCGGCCGGCCGCTGGCCGCAGTTGTAGGCGTTTCCGCAGGTGCAGGCTGATCCGTTTCCCCACGACGGACGGCCGGAAGGCGTGGCGCCGCCGCCGGGCGAGCCGGGAACCGGGCGTTGCGTTGCAGAAATTTCCAGAAATGATTGCAAGCAACGACGGCAGCCATGTCGCTCGGGCGTTCTGCCCAAGCCGGGACATGAATGGTAATATCACGATCACACAGCGTGAACATCGGGAGTGGGGATGCGGGGTTCCGCGTGATCCGCCGTCGGCCGGCTGGCACCGGCGCCGAAGGCGACCGGCCACCGCGGCCACAGCGGCCACCGCGCGCGGACGTCGACCTGACGAGGGCGAGAGCCTGCTGGATCGACCGCGACACGGTGGCCTGGCGCGTCGAGCCGTCGCTGCGGCACGCGCTCGCCTTCAGCGCCCGCGGCGACATCGCCCTCGACGAGGGCGAGCTGACCGGCGACCCGCGGCTCATCCGGCTCGCACCCGGCACGATGAGCGAGGATCAGCAACGCCGCTGGCCTCACCTGGCCTCCTTCACCGCGCTCAAGGTGGACCCTCGCGACGCCGGCCTGGTGAAGGACGCTCTGCGCGGCCAGATCGTGGCCGTGGAGCGCGACGCCGCGGGCGAGCTGGTGGCGGCGACCGGCGTGCAGCTGCCCGGCGTGCTCGACGACGTCTACGCCGAGGCCGCCACCGCAAGGCTGGGCCCGGCGGGGCGGGTGATCCCGTCGTTGTCGTTGTGGGCGCCGACCGCCCGCACGGTCGAGCTGGCGCTCCACACGCCCGGCACCGGCCGGCGCCGCGTGCACCGTATGCGGCGCGACGACCGGACCGGCGTCTGGTCGGTGCGCGGGCTGCCGACGTGGCTGGGCCGCGAGTACACGTTCCTCGTCACGGTCTACTCCCCCAGGGAGGGCAGGATCGTGACGAACGAGGTCACCGACCCGTACGGCCTGGCCGTCACCCCCGACGGCGGGCGCAGCAGGCTTGTCCGCCTGGAAAGCGCCGCGCACAAACCGCGCGGCTGGGATCGGCTGGTCAAGCCCGCGGCCGTGCCGCAGCACCGGGCGTCGATCTACGAGCTGCACGTACGCGACTTCTCCGCCTCCGACACCACGGTCCCGGCCGCGCTGCGCGGCACGTACGCGGCCTTCGGCGGCGACGGCGCCGGGATGCGGGAGCTGCGGGCGCTGGCCGGGGACGGGCTGACCCACGTGCACCTGCTGCCGGTCTTCGACTTCGCCACCGTGCCCGAGCGGGCGGCCGACCGCACCGAGCCCGGCTGCGACCTGGGCGCGTTCCCGCCGGCGTCCGAGCGGCAGCAGGAGTGCGTGGCGAGGACCGCGGCGAACGACTCCTTCAACTGGGGGTACGACCCGCTGCACTACACGGTGCCCGAGGGCTCGTACGCGACGGACCCCGACGAGCGCACGAGAGAGTTCCGCGGCATGGTCGCCGGGCTCAACCGGGCCGGGCTGCGCGTGGTGATGGACGTCGTCTACAACCACACCCACTGCACCGGGGTGCTCGACCCGATCGTGCCCGGCTACTACCACCGGCTGCTCGACGACGGCACGGTGGCCACCTCCACGTGCTGCCCCGGCACCGCGCCCGAGCACACCATGATGGGCAGGCTGGTCGTCGACTCGGTCGTCACGTGGGCGACCCAGTACAAGGTCGACGGTTTCCGCTTCGACCTGATGGGCCACCACCCGAAGGCCGGCATGCTCGCCGTCCGCGCGGCCCTCGACCGGCTGACCCCCGGGAAGGACGGCGTCGACGGAAAATCGATCATCCTGTACGGCGAGGGCTGGAACTTCGGCGAGGTGGCCTACGACGCCAGGTTCGAGCAGGCCACGCAGGCGAACCTGGCCGGCACCGGCATCGGCACGTTCACCGACCGGCTGCGCGACGCGGTGCGCGGCGGCGGCCCGTTCGACGCCGACCCGCGCGTGCAGGGCTTCGGCTCCGGCCTCGCGGGCGCGCCCAACGGCGCACCGGCCAACGGCGCCGAGGAGGAGCAGCGGGCCAGGCTGGCCGCCTGCGCGGAGCTGGTCAAGGTGGGGCTGACCGGCAGCCTGCGCGACTACGTCCTGCCCTCGGGCAGGAAGGGCTCCGAGGTCGGCTACAACGGCTCGCCCGCCGGTTACACCGCAGCGCCGGGCGAGGCGGTGGCGTACGTCGACGCGCACGACAACGAGACGCTCTTCGACGCGCTGGCGTACAAGCTGCCGCAGCGGACGCCGATGGCCGACCGGGTGCGCATGCAGGTGCTCTCGCTGGCCACCGTGGTGCTGGCGCAGGGGACGGCGTTCGTGCACGCGGGCAGCGAGCGGCTGCGGTCGAAGTCGCTGGACCGCAACTCCTACGACTCGGGCGACTGGTTCAACCGGCTGTTGTGGGACTGTTCTGCGGGCAACGGCTTCGGCGCCGGCCTGCCGCCCAGGGCCGCCAACGAGGCCGCGTGGCCGTACGCGAAACGCCTGCTCGAAGACCCGGCGCTGCGCCCTGACTGCGCGGCCGTCAACGCGTGCCGGGCCGGGTTCGGCGAGCTGCTGCGGATCAGGGCGTCGTCACCGGCGTTCGCCCTGGGCTCGGCGGCCGAGGTGCGGCGGCGGCTGACGTTCCCCGCCTCGGCGGAGGGCGTGATCGCCATGCACATCGACACGGCGGGCCTCGACCCGCGCTGGACGTCCGTCACCGTCGTGTTCAACGCGACGCCGTACGCGCACGCGCAGGCGATGCCCGGCCTGGCGGGACAGGCCGTGTCGCTCCATCCCGTGCAGGAGTGCTCCGGCGACGCGGTGGTGCGGAGCTCGGCCTTCGACCCGGCCACCGCCACGCTGTCGGTCCCGGCCCGCACCGTCGCGGTCTTCGTCACGGCCCGGTGAACGCAGCCGGTAGACGACGGGTGTGCTGGGTAGGGGAAACCAGCCGGTCGAAAACCCATGGCTTTCAGCCGCACGACAACGCAGACTGGATAGACGGCGATCGCGTGGAGCAGTGGAGCACCCGTGGACAATCACCTTGATCACATGCCGGTTCTGTCCCGAGGCAGACATCGCAACCCGAAACGCGGTGCCTGTTTCATGGAGCTGGCCTCCTATCTGGCCGGAGAGCGCTGGAGCGACCATCCGGCCTGCACACACCCGTTGCTGGCCGCGCTCGCCCGCCTGGTCAACGACAACACCAGCGACGAGAGCCGGGCCGGGCTCGTCCACCTGGTTCCGTCCATCATCGGCCTGGCCAGCGACGACCTGCGCGTGGACGCGCGGATCGCGCTGCGCTGCGCCACCACGGCGCTGCCTGTGGCGGCGGCCGAGCGCCAGCTCGCGCTGGCGGTGTCGGTGCTGGCGGCCGAGGAGATGCTGGCCAGGCTCGACGGTGCCCCGTCGGGGCGGCTCAGCGAGCCGAGCGTGCGGGTGATGGAGGATGTCCCGCACGCGGCCGAGCAGGCGCGCCGCTTCAGCCGCGCGGCCAGGATCACGCAGAAGGGCTTCCGCCGGTACGCCGCGCCCAACGCGGTGCAACTGTCGGTGGTCGGCATCGTGCAGGCCTGCATCCCCGACCCGGACGCGCTGCTGCGCCGGCTCCTGGAGGAGACCATCGCCGACTGCGCCGCCATGATCCACGGCCGGCAGGCCGACACCTCCGGCACCTCCGACACCTCCGACACCTCCGGCACCTCCGGCACCTCCGGCACCGTCACCACCCCGGCCCACGCCTGAACGGGCGCCGCGACGCGACGCGCACCGCCGGCTACGGCTCGAGCGGGCGCACGCGTTCGCGATAGCGCTCGTACAGCGCGGCGTTGTGATCGTCGCCGCTCGCCAGGTTCGCCGAGACGAACACCGGGAGGTCGGCGCCTCGTTCGAGCAGCTTCCGGCAGACGAGCTCGGCGAGCACCTGCGCTATGAGCACCCCCGTGAAGGAGGAGACCGCGCCGACGCGTGCCCCAGGGCCGAGCTCGACCGTGGCGTCGCCGGCCGGGGCACAGTTGTCGATCACGACGTCCGCGAGATCGGCCAGGCGTGGTCCCCTTTCCTTGCGCGCGGACGACGAGCGGGTGTGTTCGAGCGACGTGAGCGCGATCACGCGATGGCCGTTGCCGCGGGCGAGCTCCGCCATCTCGACGACCGCCGCGTTGATGCCGGAGTTCGACACGATCAGGAACACGTCGGCCGGTTCCGGCCGCGCCAGCGTGTAGATCCGCTCGGCGAGGCCGGGCGTGCGCTCGTACGTCGGATCCAGGATGAGCTCCGGGTCCACGCCCCCGAACATCACCAGGTCCTTGACCGCGAGCATGCTCACGGCCGCCAGGCCGCCGGCCCGACCGGTGAGCTCCAGCGCGACCGCCCGCGAGTGCCCGGTGGCGAACGCCTGGAGCACCCCGCCGGCGGCGATCGAGTCGGCGACGAGCTCGGCCGCCTGGTGGATGGCGGTCATCTGCGTCGTCAGCACCTGGTCCACGAGTGACCCGGCACGGGCCGCGAACTGTGATCCGGCCATGGAGGCTCCGTTCCTTCCCGATGATGTCTCGACGGCATGGACCGCGGCCGCCACGACGCGCTCGCCGCTGCCCTCCGCGACCGGGCTGACGAGGGTCTCGTACGTGGCCGGAGTGCCGCGGCTGGGCAGGTACCCCAGGTAGCCGTTGGCGTAGCCGAGGACGACGGGTGAACCGTGCGCCGGGAACGCCGCGCGGACGGCCTCGCCGAGGTCGAGGAAGAGCTCGCCCGGCACGGCCACGAGGGTGACGTCGCCGAGCCGGATCGCCTGGACCTCGATCTCGTAGGGTCGGGTGCGCCCCTGGCTCTGGAGATCCCGCGCGATTCGCCGGCCCTGGTGGACCACGCTCCGGTGGCGTTCGCCGGCGCCCCGCGCGTCCGCCGCCGCGTCGATGGCGGCGGCGAACGCCTCGGGCCGCTTGGGCGCGAGCTCGACCCGGACGGAAGCCGGTACGAGGACGGACTCCTCCCCCGGCTCGCCCGCGGGAGGCGCCGCGACAGGCAGCCGCTCGGCCACCAGCATGCCGAGCCGGTCGATCTCCGCCCGGTCCCGCGCCCGCCGCGTGTGCCGCGTGCTGATGTCGCCCGCGGCGCCGGTCGCCACCACGACCCATCGGTCACCGGCCTGGAGGGCACGCCGGATGCCGCCGGCGAGGTCCGCGCCGGCACCGCTGTTGCCCGCCGGGAGCACCGTGGGATGCACGGGAGAGACCACGATGACGCCCACGGTCTCTCCCCCGGGGGACGAGACGACAAGCGCGTCGACCGGCAGGTCGGCGGCGTGCCGGTCCGGGAACGCGCGCCGGCCACCCAGGTTCGGGACCTCCGCCCGTACCGTGTGGAGCCGGGCGTCCCGCTCGTCCGCGAGCGCGGCCCTGACGGCCTGGAGCGACGCGCGGACCAGGCGGTCGGCCAGCGAGGCAGGGGTCGGCGCGCCCCCGGGGACGCATCCGGCCTCCGGGCTCGCGTGGGTGTGCGTCGCCGCCACCCAGCAGGAGCCGACGCCCAGGTCACGGACGGCGACCCGGATCCGCTCCACCACATCGGTGTTCACGCACACGAGGTCGGCGACGATCAGGGCGAATCGGTGCCCGCCGCCGGTGAAGGTGACGGCGTGGACCTCCAGCGGGTCGAGGGTGCCGGTGATGCCCTCCGTCCGGTCGGCGTACCCGCCCATGGCCTCGCCCACGACGACGTCGAGTCGCTCGGCGCCATGCCCGGCTCTCACGCCTGGCCTCCCGGCTGGGTGGCGAGCCGCCGCAGCAGGCCTCGATACGGTTCTTGCGAACGGAGCAAGGTCAATCCACCTTCCAGAGATGTGGCGAGCGGCGCGGCCAGGTCCAGCCCGCGGCCGGACAGACTCGCGACCAGAGCAGTGTGCAGGAGGTTGCCGGGAGCCAGGAGGCGCCCGTTGTAGGAGACCCGCCGGCCCGCGTCCGGCAGGCGCGACACCGCCGCCGCCGCGGCGGCGGCGAGATCCTCGGCCGCCTCGACACAGATGCCGCGGGCCACCGCGTCGTGTTCCGCGGCCTCCAGGACGGCAAGCGCGAAGGCGGCGGTCCGCGCGACCAGCGCGGCGTCCCGGTAGAAGCGCTGCAGGCCGGCCAGATCCGTGCCGCCCAGTTCCTCGACGAGCCGGTCGGCCAGCTCGGTCGCCGGCCCCACGCCGTCGTGCGCCGCCGTGGCGGCGCGCAGCCCGGCCAGGCCGATGGCGTGGGCGCTGCCGCGGTCTCCCAGCAGCGGCCCCCAGCCGTCGATCCTGGTGCTGTGCCCGGAGTCGCCGACCGCGAGAACCGTGGTCCCGGTGCCCACGCACAACACCGTGCCCGCGCCCTCCAGGGCCCCGGCGTGGGCTAGCAGGCTGTCCTCCACGACGAGGGCCGGGCCTCCGAAGAACTCCTCGAGGAGGCAGACCAGCCGGCGCCTTGCCGCCGGGTCGCCGGGGACCCCGGTGAGGCCGGCGGCCACGCCTGCCGCCCTCGCCGGCAGCCGGACCGCCTCGGCGGCGGCCCGGACGCTGCCGAGGATGCGGGCGACGCCGTCCTCGCCCGGCTCGTACGACATACCTGGCCCGACGCCGTACTGCCGGTTCCGGCCGGTGCTCACGAGCAGGCGAAGCTCCGACTTGCCGCCGTCGATGCTGATGTGGGCCTGGTGATCCGCCGTCAACGGGACATCCCTGCCGTCAGCCCGGCGATGATCTGCTTGGTCGCGAGCGCGAACACCAGGGCCAGCGGCACGAGGGCGATCACCAGCCCGGCGAAGAGCGTCGCCCGGTCGGTGGCGAACTCGCCGAAGAAGCGGGTCAGGCCGACGGGCACGGTGTACTTGGCGTCGCTGCGCAACAGGACGAGCGGGTAGAAGAAGTCGTTCCACGTGGGCGCGAACTGGAAGACGGTGACCACGGCCAGGGCCGGTCGCATGAGCGGCAGGGCGATCGACACGAAGAGCCGTCCCTCGTTCGCGCCGTCCAGGCGAGCGGCCTCTTCGAGTCCGGTGGGCAGCCCTCGCATGAAACCCATGATCACGAAGATCGAGAAGGGCACGCCGCTCGCGGCGTACAGCAGCATCAGGCCGGGCCGTGTGTCGATCAGCCCCATGGACAGGTACATGTAGAAGACCGGCAGCAGCCCGAGTTTGGCCGGGATCATCAGCCCTGACAGGAAGAAGGCGGCCAGGAGCGCGCGCCCGCGAAACCGCCAGCGCGACAGGGCGTAGGCGGCCGTGGCCGACACCGCTACGCACAGCGTGACGGCGCCGACGGTGACCAGGAGCGAGTTGGCGAAGTACGTGGAGATCGACGCGGTCTCCCAGGCTCGCAGGTAGTTGTCGAGGGTGAGCGACTCCGGCAGCCCGACCGGCTGCCGCAGGATGTCGGCGTTGGTACGGAACGAGCCGATCGCCACCAGGAGGAGCGGGCCGAACGCGACCGCGGCGTAGGACCACAACAGGGCGTGGACGACCAGGACCCGTACGCCCCGGCGTCTCGTGGTCACGGGGTCACCTCCCGGCGCCGCAGGAAGCGCTCCAGGACCGCGGAGGCGCCGAAGACGAGGATGAAGATCATGATGGCGAGCGCGGAGGACTCCCCGATCGCGTTCGTGCCGCCCTCGAAGGCTGTGCGGTAGTAGAGCAGGCCCAGCACGTCCATCGCCCCGCCCGGGCCGCCGTCCGATCCGCCGAGCGCGTACACGAGGTCGAAGAGGTTGAAGCAGCCGATGAAGGTCAGCACGGTGATGACCCCGACCGCGGGCATGAGGAGCGGGAACCGCACGCTCCAGAAGGCCCGGAACGGGGAGGCGCCGTCCATCGCGGCGGCCTCCTCCAGCTCCCGGGGGATGCCGCCCAGCGCGGCGAGAAAGATCAGCATCGGGCCCCCGATCCACTGCCAGGCGTTCACCAGGACCAGGACGGGGAGCGCCGTGTCGGGATCGCCCAGCCACGGCCGGGCCCACGCGTCCAGGCCGGCCACCCGCAGCAGGAAGTTGATCGGCCCGAACGTGGGGCTCAGCAGCAGTGACCAGACGTATCCGACGATCAGCGGGCTGATGAGGTACGGCAGGGAGAAGATCGTCTGAAGGAAGCGCTTGCCGCGGGGGTTGCGGTACAGCAGCACCGCGAGCCCGAGGCCGACGGTGTTCTGGATGGCCATCGTGCCGGCGAAGAACAGCACGTTGTGCCAGAGCGCGGCGGGAATCTCCTGGTTGAGCGGATACCTGGTCAGCACCTCGAGATAGTTGCCGAGCCCGGCGAACTCCCCCTGGCGGATGCCTTCCCACCGGAACAGGCCGTAGTAGAAGGCCGTGACCAGCGGGACGACGACGAACACGCCGTAGAGCACGAGGGCCGGCAGGCAGAACGCCGCGATCCAGGCCGGGGAGGTGCGGCCGGCCCGGTAGCCGGCCCGGTAGCCGGCCCGGTAGCCCGACCGGTGGCGCGCCGGCTCGGGGTGCTCGGCGGTCACTGGGTCGGCTCGAACCACTGGTCCACACCCTGCTGAACGTGCTCGGCGGCGTCCTCGGCGCCGGAGCGCCCGGTGACGAACGTCGAGAACGCCTCCGAGGCCAGGTCCCAGGCGGTCGGCGAGCCGCCGGAGAAGTACGCGTAGGTGACGTATGGGCTGGGGTCGGCCTGGTAGGCGGCCAGCGCCTGGGCGAGCAGCGGGTCCTGGGGCCGCACGCCCGGCACCGCCGAGATCTGCCGGAGCCCGGTGGAGAACGCCTGGCCGAACTCGGGGGAGGCCATCCAGCGCACCAGGTCCATGGCTGCCTTCTGGTGGGGGGACTTGGCCGAGACACCGAACGAGCCGTCGACGTAGCCGGGGACGAGCGTCCGGGTGGCCGCCGCGCCTGGCGGCGGTGGGACGTTGAAGATGCCCAGCTCGAGTTCCGGGTTGGATTTCTCGAAGACCGCCAGCTCCCAGACCCCTCCGGGGAACGTCGCCGCCCGCCCGGAGGTGAACAGCGCTTGGGCGTCGACGTAGCTCACGCCCTCGTACTGCTCGGGCCAGTACTTGCTCGTGCTCTTCCATCTCGCCAGCGAGTCCACCCAGGGCCGGTCGGTGAACTTGGCCTGCCCGGCCAGCATCTTGCTGAGGTAGTCGTGGCCGCCGTAGCTCGTCGCGCCGAAGATCTCCTGCTGGATGGGGAGCATCCACGTGTCGGTCACCGTCGTCGCGAGCGGGACGAGGCCGGCCGCCGCCAGGGTGTCGAAGGCCGCGATCATCTCGTCCCAGGTCTTCGGCGGGGTCAGCCCGTGCTTGCCGAAGAGGGTTTTGTCGTAGATGACGTGCAGGGTCTGGATGGCGAACGGCACGCCGTACACCCGCTTGTCGCGCTCGCCGCGGGCGCCGTCCAGGACCGGCTCGGGGAAGCCGGCCAGCTCCTGGACCTGGCCGTCCAGGGGGACCAGGCTCTTGGCGGCGACGAGCGGCTGGAGCAGCCCGTACGAGCGCAGCTGGGCGACGTCGGGGCCGTTGGCGTCGCTGAGCCCCGTCCGCAGGATCGTGTCGTACTCGTCGGCCTTGTAGGGCACGTACTTCACCTTCACGCCCGGATGGGCGTCTTCGTAGATCTTGAAGATCTTCTCGTAGGCGGCGACGTCCTCCTGGCGCCATCCCCAGACCTCGAGGGTGACCTGTTCGGAGGTCGTGCCGGAGCTCGTCTGCCCATCGGGGGCGCTCGGGGCGCAGGCCGACAGAGTCATGGCCAGCATCCCGGCCGCCGCGATCAAGCCGCGCCGTGTACGAAACATACGCATTTCTCCATATCGGGCACTCATGCGATGGTCTGGAACGTAATACTGGTATAGACCGTAAGTCAACAGGCGCGAGGCCATAGGATGGTGCGCCGACAGGACTGGGAGGGAGCCGGCGGTGGCGAGGCCGCGACACGAACCGCGTGATGTCGCACCAGAGGTGTTCTCCGCGGGCGAGGGAGGCCCGAAGGGCAAGCGCATCCAGGACGTCCTCACCGCGCTGGTGCTCGACATGCGCGACGGCGCTCTGCTCCCCTCCGAACGCGTCCTCGCCGAGCGGTTCGGCGTGGCCAGGATGACGGTCCGCGGAGTGATCAACGACCTGGAGGCGCGCGGGCTGGTCAGGCGCGTGGCGGGGCGGGGCACGTTCGTACAGCAGCCCACCCTCACGCACTCGGAGAACTTCCGCTCCTTCAGCGAGGACATGCGGATGCGCGGGATGGTTCCCGGCGCCAGAAGCTACCGCGGCCGCACCCGGCCCGCGCCGCGCGACATCGCGGCCCGCCTCGGCCTCGCCACCGGCGATCCGGTCCACTCCATCGAGCGGGTGCGGACCGCCGACGGCGTCCCCATGGCGCTGGAGCGCACGAACCTGTCCGCCGCGCGGTTCCCGGGCCTGCTCGCCGAGATGGGACGGGACGACTCGCTCTTCGAGCTCCTGGGACGCCTGTTCGGCGTGCGGCTGGAGACCGCGGAGCAGACCGTCTCCATCGCCCGGCTGAGCCGGTCGGAGGCCAGACGGCTGGAGGTGCCGGACTATGATCCGGCGTTCCTCGTGGAGCGCGTCGCCGTGGACAACATGGGCAACGTGGTCGAGTTCGGCCGCTCGCTCTACCGCGGCGATCGCTACGTCATCCAGATGCACGTCAGCCGGCCTCCGGCCGCCGGCTGACCCCGGCCCGGCGGGCCCGCACCGCGAACTGCCCGGCCCCTTTCCTGCACACGCCTCCCCCTTGTCACTCCCTCCACGCGGTGTTACGTTTCCGCCAAATACTGGTCTAGACAGGAATGTTCGAGCGGAACTCACCCTCCGGGAGACGCACCATGAGATTCGGAGTCACCGCGATCGTGGCAGCCGCCGCATTACTCCTGGCGACGCCCGCCGTCGCCGCCGCGGAACCGTCGGACGCCGCTCCGGCCGGGAAGGCCGAGCGAAGGATCCGGATGCTGGACTTCAACTTCGCCGGAAACGGCTTCAACGGCGGGAGCACGGGAGCCCCGGTCGACGACGCCGTGACGAAGATCTACGAGCAGGGCGCCGAGATCATCTCTCTCAACGAGATGTGCTACACGCAGTGGGTCGCGTTGCGGGACCGGCTGAAGGCGAAGCCGGGGTACGGCGGCCTCACCGAGCAGGTCGTCGTGACGAACCACGACATCCCCAACTGCCACGACGCCGACGTCAATCCCGGCGGCTGGTACGTCATGGGACTGCTGAGCAAGCACCCGTCCGACCGGGTGATGTTCGGCGACACGCCGTACCTGGACCTCGGCTACCACTATCGCCAGCGGTTCCGCAAGCTCGTCTGCGGCGACGTCCACGTGCCCCGCGCCGCGGCCGTGCGCGCGTGCGTGACCCATACCGAGGTGCCCCTGGTCATCATCAACGAGGACTCCTTCCCCGACGACCCGGACATCGCCGCCGACACCCACTACGGCCGCTCCATCAACTACGCCCAGTCGAAGCTGATCGCCGACACCATCACGCCGATGGCCGCCCGGATGCCGGTCGCCCTGCTCGGCGACCTGAACGAGTTGCCGTTCCTGCCCTCGCTCTCCCACTTCTACGCCAGGTGCGGCGGGACCGGGGTGTTCGACGAGGTCGACGGAGCGGACCCGCGCTGGCGCGGCAACATCAGGCGATGGCACCTCGGGACGGAGGCGTGCCCGCACCGCCAGGGCGAGTGGACCATGGGTGCCGAAGGCCTGCCCGACGACTACCACCGGCCCTACGAGAGCAACCGGAAGATCGACTACATCTTCGTGGACCGCCGTCACTTCAGGGTCGGCCCCGCGTCCGGCTGGGTCGTCTCGACACCGCACTCCGACCACCGCATCGTCGTCGGCGACGTCGCGCTGAAGCACTGAAAGGTCCGCCATGCTCAGGCGAACGAGACTGTGCGCCGCGGCGCTGACCGCGGCCCTGCTTCCGGCGGGGACCCTGACCGGTCAGGCCACGGCGGCCACCCGGCAGGCGGAGTTCCGCATCCTTCCGTATCTGCAGAGCCCGAGTTCCTCGGGCATCACCATCACCTGGTTCACCGAGGACGGCGAGCCGGGCCGGTTGACCGTCCACGGCCCGGGCCTCCGGGGCCGCCAGATCGCGCGGGTCGCCGGCGAGCCGCAGCCGGACCTGGCCTACACGGCCGCCGAGCTCACCCAGGAGATCCCCGGGCTGGAGCAGGGATCATGGCTCGGAGGGCCGGACAGCTACAAGCACTCCAGGCAGGTCAGCGGCCTGCGACCGGGCGCCCAGTACCACTACACGGTGGAGCAGGGCGGGGAGACCTTCCGCGGGCGCTTCCGCACCGCCCCGGCCGCCGACCGCTGGCAGCACATCAGGCTGATCGCCATGTCCGACTCCGAGACCGAGCCGCGCGGGCGCGTCCAGCGCCGGGAGTGGGCGCCGGGCGCCGGCGCCGCCGGCCGGCCCCTGGCCGATGCTGGTTCGCTCTGGGACCGGACGTACGGCACCACGGTCCTGTCCGGGACACGCGTCCTGCGCTATCCGCTCACCGAGGACGAGGGCCTGCGCCGCAACCTCGCGGTCGTGCGCGGCAGATCGCCCGACGCGGTCCTCTTCACCGGAGACCTCGTCCAGGGCGGCGGCTACCAGCCCGGCTGGGACGAGTTCTTCCGGCACACCGCCGGCGCCTCCGGCGACCTGCTGACCGGCGTGCCCATCATCCCCGCGTTCGGGAACTGGGAGAGCTTCGGGGCGATCAACGGCGGGTACGGCACGCCGGAGGACCGCACGCCGGTTGTACGATCGCGCGCCAAGTTCCACGCCTACTTCGACGCGCCGCCCAACGGAACGCCGGAGCACCGCGACAACTACCACCGCATCGACTACGGGCCGGTCACCGTGCTGACGCTCGACAGCAACAACGGCGAACCGGATGACAGCGCGGCGAGCTACCCGCCCGAGGAGAAGCTGATCGGCCGCGAGTACACCGGACCGGGCACCGACACCCAGGAGAACTTCACGCGCTCGGAGTACGAGGCGGCCGACGGCCGTGACCTCTCGGACTACAGCCCGGGCGGCCGGCAATGGACGTGGGTGGAGCAGCAGCTCCGCGATGCCAGAGCAGCGGGTCAGATCGTGCTCGTGCAGTTCCACCACGTCCCCTACAGCAGCGGGGAGCACGGCCTGCCCATGAACCACACGCTGACCTCGGGCCAGGGCGGCACCCCGATGCGGGTCTACCATCCCCTGTTCGAACGGTACGGGGTGAGCGCCGTCATCTCCGGACACAGCGAGATGTTCGAGCGGAGTTTCGTCGACACGGACGGCGACGGCACCGGTGTGCACTACTACGACGTGGGTGTCTCGGGCGACGGCCTGCGGGGCGTGCGCAGGGACGGCCCCACGCTCGACAGCCCGCCCCTGGCGTACAACGCGTTCAGCCGGTGGACGGCTGACCAGGGCGAGCCCGAGAAGTGGGACGTCGCCGGCGGGACGCCGAAGCTGCTCTCGGGTGGCAAGCACTACGGTCATCTCGAGATCGACGTCGACCGGGTGCGGGGAAAGGGCGGCCGGAAGGCGCGGATCACCCTGACCCCCGTCCATGTCTTCCCGGTCATGGACGACGCGCTGACGGTGCTCCGTACCGAGCGGCGAACCTACTCCGACCGCGTGGTGATCGACGTCGACGCCGACGGGAGGCCCGCGCGCTAGCCGCCACCACGGCCGCGCGGCCGGCGGACGCCGGCGAGAACCGCTGGACCACGCCCGCCGAGCTGTTCTGGCGGCGGAATGCCTGGCCAGGAAAGGCTTTCCTTCGTTGCGGATCTTGGCGACATATGCCTACATTTCCGGATAAGGCACCCGAAAACGGAGGAATGCATGACCATCGAGCTCACCCGGCCGTACTCGCCCGAGAAGCATCACAGCCACCGGGACGTCACCGGCGGCTGGCTGCGTCCGGCCGTGTTCGGGGCGATGGATGGGCTCGTGTCCAATTTCGCGTTGATCGCCGGCGTCGTCGGCGCGGCGGGCGCCGGGCGCGGCGCGGTGCTGGCGGGGTTCGCCGGTCTCGTCGCCGGGGCGTGTTCCATGGCGGCCGGGGAGTACACGTCCGTGAAGTCCCAGACCGAGCTGATGCGGGCGGAGATCGCCGTCGAGCGGCGCGAGCTGGCCAGGAACCCTGAGGGCGAGCTGGCCGAGCTGGCCGCCCTCTACCAGGCGCGCGGGCTCGACCCCGCGCTGGCGCACCGGGTGGCCGAGGGGCTGTCCGCCGATCCCGAGCAGGCGTTGCGGGTGCACGTCCGCGAGGAGCTGGGCGTGGATCCCGACGACCTGCCCTCGCCGTACGTGGCCGCGGGGTCCTCGTTCTGCGCGTTCGCCGCCGGGGCGCTGGTGCCGCTGGTGCCCTTCCTCTTCGGAGCGTCGGGGCTGGCGGTGGCCGTGGTGCTGAGCGTGCTGGCGTTGTTCGGGTTCGGGGCGGCGGTGGCGCGGATGACGGCGCGGCCGTGGTGGCTGGGCGGGCTGCGCCAGCTCGCGCTGGGCGTGGGGGCGGCGTCCGTCACCTTCGGGCTGGGCCACCTGCTCGGCGTCGCCGTCTCCTGATGGCGGGCGACCGCGCGGAAAGTGCCCAGGTACGTTTCTGGAGTATGAGCATGAGCAGCCCCCGCGAGCACACCTTCCGCCCAGCCCGCCGTTCCGACGTCCCCGCGCTGGTCGACCTGGTGCAGTCGGCGTACCGGGGAGAGAAGAGCCGGAACGGGTGGACCGGCGAGGCGGACCTTCTCCAGGGGCAGCGCGTGGACGCGGAGATGGCGACCGAGATGATCGACGATCCGTCCACGACCGTGATCGTCGCCGAGGCCGGCGGCGTCATGGTCGGGTGCTGCCAGCTCGAACGCCATGACAGCCACGCCTACTTCGGGACGTTCGCCGTCGCGCCCGACCTGCAGGGCGCGGGCACGGGGCGGGCGTTGCTCGCCGAGGCCGAGCGGCTCGCCCGCGACGAGTGGGGCGCCGGCGAGCTGCGGATGACGGTGATCGTCCAGCGTGAGGATCTCATCGCCTGGTACGTGCGCCGCGGCTACGTCCGCACCGGCGAGCTGTCGCCCTTCCCGTACGGCGATGAGCGGTTCGGCGTGCCCATGCGTGACGACCTGGCGTTCGAGACCCTGACGAAGAAGCTCGGCTGACGCCGCGTCCGGCGTTCAGCACATGGTCCACGAGGTGGACTGGCTCTTCCGCACCGGCGACGTGAGCTGGAAGACGACCGTGTGCTCGGTCCCGAGGTCGGGGCTGATCTGCTTCTTCGAACCGAAATAGTCGGACCTGGCGTGGGACGGGATGCGCCTGGAGCCGCTCTCGATCACCTGGCCGTCGACCACCCACTGGTAGGAGAACGGGGCTCCCATCTCGGAGGCGTCCAGCCCGATGCCGAAGCCCAGCGAGCCCGTGTAACAGGTGACACCCTCGCTGTTGATCTTGGACGAGCCGGCGACCCGGACGTAGGCGAGGGTGAACGATGCGGCCTTCGTGCGCTTCTCGCTCGCGGTGGGCGACGGCCGCCTGGTCACCGGCTTCCTGGTCGCCGGCCTCCTCGTCGGCTTCGGCGTGCTCGTGGGCGTTCGCCGCGCGGCGGTGCGTTCCCGTGACGGCTGCGTGGCGGGGCGCGAGCGTGTGGTCTCGGGAGCGGCCGATGGGGTACGCGGCTTCTTCCTGGGCGGGGCGGTCCTCTCGCGCCGGAGCGTGCCGGTGGCGGAGGGGGACGGCTCGCTGGAGCCGGCGGCCAGCACCGGCGGGGCGGGACTCCTGTCCCCCGAGGCGTTCCACACGACGACGCCGGCCGCCAGGCACACGGCGACCGCCCCGGAAACGGCGGCGATCAGCGGCACACGCGCCCTCGTACGGCGCGGCGGAAGCGTGTGACGCGGATCGCCACCCGCCGCCGGACGACCGGGCACGCCCGGCCGAGGGCCGGGGGTCATCGAGTGACCGGGCAGGCCGTGCTGGGCACTGTGCGACCCGTGCGCGTGACCGGGCGCGCCGTGCGGATGGCCGGGTGCGGTCTGCGGCGCCGGTGGGTGTGCCCCGGCCGGGTGCGGCCGTGACCCGCCGAGCAGGTGCAGGAGGACGTCCCGCATCCGCGGGCGGGCGTTCGGGTCCTTGGCCAGGCAGGCGTGCACGACCTGGCGCAGCGGCTCCGGCAGGTCGCCGAGGAACGGTTCCTGGTTGAGCACCCGGTTGATGACCGCGGGCAGCGAGTCCTCGCCGAACGGCGGCGTGCCCGTCCCCGCGAACACCATGACCGACGCCCAGGCGAAGACGTCCGCCGCCGGTCCGACGTACGCGCCCGCCAGCTGCTCGGGGGCCATGTACGCGGGCGTCCCGACCACGCTGCTGGTCACGGTGACCGCGGAGTCGGCGAGGCGGGCGATGCCGAAGTCGACGACGCGCGGCCCGTCCCGTCCGAGCAGCACGTTGGAGGGTTTGAAGTCGCGGTGCACGACCCCGGCCTCGTGGATGGCGGCCAGCGCCGTGGCCGTGCTGACCGCCAGGCGCTGCAGATCGGCGCCGCGATGGGGGCCCGCCTCCTGCAGGGACGGGCCTTCGACGTACTCGCTGACGATGTACGGACGCCCGCTCATCGAGGCGTCGAGCACCTGCGCGATGCAGAACGGCTCCACGCGCCGGGCCGCGGCGATCTCCTTGGCGAAGCCGTTGCCCCCGGCGACGGACTGGCGCAGCACCTTGACGGCCACCGGCCGGCCGTCGGGAGCCTGTCCGAGGTAGACGGTGCCCTGGCCGCCCTCGCCGAGCCGCCCGACGAGCCGGTAGGCCGCGATCGCCTCGGGATCGTCTGGGCGCAGAGGCTCGGGGTTCGGCATGAGGGGGGTGACTCCTGTGACGGGTGGGGCGGACCTCATGCACCTTAACGGGATAAATCCCGACGCGTGGGCGTGTTACGTGATCGACGCGCTCACCTGCCGGCGCGCCGGCTCAGTAGCTGGGCGGAGTGGCGACGATGAGGAAGTCGACCGGCTCGTCCCCGGTGTTGAGATAGCGGTGCGGCAGCGCCGAGTCGAAGGAGCAGCTGTCCCCCGCCTCCAGCACGTGCTCGGCCCCGGACACCTCGACGACGAGCCGTCCCCGCAGCACGAGCACGCACTCCTCGGACGGGTGCGACCACGGCTCGGCGGCCGACGATCCGCCGGGCAGCAGGTGCCCTTCCAGCACCTCCAGCCGCCCGTGCCCGGGCGACACGCGGGTGTAGGTGATCCCGCCCGCGGGAGACCTGACCAGCATCCGCCCCTCGCGCCTGACCACGGCCACGGCGGCCGCGTCGGGCTCCTGGAACAGGCTGAACAGCGGCAGGTCGAGCACCTTCGCGATCTTCCTGAGCGTTTCCAGGCTGGGGTCGGCCAGGTCGCGCTCGACCTGGCTGATCAGCCCGCTCGATACGCCCGCCTCCGCGGCCAGCTGGGCGAGGGTCAGCCCCCGTACGGTGCGGAGCTCACGGATCCTGGCGCCAATCACACGCAGATCCTAGCGGGCATTAATCCCATTGAAGATGTATTGACCTGGTTAAAACAGCCCCGATAAGGTGCCCGAAATGTCGCATCTGCTGAACGCCACTCAGTTCCGGGCCGAGTTTCCCTCCCTGACCGACTCCGTGCACCTGGCGAGCTGCAGCCAGGGAGCCCTGTCGTCGCGGCTCGCGTACGCGCTCCAGGAGATCGGCCACACGCTGCGCGACGCGGGCGCCCCCTGGGAGGTGTGGATGGGGGAGGTCGGCCGCGCCAGGCAGCGGTTCGCCCGGTTCATCGGCGCCGAGCCGGACGAGGTGGCCGTCCTGTCGTGCGCCTCGGAGGCCGCCTTCCAGGCCGCCTCGTCGCTCGACTGGTCGCGCCGTCCCGGTCTCGTCACCAATGACCTGGAGTTCCCGTCCATAGCCCACGTGTGGCTGGCCCAGCGCGGGCGCGGCGCCACGGTCAGGGTGGCCGCCGACACCGGCGAGAACGTCACGGCCGAGGCGTACGAGCAGGTCGTCGACGAGAGCGTCAACCTGGTGTCGGTGCCGCTGCACACCTACCGCAACGGCGCCCGCCTCCCGGTCGAGGACGTCGTCCGCCTGGCGCACGAGAAGGGCGCGCGCGTATTCGTGGACGCCTACCAGGGCGCCGGCGTCACCCCGATCGACGTGAAACGGCTCGGCTGCGACTACCTGGCGGCCGGGTCGCTCAAATACCTGCTCGGCCTGCCCGGCATCGCGTTCCTCTACGTACGCGGCGGCATGGAACAGCAGCGCGAGCCCGAGCTCACCGGCTGGTTCGGCCGCACCGACCCGTTCGCCTTCGACCCCCGGCTGCTCGACTTTCCCGCCGGCGCCCAGCGCTTCGAGACCGGCACGCCGCCCATCCCGTCCGCCTACGCGGCCAACGCCGGGTTCGACCTCATCGAACGGGTCGACATGGAGGCCGTGGACACGCACGTGTCCGCCCTGGTCGAGGAGGTGGCGGAGCGACTGACAGCGGCCGGCGAGCGCGTGGCGAGCCCGGCTGGGGCACGCGGCCCGCAGGTGGCCATCGCCGACGACGACCCGGCCCGGCTGGCGGCCAGGCTGGCCGAGCGCCGCATCTGGACCGCGCCGCGGGGCGACCTGCTGCGGCTGTCCTTCCACTACTACAACGACCGGTCCGACGTGGACGCGGCCGTCGAAGCCATCAGCGCCTGCCGCCGGGCCTGATCACCCCCGAGAGGTCTCTTGTGGACAACGCATCCGGACTGCGACGCAGGCTGACCGGGCGCCAGCTCACCATGATCGGGCTGGGCGGCGCGATCGGCACCGGGCTCTTCCTCGGCTCCAGCCTGGCGATCTCCCAGGCCGGCCCCGCGACCATCGTCGCCTACATCATCTGCGCGGGCGTCGCCCTGGTGATCGGCTGGTCGCTGGCCGAGATGGTCGTCGTCCACCCCGAGGCGGGCGCCTTCGGCGTCATCGCGCACCGGTACCTCGGCCCGTGGGCCGGATTCGTGGTCCGCTGGACGTACTGGACGATCCAGGTCATCGCCATCGGCGGCGAGGTCATCGCGGCCGGGATCTACGTGCAGTTCTGGTGGCCGTCGCTGCCGCTGTGGTTGCCCGTCACCGTCTTCTCGGCCGTGGTGCTCGTCGTGAACACCGCCGCGGTCAAGCTGTTCGGCGAGGTCGAGTACTGGTTCGCGATGATCAAGGTGGTGGCGATCATCGTGTTCATCCTGCTCGGCGTGCTGCTCGTCACCTACGGCCTGCCCGGCGCGGAGGCCACCGGCGTCTCGAACCTCACCGCGCACGGCGGGTTCCTGCCCAACGGGATGAGCGGCCTGTTCCTCGCCATGGTGTTCGTGCTGTTCAGCTACATCGGCACCGAGGTCGTCTCGGTCACCGCCGCCGAGTCGGAGAACCCGGTGCGCGACATCCCGCGCGCCGCCCGCCGCATGGTCACCCGGCTGGCCCTCTTCTACGTGCTGGCCATCGCGATCGTGCTCACGGTGGTGCCGTGGACCACCACCGCCCAGGGCGGCTCCGTGACCGAGAGCCCGTTCGTCAGCGTGTTCTCCGCCGCGGGCATCCCGGCCGCGGCGACCGTCATGAACTTCGTCGTGCTGACCGCCGCTCTGTCCAGCGCCAACACGAACCTCTACCTGACCACCAGGATGATGCACTCGCTGGCCGCCAACAGGTACGCCCCCGCCTGGACCGGGCGGCTCAGCGCCGCCGGCGTGCCGCGCAACGCGCTCGCGCTGTCGGCGCTCGGCCTCGCGCTCGCCGCGGTCGTGTCGGCGGCCAGCGAGAGCGACGCCTACCTGGCGCTGTTCGGCGTGTCGGTGTTCGGCGCGCTGGTCGTGTGGCTGCTGATCCTCCTCACGCACCACGCCTTCCGGCGCACCCGCGCCGCGCAGGGGCTGCCGCCCTCACCGGTCCGGCTCTGGGGCGCGCCCGTCACGTCGGGCCTCGTGATGCTCTTCCTCGCCGCGGTGCTCGTCTCTACGTTGTTCATCGAGTCGCTGCGGCCGGCGTGGTGGGCGGGCGTGCCGTTCTTCGTGATCGTCAGCGTGGCGTACGCCGTCGTCTCCCGCCGCTCGGCGTCACCGGGCAGCTAGGGGTTGCCGGAGGTGGCCAGCTTGACGCCGAGGGCGATCAGGGCGGCACCCGTCAGGCCGTCCACGGTCCTGCGTACGGCGGGCCTGGCGAAGACCTTGCGCAGGGTCCCCACGATGGTGGCCACCACCAGGAACCACGCGACCGTGCCCGCCAACGCGACCACCGACAGCACCAGGGTGTCCGGCAGCGAGGCGCCGGAGCTGAGGAACTGGGGCATGAGGGCCACGAAGAACAGGGCGGCCTTGGGGTTGAGCACGTTGGTGAGCAGCCCTTCCGCGAACGCCGCCCACGCGCCCTGCCCAGCCGGGCCCGGCGCGTCGAGCGTCAGGCCGCCGCCCCGGCGAAGGGCGGCCCGCAGCGCCCTGACCCCGAGATAGAGCAGGTAGGCCGCGCCGGCCACCTTCACCACGGTGAACGCCATGGCCGAGGCGGCCAGCAGCGCCGCGACGCCGGTGGCCGCGGCCACCACCCAGACGAAGACGCCCACGGAGATCCCCGTCGCCGCCGCCATGCCGTGCCCGCGCCCGGAGACGGCCGAGCGGCGTACGACGACCGCGAAGTCGGGGCCGGGCGACATCGCGCCGAGCATCACCACCCCGCCGAAAGCGACAAGCTGCGCCACAGAGGTCATGGCGTCCACTTTAGGGGCCCCGCCTGGCCGGTGACGCGGGGCGGGGACTCAGACGCGGCGGCCGCGCAGCTCGCGGTATCGGCGTACGAGCCGCTCGGTGGAGGGGTCGGGCAGCGCGGCCCCGCTCACCTGCGGCGGCTCGCCGGAGGTGAGCGCGGGCGCCAGGTCGAGCGCCATCTTCTTGCCCAGCTCGACGCCCCACTGGTCGAAGGAGTCGACGCCCCAGACGGCGCCCTCGACGAAGACGATGTGCTCGTAGAGGGCGACGAGCTGGCCCAGCGTGGACGGGGTCAGCTTGGGCACGAGGATCGTGGAGGAGGGGCGGTTGCCCGGCATGACCTTGTGGGGCACGATCCCGGCCGCGGTGCCCTCGCCCGCGATCTCCTCGGCCGTCTTGCCGAACGCCAGCGCCGAGGTCTGCGCGAGCAGGTTGGCGACGAGCTGGTCGTGCATGCCCTCACGATCTTCGAAGGGCTCGGCGAAACCGATGAAGTCGGCGGGCACCAGCCGGGTGCCCTGGTGGAGCAGCTGGTAGAAGGCGTGCTGGCCGTTGGTGCCCGGCTCGCCCCAGAAGATCTCGCCGGTGGCGGCGGTCACGGGAGCGCCGTCGGCGCGCACGGACTTGCCGTTGGACTCCATCGTGAGCTGCTGCAGGTAGGCAGGGAAGCGGTGCAGCCGCTGGCTGTAGGGCAGCACGGCGCGGGTCTCCGCGCCGAAGAAGTCGTTGTACCAGATGCCGAGCAGGGCCATCAGCACCGGCAGGTTGGCCTCGAACGGCGCCGTGCGGAAGTGCTCGTCGACGGCGTGGAAACCGGCCAGCATCTCGCGGAACCGCTCGGGCCCTATCGCGATCATCAGCGAGAGGCCGATGGCGCCGTCGAAGGAGTAGCGGCCGCCGACCCAGTCCCAGAAGCCGAACATGTTGTCGGTGTCGATGCCGAACTCGGCGACCTTCGCGGCGTTGGTGGAGACGGCCACGAAGTGCCGGGACACCGCGTCCTCGCCCAGCGCGTCGACCAGCCAGCGGCGCGCGACCCTGGCGTTGGTCAGCGTCTCCAGCGTGGTGAACGTCTTGGAGCTGATCACGAAGAGCGTGGTCGCGGGGTCGAGCCCGGCGAGGGCGCCGGTGATGTCGGCCGGGTCGATGTTGGAGACGAACCTGGCCGCGATGCCCGCGTCGGCGTAGTCGCGCAGCGCTTCGTAGGCCATGGCGGGGCCCAGGTCGGAGCCGCCGATGCCGATGTTGACGACGGTCTCGATGGGCCTGCCCGTGGCGCCCTTCCACTCCTGCGAGCGGATCCGGCCGGAGAAGGCGCTCATCTTGTCGAGCACGGCGTGCACGTCGGCCACGACGTCCTGGCCGTCGACCACCAGCCGCGTCTCGCGGGGCATGCGCAGCGCGACGTGCAGCACGGCGCGGTCCTCGCTGACGTTGATGTGCTCGCCGCCGAACATGGCCGCGATCCGCTCGCGCAGCCCGGCCCGCTCGGCCAGGGCCAGCAGCAGGTCGATCGTCTCGCGCGTGGCGCGGTGCTTGGAGTAGTCGAGGTAGAGGTCGCCGGCGGTCGCCGTCATGCGCTCGGCACGGCCCGGGTCATCCGCGAACAGCTCGCGCAGCTGCTTGCCGGCCAGCTCGCCGTGGTGCTTGTCGAGGGCCGCCCACTCCTGGCTCCGGGTGATGTCGCCGTTCACGCTCTTCCTCCTCGCGTCGCCAAACCGATCACCATCGTCCCGTAACCACGTACCCTCCCGGGTTGATTCCGCCCGTGGCGGATGAGACCTTTTGCGTACGCGGGACTCCTGTCATGTCCCGCACCTTGCCCGGCGAAAGTGGATTCAGCTCGCTCTCCAGAGGAAGCAGCAGAGCATGGAGCACATAGACGCATACTGGCGGGCGGCCAACTACCTGTCCGTCGGACAGATCTACCTGCTGGACAACCCGCTGCTGAGCGAGCCGCTGCGGCCCGAGCACATCAAGCCGCGCCTGCTCGGCCACTGGGGCACCACGCCGGGCCTGAACTTCTGCTTCGCCCACCTCAACCGGGTGATCAACGAGCGCGACCAGGACATGATCTACATCGCCGGTCCCGGGCACGGCGGCCCGGCGGCGGTCGCGCACGCCTGGCTGGAGGGCTCCTACACCGAGCGCTACCCCGACGTCACGCAGGACGTCGAGGGCATGCGGCGGCTGTTCCGCCAGTTCTCCTTCCCGGGGGGCGTGCCCAGTCACGTCGCGCCCGAGACGCCCGGCTCCATCCACGAGGGCGGCGAGCTGGGCTACTCGCTCGCGCACGCCTACGGCGCCGCCTTCGACAACCCGGACCTGGTCGTGGCCTGCGTCATCGGCGACGGCGAGGCCGAGACCGGCCCCCTGGCCGCCGGCTGGCACGCCAACAAGTTCACCGACCGCCGTCGCGACGGCGTGGTGCTGCCCATCCTGCACCTCAACGGATACAAGATCGCCAACCCGGCCGTGCTCGCCCGCATCCCCGAGCACGAGCTGATCAAACTCATGGAGGGGTACGGCCACCGCCCCCATCTGGTCGGCCCCGACCACGCCGAGATGGCCGGCACGCTGGACACCGTCTGGGAGGAGATGGCCGCGTACAAGGCCGGCGACGCCGACCGCCTCCCCATGATCATTCTGCGTACGCCGAAGGGGTGGACCGGGCCGCGCGAGGTGGACGGCAAGCCCGTCGAGGGCACCTGGCGGGCCCACCAGGTGCCGCTGGCGAAGGTACGCGAGAACTCCGCCCACCTGGCGATGCTGGAGGAGTGGATGCGCTCCTACCGCCCCGAGGAGTTGTTCGACGCCGACGGGCGCCCGGCCGCGGAGATCGCGGGCACCGTGCCGGCCGGACCGCGCAGGATGAGCGCCAACCCGCACGCCAACGGCGGCGAGCTGCTGAAGCCGCTGCGGCTGCCGGACTTCCGCACCCACGCGGTCGAGGTCAAGTCGCCCGCCGTGCAGGAGACCGAGCCGACGCGGGTGTTCGGCGGGCTGCTGCGCGACGTGATCGCCGGGAATCCGCACACGTTCCGGCTGATGGGGCCGGACGAGACCGCCTCCAACCGGCTGCAGGAGGTGTTCGAGGTCACCGACCGGGCCTGGAACGCCGAGCTGCTGCCCACCGACGAGAACCTCGGCGCCGGCGGGCGCGTCATGGAGGTGCTCAGCGAGCACCTGTGCCAGGGCTGGCTGGAGGGCTATCTGCTGACCGGCCGCCACGGGCTGTTCAACTGCTACGAGGCCTTCATCCACATCGTGGACTCCATGTTCAACCAGCACGCCAAGTGGCTGGAGTCGTCGCGGAAGATCCCGTGGCGGCGGCCGGTCGCGTCGCTGACGTACCTGCTGTCGTCGCACGTGTGGCGCCAGGACCACAACGGCTTCAGCCACCAGGACCCCGGCTTCCTCGACGTCGTGGTCAACAAGAAGGCCTTCGTGGTGCGGGTCTACCTGCCGCCGGACGCCAACACGCTGCTGTCGGTCGGCGACCAGTGCCTGCGCTCCCGTGACTGCGTCAACGTCGTCGTCGCCGGCAAGCAGCCCGTGCTCGACCTGTTCACCATGGACGAGGCCATCGCCCACTGCACGCGCGGCCTCGGCATCCTGCCCTGGGCCTCCACCGACCAGGGGGGCGAACCCGACGTGGTGCTCGCCTGCGCAGGCGACGTGCCCACCCTGGAGACGCTCGCCGCCGCCGCGCTCCTGCGCGAGCACCTGCCCGAGCTGAAGGTACGCGTGGTCAACGTCGTCGACCTCATGCGCCTCCAGCCCCGGTCGGAGCACCCGCACGGCCTGTCCGACGCCGAGTTCGACACGTTCTTCACGACGGACAGGCCGGTCATCTTCAACTTCCACGGCTACCCCTCGCTCATCCACCAGCTCACCTACCGGCGCACCGGCCACGACAACATCCACGTGAGGGGATACAAGGAGGAGGGCACCACCACCACGCCCTTCGACATGTGCATGCTCAACGACATCGACCGCTACCACCTGGTCATGGACGTCATCGACCGTGTCCCCGGGCTCGGCTCCACCCAGGCGCACCTGCGCCAGCACATGAGCGACGAGCGGCTGCGCGCCCGCGCCCACACGCGCGAGCACGGCGAGGACCCCGCCGACATAAGGTCGTGGACGTGGCCGGCCGCATCCTCGTCCTGAACGCCGGCTCCTCGTCCATCAAGTACGAGCTCATCGACGTCCGCACCCACGAGCGCCCCGCCAGAGGGCTGGTCGAGCGCATCGGCGAGGACGAGGGGCGCCTGACGCACCACGCGGGTGACGGGCCCGCCTACGAGAGGCAGGCCCGCTTCCCCGGTCACGCCGAGGGCCTGGACGCGGTCATGAAGGCGTTCGAGACGGCCGGGCCGGAGCTGAGCCCGGTCGCGGTCGGGCACCGGGTCGTGCACGGCGGCACCACGTTCACCCGGGCCGTGCTCATCGACGACGCCGTGATCGCCGCCGTCGAACGGCTGGCGCCGCTCGCGCCCCTGCACAACCCGGTCAACCTGACCGGCGTCCGGGTCGCGCGCGAGGCCTTTCCCGCGGTGCCCCACGTGGCCGTGTTCGACACCGCCTTCCAGCTGACGCTGCCGCCGGCGGCGCACACGTACGCGGTGCCGCGCGACTGGCGCGAGCGGCTGGGCGTGCGGCGCTTCGGCTTCCACGGCACCTCCTGCGCCTACGTCTCGCGCCGCGCCGCCGCCCTGCTCGGCCGCGACCTGGCCGGGCTCAACCTCATCGTGCTGCACCTGGGCAACGGCGCCAGCGCCACGGCGATCTCCGGCGGCCGCAGCGTCGACACCTCCATGGGCCTGACCCCGCTGGAGGGCCTGGTCATGGGAACGCGCTCGGGCGACGTCGACCCGGCGGTCAGCGGCTATCTCGCCCGGGTGAACGGGATGGACGCCGAGCAGGTGGAGGAGGCTCTCGGGCGCCAGGGCGGCCTGCTCGGCCTCACCGGCAGCGGCGACATGCGCGAGGTGCGGGCCCGCGACGACGACGAGGCGCGGCTGGCCCTGGAGATCTACACCAGGCGCATCCGCAAGTACGTCGGCGCCTACTACGCGCTGCTGGGCCGGGTGGACGCGATCGTGTTCACCGGCGGGGTCGGCGAGCACGACGCCGCCACCCGCGCCGAGTCGCTGGCCGGGCTCGGCCGGCTCGGCATCGCCGTCGACCCGGCGCTCAACCGGGCCGCGTCGACCGGGGAGCGCGCGGTGTCTCCGCCCGGCGCCGAGGTGGCCGTACTCGTCGTCCCCACCGACGAGGAGTGGGAGATCGCCCGTGAGGCCCTCGCCCTGATCAGCACGGGAGCCGAGCAGGACACCGCGCCGGATCCCTGACGGCCGGCGCGGATCCTTGACGGGCCGCGCCTACGGACGGGTCACGTCACCGGCGGGCGGATCAGAGCTCCGCCGGGCTCCGGAGGTCGGCGGTGAGCTCGCACCACACCGTCTTTCCGTCCTCGGCCGGCGCGATGCCCCACCCGGTGGACAGCAGCCTGACGACGTGCAGCCCCCAGCCGTCGCCGGGGCCGGGCTCGCGGGGCCGGGGCAGCCCGGGGCCGGCGTCGCCCACCTCGACCCGCACGTCCGACGCGTCGGCCCGCATGCGCAGCGAGGGCGGGCCGTCGCCGTGCACGAGCGCGTTGGTGACCAGCTCGGACACCACCAGGAGGACGTCCTCGTGCCGTCCCTGGTAGCCGCGGGCGGCCAGAGCTTCACCGACGATCTGCCGCGACGCCGTGATGCTGCCCATCTCCTCCGGCAACCGGGTGTCCACGGTGTACGGCTGCGCCTCCTTGCTGCCCATTCCTCTGCTCTCGGGGGGTCTTGTGCGGCCGGTCGGCCGTCCGTCTCACGGGTTCGTCACCTTGCGCCGTTGAGCAGTCTCCCATGAGTCACCATCCATCGCGCGGTGGGGGGCGCGACCGGCCGTGAACGGGCCCGCACAGGTGTGGCCGGCAGGTTCGGTAAGCGTACGTAGAGCGCGGGTAATGCATTGGTAGGGTTGTCCGGAAAAATACGGATTTGAACAGGTGGGACAGGTGGAGGTCGAACAAACAGCACTGCCCGGCATCGGTCTGCGGCACGATTTCACGACGCGCAAAGGACAGCGGGTCGGCATCGTGTCCCACCGCACCGGGCGCCGGGACCTCGTGATCTACGACAAAGAGGACCCCGACGCCGTCTGCCATACGGTCAAGCTCAATGACGAGGAGGCGGACACCCTGGCCGAGCTCCTGGGGGCGCCACGCATCGTGCAGCGGCTCAACCAGCTGCACGAGCAGGTCGAGGGCCTGGTCAGCGTGCAACTGCCGATTCCGGCGGACTCCCCGTACGTGGGACGCCCCATGGGGGACGCGCGTGTGCGCACGCGTACGAGCGCCTCCATCGTGGCCCTCGTGCGCAGCGGCAAGGTCTTCGCCAGCCCGGGACCTGATTTCGTCTTCACCGGTGGTGATGTCGTGGTCGTCGTCGGCAGCGAGGACACCACCGCCGAGGTCGCCGGCATTTTGGCAGAAGGGTAGGGCCGCGGGTGCACCATACCGCGATCCTTTTCCTCGAATTCGGTGCAGTACTGCTGGGTCTCGGAGTGTTGGGCGCGCTGGCGTTGCGCGGCGGCATCTCCCCCATCCCCCTCTATCTGATAGCCGGGCTGGCGTTCGGCACCGGCGGCGTGCTGCCGCTGGCCACCAGCGAAGAGTTCATCTCCGTCGGCGCGGAGCTGGGCGTGGTCCTGCTGCTGCTGACGCTGGGGCTGGAGTACAACGCCGACGAGCTCGTCACCAGCCTCACGAGCAACGCCCGCGCGGGCATCGTCGACCTGGTGCTCAACGCGGCGCCCGGCGCGATCATCGCGCTGCTGCTGGGCTGGGGCCCGGTCGCGGCGGTGGCCATGGCCGGCGTCACCTACGCCACCTCGTCGGGCATCACCGCCAAGGTGCTGTCGGATCTGGGGTGGATCGGTAACCGGGAGACGCCGACGGTCCTGTCGCTGCTGGTGTTCGAAGACCTCACGATGGCGGTCTACCTGCCGATCCTGACGACCATGCTGGCCGGGCTGAGCCTGGTGAGCGGGGCGATCTCGGTGGGCATCGCGCTGCTCACGGTCAGCATCGTGCTGGTCGTGGCGCTGCGGTTCGGGCGCTTCATCGAGGCGTTCGTGTCCAGCCCCAACTCCGAGGTGTTATTGCTCAAGGTCGTCGGCCTGGCCCTGCTGGTCGCCGGCCTCGCCCAGCAACTGCAGGTGTCGGCGGCGGTCGGCGCGTTCCTGGTGGGCATCGCGCTCTCCGGCGAGCTGGCCGAGGACGCTCAGGCGCTGCTGGCGCCCCTGCGCGACCTGTTCGCCGCGGTGTTCTTCGTGTTCTTCGGCTTCCAGACCGACCCGGCGAAGATCCTGCCGGTGGCCGGGCTCGCCGCGCTGCTGGCCCTGGTCAGCATGGTCACGAAGCTGCTCACGGGCATGTACGCGGCCAGACGGGCGGGCATCGCCAGGGCCGGTCAGACACGAGCGGGCATCGCCCTCATCCCGCGCGGTGAGTTCAACATCGTCATCGCCGGTCTGGCGGTGGGCGCGGGCGCGCATCCCGACCTGGGGGCGCTGGCGGCGGCGTACGTGCTGATCCTGGCCGCGTTCGGGCCCCTGGCGGCCAAGGCCGTGCAGCCCTTCATCACCGCCATCGCGAAGCGGGCCTGATCCGCTAGCTTGTTCGCATGGCACACCCCACGGAGAAGACGGTCTGGTCCACGGACTGGGACACGCTCGAGATCTCCGGCGAGAGCCATCGCCGGGTTCTCTTCCAGGACGTGGACATGACCGAGCTGGTCGACCATGGATCCTCGTTCGAGGAGTGCCATTTCAGCAATGTGCGGTTCAACGTGTCGGAGCACACCGACGCGAGGTTCCTCAACTGCACGTTCACGCGGTGCTCGCTGTTCGACGCCACGTTCACCGGGTGCAAGCTCACCGGGAGCGTGTTCGACGGCTGCACGTACGGCCTGCTGAAGGTCGAGGGCGGCGACTGGTCCTACACCGGCCTGGCGGGGGCCGATCTGCGGGGCAGCACCTTCCACGGCACCCGGCTGCGCGAGGCCGACCTGGCGGGCGCCCGGCTGGAGCGGGCCGAGCTGCGGCGGGCCGACCTGACGGGGGCGTCGCTGCGCGGCGCCGACCTGACGAAGTGCGACCTTCGCGGCAGCGACCTCAGCACGCTCGACCCGCGCGCGGTCACGATGACCGGCGCGATCATCGACCCGTTCCAGGCCACGGTCGTGGCCGCCGCGCTGGGCTTCGACGTCCGCGAGTGAGCAAGCGCGGGCTCAGCCGCTCACCGCGTGGAGGGCCCCCGGCACGCGGCCCGCGAGGCGGTCGAGCGCGCCCGCGATGTCGGCGCCGGCCGGCAGGTGGACGACGACGCTCTGCTCGCCGTCCCGCCGCGGGCAACCACCGCAAGAGCCTCGTCCGGTCGCTGGAGCAGAGCCTGCGGCGGCTGCGCACCGACTACATCGACCTCTGCTGGGTGGCGAGCCGGGCCAACACGCTGGCCGAGTGGCGCGGGTGGACCCCGGCGAGGTGGACCCCGGCGAGGTGGACCGCAGCCCCGGCATCTACGGCGACGCCGTCGACCGCCTCGACGGCCGGTGACGCATCCGGCCTGTTTCACTGAGCATCCGGCTGCTCTCCTCCGGGGCGGCGGCGCGCGGCCCTGAGCGCGACGACCGCGCCGAGCACGACGAGCACCGCCAGCGCGCCCCAGATCCAGGCGGGCACGCCGGACGCCGCCGTCTCCGAGGAGGCGGCGTCCTGCCCGGTCGCGGTGGCGGGCCCGGAAGAGGCCGGCTCAGCGGACGCGGGAGCGGGTGAAGGCGGTGCGGACGAGGTGGCGGCCGCGCCCTTCACGGAGAACGGGATCTCCCCCTCGATGGGGTGGCCGTCGGAGGAGACGACCCGCCAGGCGATCACGTACGAGCCGGGGGCGAGCGGTTGCGGCACGGCGGCGGACACCTTCGGCCCGTCGAGGCGGGGCTCGCCGAGCGCGACCTGCTTGCCCGCCGCGTCGCGCAGCACGACGAACGGGAACTTGACCGTCGCGGTGTATTCGAGCTCGATCTCCTCGATCGCGGACACCTCGGCGTCCTTGGCGGGCGAGCTGCTCTTGAGCTTGTCGTGGGCGTAGGCGGGCGCGGCGGGAAGGGCGAGGGTGAGCAGGCCGGTGAGCAGGCCGGTGAGCAGGCAGGCGAGCGCCGCGAGCGCCGCCTCGCGGATGCGTGATGCGGGGATGGTGGATGGCGGGAATGCCATGAAAGGTCTCCGGAAAGGGTCTCCCGGACGACCGCGCCCGTGGCGCCGGCGTCCGGATGCTGGCAGGGCGGCGAGCTTCAGCGTGAACGCTGGACCTTTCCTGGCGGGCCGCGCCTGCTGACCGTTCCGGAGACGATCTCCCCCGTGTACGCGGGGACGTCGGGGGTGGGGGGCCGCCATGACGGCAGGGCGACCTCCACGGGGGCGGCGACGAGCAGCCGGATGACCGGCGGCGGCGTGGCGTACAGGCGGATCATGAGCCACAACGCGCGCTCGCCGCGGTGCAGCCACCAGGCCGTCAGCGCCGCCACCGTGAGATGGACCAGCGCCATGCCCGGCCCCGGGTGCGCGTGCGCGAGCTCGGAAGCGGGGGCGGGGGCCAGCCGCTCGAAGAGCTGGTGCAGCAGCATCTGGGTGCCCGTGGTCGCGGCGAGCACCGCCACGGGCCCGCGCTCGCGACCGTCGATCAGGTAGGCCAGGCCGAGGGCCGCCAGCACCGCGGCGGCGTAGACCGGGAGCGGCACCGGCCCGCCGCCCGCCAGGGCGTGCCCGCCCGCCGACACCGCGCCGCAGGCGGCCGCGAACACGACGGCCCGCGCGAGCCGCAGCCCGGACGCCGCCGGGAGCGCGGGTGATGACGGAAGGGGCACAGCCGCCATCCTTACACAGGAACCCGCCGGTCCCGCGTTCTCACCACCCGCCGCGCCTCGCCGGGCGGGCCGTCAGGTCCTGGCGCTCGCGCGCAGGGGCCGGCCCACCTCGTGCAGGTGGCGCAGTGCCTGCCCCCAGGACCGGAAGAGGCCGCATTCGACGTAGTCGATGCCGAGCGACGCGCAGTAGTCCCTGACGATGGGCTGCGCCTTGCGGAGGTTCGCGGTGGGCATGCTCGGGAACAGGTGGTGCTCGATCTGGTAGTTCAGCCCGCCGAGCGCGGTGTTGACCAGGCGGCCGCCGCGGACGTTGCGGGAGGTCAGCACCTGGCGCCGGAGGAAGTCGAGCTCGTCCTCGGCGGTGAGCACCGGCATGCCCTTGTGGTTGGGCGCGAACGTGCAGCCGAGGTAGACGCCGTAGCACGCCTGGTGCACGGCGAGGAAGGCCAGCGCCAGGCCGGGCGGCAGCACCAGGAGCAGCGCGCCCGCGTAGGCCAGCACGTGGCCGGTCAGCAGCAGCCCTTCGAGTCTCCTGTTCTTCAGCGACTTCCTGCGCAGCGCGCGGAAGCTCGACACCTTCAGGTTCAGCCCTTCGAGGGTGAGCAGCGGGAAGAACAGGAACGCCTGCCAGCGGCCCACGAACCTGGGCAGCCCCCGGCTGGCCTCGGCCTGCTTCGCCGACCAGAGGAGGAAGTCGGGCGAGACGTCGGGGTCGTGGTCCTCGTGGTTGGGGTTGGCGTGGTGGCGGGTGTGCTTGTCCATCCACCAGCCGTAGCTGAGCCCGATGGCGAGGTTGCCGGTGATCAGCCCGGCGATCCTGCTGGTGCGCCGCGAGCGGGAGATCTGCCCGTGCGCCAGGTCGTGGGCCAGCAGGGTGACCTGCCCGAACGTCACGGCCATGAGGACCGCGACGGCGAGCTGCCACCACGAGTCGCCGACCCAGGCGAACAGCGCCCAGCTTCCCGCGAACAGGCCGGCGACCAGGGTGATCCTGGCCGCGTAGTAGCCTGGCCGCTTGTCCAGCAGGCCCTCCTGCGCCATACGGCGCGCCAGCTTGGCGAAGTCGCTTCCTCTCTCTCCTGATGGCCGGGCACGGGACGTGTCCACCACGGTCAAAGTCTTCTCCGATGCTGAGGCGTCGTACGGGGATTACGTACAGCATCGCGGACAATGCGACCGGGTGTGACCCCCGCTGTCACCCTTTCCCGTGGTAGGGCAGGCCCTACCACGGACGCCGGGACGACGTCCCCGCCGCCTGGGCCTGGGCTGCCGTACCCTCCGGGGTGGGGCGGGCGGCGGGGACGCCCGGCTCAGATCGATGGCAGGGCCGGCACCTCCCCGGGCGCGGCGGCGTCGCCGTAGATGTGCAGATCGGGGCGGAAGGCCCCGAGATAGGCGGCCCGGTCGTGGAAGGTGGCGGCCAGCGCGTCGCCGTAGTCGATGAGCTCCCTGTGCGCGTGCCTGCGGGGCTCGTAGCGGGCGTAGAGCAGCCGGTCGAGCAGGTCCTGGTCGCCGCCGGCCGTGCAGATGACGTCGGCCAGGATCTCGGCGTCGTGCAGCGTGTAGCTCATGCCCATGCCCGTCATCGGGTGGCAGGCGAAGGCGGCGGATCCGAGCAGCGCGGCGTTGCCCTTGTGGTAGGCGGCCACGCGCAGCGACGAGACCTTGATCCGCTGCCAGGTGGCGGGCTGCAGGGCGTTGAAGGCGTCCGAGCTGTCGGTGACGAACTTCTTCAAGGTGTCGATGAGGACGGGGATGCCGTCCTGGAAGATCTCCTTGTCGTCCTCCGGCGGCAGGCCGACGAACACCCTGGCCTGGTCCCTGTTGAGCGGGTAGAGGTAGGCGAGCCAGCCTTCTGAGCTGAAGTAGAGCCGGTTGAGCCGGGCGACGCTGGCGGTCAGCGGCACGGTGGCCACCCGCATGAGCAGCCGCTCGTACGGCATCGTCTGCTGCTCGATGTCGAGCGCCCGGCGTACGGCGGACTTGGTGCCGTCGGCGCCGATCACGACGCCGGCCCTGAGCGTGCGGCCGTCGGAGAGCGTCAGCTCCTCCACCTGGCCGTCGCCGATCGCGATGTCGTCGATGCTCGTGCCGAACCAGAACTCGACGCCCTCCCTGGCGCAGGAGGTGTAGATGAGCTCGACCAGCTCGCGGTAGGGGCGGATGAGGAAGCCGCCGTCGGGGAAGCGGCATTCCCTGATCGGGTCGCCGTCGTGGTAGTAGCGGATGGTGTCACGCCTGAGGCCATGGCGTTCGACGAGGTCCGCCAGCCCGTGACGGGCGAGCACGCGCTGGCCCGGGGGCTTGAGGAAGTCGGCGCCCGCGCTGGGGACCGAGGGTCCCTGCTCGATGACGACGACGCGCTGTCCGCGGCGGCCCAGTAACAAGGCCAGGAAGCAGCCGCCGAGCCCGGCGCCGACGATGGCCACGTCGCACGATGTGGTTGCCATGACGAGAGCCCTTCTGAAGGTTGAACTAGTTCGCAGGCCCGCGGGTGCCGGCGAGGGGGCCTGTTTCGGCCGCCCGCGGCAGCGGGACCCGGCCCATCCGGGTCTCCGCGGGGGAAACCGGCTGGGCGTCCGGCCGGAGGGCCGGTGGGGTGGTCGTGGGGGGTGTGCGGGTCTCGACCGGCAGCAGGGCGTCCGCCTCCGCCGCGACGGTGGCGAGGGTCATGCGCAGTTCGAGCAGGAGCTTGCGCGGCACCTTGACCATGACGTCGCCCGGGTCGGGGCGCATCCTGGTGATCTTGGTGAGGGCCAGCGCGCCGATCAGCACGGAGATGGCCACGCACAGCGCCAGCGCGCCCGCGAGGCCGGCGAAGGGGCCGGTCATGAACGGGTGGTCGATGACGACCGACACCACGGCGACCCCCACGGCGCCGCCGACCATGCGCGCCATGGTGGCCGAGCCGACGGCGGAGGCGTACTGGTGGGGGCTGGCGGCGAGGGTCGTGGCGACGGAGGTGCCGGGGGCGAGCGCGCCGACGCCGACCCCGACCACGACGCTGGCGATCAGGCCCCACACGGTGGGCCCTGACTGCACCAGTACGAGCACGCAGGCGCCGCCGCAGAGCAGGGAGCCCGCGTAGATCAGCCCGTACGGGCCGACGCGCTTGATGAGCCGCCCGGCCAGGAAGCTCGACACGACGACGGCCACCGACGTGGGCGTCAGCCACATGGCCACTTCGAGCATGGGGTAGCCGAGGTGCAGCAGGTAGAGCGGCTGCACGGTCAGCAGCCCGTACGACAGCGCGCCGAAGCCCCAGGTCGCCAGCCAGCCCCAGACGAAGCGGGGCCGCCGCCACAGGGCCAGGTCGATCGCGGGGAGCCGGTGGTGCCTGGCCTGCGCGAGCGCGCCGCCCAGCAGGGCCAGCGCCGCGAGCGCGAGCCACAACACGTCCGTGCCCCAGGCCATCGCCTTGGAGATGGCCAGCACGATGATCGCGATGCCGGCCGCGAGCAGCCAGGCGCCCAGCACGTCGGGGACGCCCTTGGCGCCGGCCCGCCTGCCGGACGGGAGCCAGGCGCAGGCGATCAGCAGCGCGACGCCGATGACGACGTCGGGGATGAACAGCGCCCGCCATCCGACGGAGGCGGCCAGCCAGCCGCCGCCCGCCTGCATGAGCAGGCAGCCGAGCCCGGACGCGGAGCTCCACAACGCGATCGCGCCGCGCCGCTCCGACTCCGGCAGCTCTCCCAGCAGCAGGCCGAGGCTGGCCGGGATCATGGCGGCCGCTCCCGCGCCTTGCACCGCCCGCGCCGCCAGCACGTACGACCAGGGCTCCACGGTGACGGCGGCGATCCCGCCCAGCACGAACACCACGAGGCCGACGGCCAGCACCCGCCGGCGGCCGAACAGGTCGGCCCACCGGCCCGCGGTGGCCAGCAGCGCCGCGATCGGGATGAACGCCGCGCTGGTCAGCCAGACCAGGTCACCGAGCGGCATGCCCGCGCCGGCGGGCGTGTACCGCAGCACTCCGACTGCCAGGGTGGTGGCCGTGGTGTCGGCCATCACCGTCAACATGACACCCGCACCGACCAGCCGCAGCATCACGCCGTGTCGGCGGTCTGCGCCGGCCGTGCTCGATCCCCGGACGGCCGCTGGTGACGAACGCACGTGGTCCCTCCATCTTCGCTGTCGATCTCGTGTCGCCCCGCCGCCTGGCACACTCCGGCTGTGCGGACGGCGGAGCCGGACGGGTGGGGTCAGGCGCCGTACCGGCCGGGCGAGAGCAGGCCGTCCGGGTCGAGCGCCGTCTTGAGCCGGTGCAGCATGCCGAGGCTGGCGGTGCTGGTCTCGGACCAGACGTCGGCGGCCGCGTGGTCGATGTCGGAGCGGTAGATGGCGCAGCCGTTGGCGCGCAGCACGCAGCTGCCGTCGTTGCGGAGCTGGTGCGCCCGGTGGGCGGCGTCGGGCGCCCCGCGGTCGAAGAAGATCTGCATGACGCCGTTGGCCATGTGCCTGCTGACCAGGTTCCACTCGGCCATGAGGGCGGTGGCGTGCGCGTCGACGGCCGTCTGCAGGGCGGCCAGGACGTGCTCGGTCTTCCGCGCGTGCATGGGCATCAGCGGCAGCAGCGCGAGGAAGCCCATCGGGCCCTCGTCGATCTGGTCGCAGGAGGTCACACCGAGCGCGTTGTGCACGCCCATGCAGGTGGGGATGCCCTGCGCCATGAGCGCTCTGGGGTAGAGCGGGTCGCCGGCGTCGACCTCGGTGGCGTCGACCACGCGCAGCGCCTCGGCGCCCTCGACCTCGATCAGCGCCTTGCGCAGCAGTTCCTCGGCCAGTTCGACCGTGGCGTCGCTGCCCATGAGCGGCCCGAGGATGGTGAACAGGGAGGGGTCGACGCCGGCGGGCAGCACCCAGTCGCCGTGGCCGGGCGTGAGCGACAGCTCGCGCACCCGCATCAGCCCTTCCGCCGGGTTGCCGCGGCGCAGGAACCCGGTCATCGCGCCGACCGCGACGCCGGCCTGGTCGCGCGGGATGCGGCCGTGCACCAGGGCGATGGTCTGCGGGCGCGGCACGAGCGAGACGGCCATGGCGGTGACGATGCCCAGGTTGTGCTGGACGAACGAGGACGTCAGGTCCGGCCCGGCGACCCGCCCGTGGTAGCGCCCCGCGGGGTCGAGCCCGCCCGTGGTGACGACGCTGCCGTCGGCCAGCACGGCCTCGATTCCGGCGACGTCGTGGACGCGGGAGCGGATGCAGCCGTCGCCGCGGTCGAGCGCGTTGCCGATGACTGAGGTGTCGGCGCACGAGGCGGTGACGTTCAGCATCCAGGGGGTGCCGCGCAGCACCTCGGCGAGCTGTGCCTGGGTCACTCCCGGCTCGATGACCGCGAAGCCGGCCTCGAGGTCGAGGCCGCGTACGCGGTTCATGCCGCCGAGGTCGACGACCAGGTTGTCGTCGGTGACCGGCATGGCCGAGCCCATGCCCCAGTTCCTGCCGGTGCTGATCGGGTAGAGGCGGCGCCTGGCCGTCATGGCCTGGCGGACGAGCGCGCGTACCTCGTCGAGCGTGCGCGGCGTCTCGATGCCCGCCAGGGAGCGTGGCTGGTGTCCCCCGACGTCACGCGACCTCAGCTCCGGTCGCGACAGATCCTGCATGACTCTCCTCAAAGATCAGATATCGCTCGATGGGGGGCACACTTCAGGCAGTGTGCTGGAGCAGGTCGTCGATGGAGCCGATGGCCTGGGTGGACATCTCCCTGATCTCGAGCAGCCGCCGCTCGACGTACTCGTCGGGCTCGTCGGAGGGGAGGGTGTCGGGGAGGGCGAGCGTGTCGCGCGGCCCGGGCTGCGCGGGGATCTCGTGCGGGCCGTACGGGTGACGCCGGACGTGCCCGGTGTCCCGGTGTTCGGTGTCCCGGTGTTCGGTGTCTCGGTGCTCGCGCCTGGCGCGGGCGGGCAGGTGCGGGGGGGTTCGCATGACGGGAGCTCTCCTACCGGACTCGGATGGGGTTTTCCGGGTGACCGCTCGCCCTTGAGCGGATCGAGGTCAGCGTGCGTCCTCCGTACGGCCGAGGTGTTCGGCCCGTGGAGCGGCGGCCGCGCGGGTCACGCGTGGCACGCCGTGGTTGATGACGCTCGCGGCGATGCGGCGTTCGGCCAGCCCCATGTGCGGGCGGCCGATGCCTGGAGCACTCGGCCGGGCGCCGGCCGAGCCACGGATCATGGTGCTGGCGTGCACCCAGCGGCGCGACTCCGCCAGCACGTCCCGCTGCGCGCGAGGCAGGTCGCGGTGCCGCGCGTACTGCTCGCAGACGGCCCGGGCGAGCACCCGCGCCATGACGAGGTGCTCCTCGCAGGCCCGGGCGACCTTCGCCTCCAGGCCGGCGACCTGCGCGAGGAGGAGCTGCAGGTGCGGCAGCTCGGAGCTGCGCTCGTACCCGGCGAGCTCGGCCAGCCGCTCCGGCCAGCGCAGCCGCCGCTCGATCGAGGCGCAGACGGTCGTGGCGACCAGTGCGGGCGGCTCGCCGTCCGGGTCCTGCCCGTCGAGTTGCACGGCCCGCTGCGCGGTGTGCTCGAAGTCGGCCAGGCGGCGCAGCCCGCTCTGCAGCAGGCGTACGCGGTTGTGCAGGCAGGCGGCGCTCCAGCCGAGGACCAGCAGGCGGTCGGCGTCCGCCTCGCAGTGCCAGCCGACCAGCGCCACTTCGCGGGCCATGCGGTGGTGCAGCACCCACGGCTCCGGCGCGGCGCCGGCGTCCACCGTCGTCTCGATCCACACCTGCAGCCCGCCGGGCGGCAGGTCGCCGACGCCGATCTCCATGCCCTCGGGGGCCACCCTGGCGCAGATCCGCTGGACCACGCGCTGCTGCGCGGCCGCCTCCGGCGCCACGGGCACCGGGCCTGGCAGCACGCGCTCTGGGGCCACTTGCGCCCTGGGCTCGATGCTCATCTGGGGCCACCTCCGAACCCGCGGTCTTTCGACCTACGTAAATTCACACTTAATGGTGCCGCCTCGATCGTCGTCAGACAGCGGTTCTATGTCAACTGTCAGTTTACGAATGGCATGAATCATCGGCCGCCCGGGCGTGAACCGGCGACTCCCCGCAGGTGAATGCCGGGTTGGCGGCGCGGGGTGATCTAGAGTCCGTACCGTTGGCGTACGGGGGAAAGGCGGGGCCGGTGCTGGTGCACGCAACCGTGGTCACGGCCCTGTCGGTGACCTTGACGCTGCCCGCCGCGCCTGCGCCGGCGCAGGCGCCGCCCGGCTACTGCCCGCTGCCCGACCATCCCGCCGCGAGCGAGGGTTACCTGATCGCCAGTGCTTCCTCACCCGATCTCGTCCATCCCTTTCCGCGGCCGCCAGCGCGGGAGCCGACGGCCTCCGAGCGGCTCGACTTCGCCGGCTTCCCGAACGTGTCGGTGCTCGACGTGACCGGCCGCGGAGGCGCTCCGGAGCGGAAGGTGATCGTCACCTACACCACGAACGTCGACGAGGTCGTGACCCTCACCAACGCGGCCGTGGTCTCGGACGACGACGGCGCCACGTTCGGCCCGCCGAGCCGCACGCCGCTGCGCGAGTCGCCCATCGAGCTGCACGACGGGCGCTTCTTCGCCACCGAGTACTACCCGTCCAGGACAGGCCCGCACACGGCCGCTCTCGGGGTGCTCACCTCGTCCTCGCTGGACGACGCCGAGAGCTGGCTGCGTTCCGAGGCGACCCTGACCACGCCGGGCGACCTGCTGCCGGGCGGGGCCGTGCACGGGACGCCGGTCCAGCTCGCCGGCGGCACGATCCTGATCACGCTCTACGCCCGTTACAGCGGCACGGAGGCGTACCAGGCCGAGGTGTACGCCAGCGAGGACGGGGGGACGACGTTCGCGCGGCGCGGGGTGATCGCGACGCCAGAGGAGGGGTTCAACTACACCGAGGCGGCCCTCGCGCAGACCGTGGACGGCAGCCTGCTGGCCGTGCTGCGCCACGACGGCGGGAAATACTCCACCCTGCGCCAGAGCCGCTCGGTGGACGGCGGCCGCACCTGGTCGCCCGCGCGCGAGCTGCGGTTCACCGGCCCCTTCGCCGATGGCGGCTGCGTCGTACGTGGAGTGGCGCCGAGACTGCTGCTGACCCCGGCGGGAGTCCTCGTGCTGAGCGCGGGGCGGCCGGACAACTGGCTGGCCGTCTCCCCCGACGGGCTCGGCGAGGCGTGGCAGGAGCCGCGGGTGACCTACCACAACCGCGACGGCATCTGGGACACGCACGGATCGTCCGGCTACACCGGCCTGGCCACCGTCGGCCCGCACCGGCTGATCCAGGTCTTCGACAACTGCAAACTCCCGGGCGTGCGGCCCGACGGGCTGCTCAACGAGACGGCGTGCCCGGCGCACGGCCGGTTCGAGCACGGCGGCTGGTACGCGATCAAGCGCCGTCTGTTCACCGTGGCCCCGCCCGGCCCCGGCCTGCTGGACCTGGCGGCGATGCGCCGGCGCGGCGACCTCACGATCGACACCACCATGACGTGGGCCGGCCGTCACCACCCCAGGACACGGCCCGCCGCGGCCTTCGACGGCAGCACGTCCTACTGGTCGGGCGCGGTCGCCGCCGGCCGCGGCCGCTACGTCCTGCATCTGGACCGGCCGTACGCCTTCACCCGGATCGGCCTCAGCCTGCGCCCCGGGCATCCGGCCGGAGCCCGCGTGTACATCTCACGGGACGGCCGCTCCTGGGGCGAGCCGGCGCTCACCGTCACCGGCAGGACCGACTACGCGATGCGCTACTCGGAGGTCGAGCGCACGGGCCGGCACGTCAAGATCATCCTCACGCGCACGCATGACTGCGACCCCGAGATCGGCCGCACGTGCAGCATGCTGAACGAGGTCGAGCTGTACGCGGGGGCCGAGCCTGGACGGCGCGCGCCCGGGCGCTGAGGCCCGCCACCAGCCGCGCGGACGAGCCCGGGCGCTGAGGCCCGCCACCAGCCGCGCGGACGAGCCCGGGCGCTGACGCCCGCCACGCGGCACGGAAAAGCCCGGGCGCTGATGCCTCTCACCAGCGACCGGGGCTTTTGCCTGGAAGGTCCGCAGCGGCGCGTCCGGCGCCACTGCCCCGTATGTCACCGCTCCGGGGGAAGGTCACTCCCGCCGCGGCCGAACATCCCCTCGTCGTCCCTGTCGATGGTCACCCCGTCCTCGTCGATCTCCAGCCGCTCCTTGCGGATCTGGCCCTCGACGGTCTCCTCGTGCCGCACGTCCCGCTTGCGGACGTGGATCCGCTCGACCGGCCTGGTCTCCTTGCCGACGACCGGACGCTCCTCGTGCAGGATCATCTCGCGGTCTTCCTCGCCGATCTCCACATCGTGCGCCGCCGTCGCGTCCCCTTCGTGGACGGCCTCGCGCTCGATCACGACCTCTTCGTGCGAGAGCGGCACCGTCTCGTGGACGGTCTCGGTGTCGACGTACTTGTGGAGGCGGACGCGGCCGGTCTCCCTGGTCTCCTTGCCGATGAGCAGCCGCTCTTCCGACCTGGTCATGGAGATGTCGTCGACGTCGGCGAGGTCGCCGGTGAGCCTTTCGCCGGTGACGCCGGGACCGGCCGTCCTGCCGGCGAAGTCCCGGCGGCCCGTCTCCCCCGCGGCGCCTTCTCCGGCCATCCCCTTGCCCGCTGGGCCGCCCGCCGCGCCTCCGGTGATGAGGTCGTCGCGGGGCGCGCCCGCGGGCCTGTCGGGCCGCTCCCCCGTGACCGGGGCCTTTTCCGTACGCGGTTCGCCGGCGCGCTGCTGCGGGACACTCGATGGCCGCATGCCGTAGTAGCGGTAGAGATTGGCCTCCTCGTCGATCGTGAGGCGGTCGTCGACGTCGATGTTCGGCGCGCCTTTGATCATCTCCTTGTCGAAGGGGACCCTGATCTCCTCCCCCGAGCGACGGGCGTTGGCCAGAGGCACGAAGGTCTGCTTCATACCGAAAAGCCCCGTGCGTACGGTCACCCACTCCGGCTCGCCCGAGCGATCATTGAGGTAGACCTGGCCCACCTTGCCGATCGACTGACCGTCCGACCCCACCACGTGGCAGTCGAGCAGGTTGCGGATCTCTGTTTCCATTGCCACGACGATCCCCCAATGCGCTCGTCCTGGTTTCAAACAGGACAAATACCCCATTTCGCCATAAATCCACGTTCTCCCGGGCTGTTTTTCACCTGCTCCGGGCATCACGCACGTTGTCCAGGGGACGGCGTGCCGACCACGCCGTTCCTGAGAACTTGGTAAAGAAAGAGTCACGAAGGGTTGAGCCGGAGTGAGGAGGGAAGGGCAGGCAACTCGTGAACGTCGAACGTGAGGAGGAGCCGTAGTGCTCACCCTGACAGCCAACGCAGCCCAGGCGATCCGCGACCTGACCGCGGCCGCGCCCGAGCCGTCTCAGAGCGGGATCCGCATCTCGTCCCAGGGCGAGGGCGCGAGTTCGCTCACCCTTTCCCTGGCCACCGCCCCCGAACCGGCGGACGCGGTGGTCGAGTCGGAAGGAGCTCGGGTCTACCTCGATCCGGTGGCTGCCACTGTGCTGGAGGACAAGTCTCTGGACGCCGGAGCCGACGACCAGGGGAGCGTGTCCTTCCTGGTCACCGAGCAGAGCGCCTGACGCGGCCTCCGCCGTGCCGGACCCGATCGGCGGTCCGGCACGGCGGGCGTCCGCTCAGCCGTCGCCGAGCAGCTTGTCCAGATAGCGCAACTGCTCCTCGGACTGGAAGCCGCCGCCGCCCTCGTGGTTGTTCCAGGGCCACACCGTGATCTCCTTGGGACCCTGCCAGTGGTTGTAGGCGGCGAACACCGTGGACGGCGGGCACACGTCGTCCATCAACGCCACCGAGTACAACGCCGGGACCCGCCCGCGCGCCGCGAAGTTCAGGCCGTCGAAGTACGACAGCGTGCGGAACACCTGGTCCGCCGTGTCGCGCCGGGTGGCGAGGAAACGCACCAGCTCCTGGTACGGGTCGCGCCCGGTGATCTCGACCGCGCGCCTGAAGTGGGTCAGGAACGGCACGTCGATGAGCGCGGCCTTGACCGACGGGTGCAGCGCGGCGGTGGCCTGCGCGATGCCGCCGCCCTGGCTGCCGCCCGAGACGATGATGCGCGCGGCGTCGACCGCCGGGTGCTCGATCGCCGCGTCCACGGCCCTGACGGCATCGGTGAAGACGCGCCGGTAGTAGTAGTCGTCCGGGTCGAGAATGCCGCGGGTCATCATGCCGGGCGCCTGCGGTCCCGCGCTGCCGTGCGGGTCGCCGGTCGCGCCGGGGCTGCCCACGTTGGCGCCGCCGTGGCCGCGCGTCTCCATCACGAACACCGCGTACCCGGCGGCCGGCCACATCAGGTGGTCCTTGGGAAACCCGCGCCCGCCGCTGTAGCCGATGTAGTGCATCACGCACGGCACCGGGCCGTCCGCGTCCTTCGGCAGCAGGAACCAGCCGTTGATCCGGTGACCGCCCCAGCCGGCGAACGAGACGTCGAACACGTCCACGGCGGCGAAGGGCAGGTCGTACGGGACGTACTCGGCGGCCGGGCCGGACTCCCCGGCCTCGGCCAGGGTGCGGGACCAGAACGCGTCGAAGTCGGCGGGCTCGTCGCGGTCGGGAAGGTAGCCGCGGAGTTGCTCAAGGGGCATGTCGAACAGGGGCACGAGGTCTCCAACCTGTAGCGGGAACAATGACATTTCATCGCATAGCACCGGAAAGCGCTATCCCGCCTCCGTATCGGGCCGGCTGTTCGAACACGTCTCCGCCGGGTAGGCGATCACCCGTGACTGAACACGTTGTCGAAGTTCCCTACTCGCACCTCTATCCAGGCCTGGTCCTGGACGCCCCTGCCGGCGCCTTCGACTTCCTCGTGCTGTTCGGCGACGATTCCGAGTCGCGGGCGCAGCTGGTGAACGACGACACCGGGCGCCCGGTGCTCAGGATGGGCGGCTACATGACGGCCAGGGGCACCGTCATCGACGAGCGCGTGTGGACCGTACGCGAGAGCGTGCGGCACGGGGACCGCGTCCGGCTGCGCCTGGGCCGCTCCCTCCCCTGACCGCTCCCTCCCGACGGCACCGGCCCGTGACCGCGCCGCCGAGCGACCCCGCCGTGCCGTGCCCCCGCCCTCAGCGGGATTCCGGTCGCGAGGAGTCGCCGCCGGCCTCGCAGGCGCCCGCCTTGGTGTTCGCCACCTTCCACTCCGCGCCCGGGAACGGGCTCATGAAGTGCGTCAGCAGGTCGACCGCGTAGTCCGGCACCTGGCCGCCGGGGTCGAGCAGCGAGACCATCTGGGGCCCGTCGGCGCCGCGCAGGGTGATGGAGTTCTTGCCGCCCCCGGCGACGAAACCGGGCTTGGCGTCCACCGTCAGGCAGGCCACGCTGAACCCGGCGGCCTTGATCTCCTGCTTGGCCCCGATGCGCCTCATCCGCTGGTCGTAGCGGCGCATGGCGAGCGACTTGGTGCCGCCGATCCGTACCGACTCGTGGAAGAGGTCGTTGCCGATGTCCCTGCGCAGCCTGACGTCCAGGGAGACGTCCGGCCGCAGGTCGACACCGTCGGCGGACAGCTTCAGCCGTCCGTAGTTCCCCTCGAAGGAGGGCGCCACGTAGCCGAGGGCGGGCGGCGCCTTCATGCCGAACGGGATCTTGCCCGGCCTGATCCGCAACCACGACATGCCCTGCACCGACAGCCCGACGTCCTCGACCGAGCTCCTGCCGAGCCCGAACTGCCCGGCCACCTGGTAGGTGAGGAAACCCTTGGTGTGCGGGACCTCCTTGCTCACCGCGATGCGCTGCTTGGCGACCGGGTCCATCCGCAGCCCGGCGCGCAGCGTGATGCGACCGGTCGCGACGGGTTTCGAGACGAGGTTGAGCGACCGGTCGGGATTCATGCGGATGGTGGTGTCCGAGGCCAGGTTCCTGACCGCGACCGCCACGTCCCCGAGGCGGCCCTTCGGGTCGATCAGACCGCCTTCCACGCCCAGATAGCCGTCGAGGGTGTTGACGCCGCCCAGCGCCTTGTACGTGACGGCCGGCACGCTGAACCCGGCGCCCGAGGCGTCGGCGTCCACCCCGAACCGGGCGGGCACGTCGGAGAAACGCAGCTCGCCGGTGCCCTTGCCGGGCAGGGTGACCTTGGCGCTGAGGCGCTCGACGGCCGCGGAGTTCGTCACGCGGATGCGGGTCTTGGCGCCGTACGTGCCCTGGACGGCCACGGCGGCGGGGACCGGATCGACCGCGACCCTGCCGCGCACCCCGCCCGACTCCGCGTGCACGTCGAGGCTGCCCAGGGTGGCGGCGGGCTCGATGCGGTACCCGGCGTTCACGGCGTTGCCCTTGGCCACGTCGAACGGCCCCAGCGCCATGCTGGTGATCTTGGAGGGCAGCCCGGTCAGGGTGGCCCTGGCCTTGATCGGGACGGGCGCCAGCACGCTGCTGGCCAGGTAGACGCCCAGGCTCTCGCGCTTGGGGTTGAACCCGGAGAACCCGAACGTCTTGCCCGCCGGGTCGACCGTGACCCGCTCGGGCAGCCCGGTCACGTCCAGGAAGCCCTGCAGCCCGTAGCAGCCGCGCTGCGGCGTGCAGAAGGGCCCTGGCGAGCAGCCCTTCGACCCGGTGGCGCAGCCTCCGTCCACCAGGGACACGCCGCCGCCGGGCAGGGCGGGGGCGGCCCGCATGCGGTCGAGCGCCGCGACCTTGCCCAGCCAGGCGCGGGCGCGCACGTCGAGCCGGGAGCCCTCGTACGTGAGCTTGCCGCCGGCGGAGGTGACGGCCAGGCGGCCGGGCGCGGGGCCGAGCGTGCCGATCAGGCCGAAGCGGGTGTCGCCCCGGGTGACGTCGGCGTCGACGGCGAGGGTCTGCTTGGCCGAGCGGAAGTCGGCGGTGAAGCCTTCGGCGGCCGGGGTGAACTCGACGTGTTCGAGCCCGTTGACCAGCACGCTGCCGTCCATGTCGCCGGAGGCCTCGTCGTAGTGCGCGGCCAGGTGGGGTCCGGTGGGCGACTTGGCGCCGTCGTGGTTGGTGAAGGCCAGTTCGGCCGTCCCGACGGGGCCCGACTGGCCGCGGAAACGGGAGGACGTGGCGTTCCACGAGGCGTCGAAGCGGGCCGGCACGTCGCGCACGTCGGCGGCGGCCCTGACGTAGCGATCGCCGAGCTTGACCCTGGCCAGCGCCGTCACCTTGTCGATCGGGTCGGCGGCGGTCCAGGTGAGCGTTCCCGCCTTGGTGTCGGCGACGAGCTCGGCCTGCTTGCTCAAGCCCTTGGCGGTCACCTGCAGGTCCTCGCCGGTCGGCTGCTTCACGTACGCTTTATTGGCATAAATCCGCAGTTCGTCGAGCTTTCTGGGCGCGGCGATCCGCATGGTGGACCGCTCGCCCAGCTCCCATGACGCCTTCACGTCGTCGCGCACGCCCATGAGCGTGCCGTCCACGGTGGGGCCGGACTTCAGGTTGGCGTAGGCGGCGTGGATGCGCTTGATCTCGCCGCTGGCCCGGAAGGCCGCCTTCCTGGCGGCGGGGTCGAGCGTGACGTCGACGGTGGCGGGCGTGTTCGAGATCTCCATCCTTGCCACGTGGGTGCCGTCGAGGCTGGCCGCGCCGGTGAACGAGCGGCCGCTGGAGTCGACCTCCAGGTGGGCGTGCGGCTTGCCGCCGTACGTGACGTCGAACTCGGACAGGCCCGACAGCAGCGCGGAGACCCCGACCGCGGCACCGTTCTTGATCATGGTGACGTGGCCGCCGCGCGGGCTGGAGATGGCGCCCCCGTTGCGCTGCAGCACCGCCTCGAACGTGCCGACCGGCGAGCTCGTCTTGTGCGTGACACGATGCTTGGTCAGGTCGTTGACCAGGCGCACCTTGGCCGGCAGGGCGCTCAGCTCCATCTTGACCACGGTCTGGGACGCGTTCCTGTCGTAATAGAGCAGGCTGGCGGCCCCGGCCCGCGACCGGCCCGAGCCGGCGTTGACCGACACGGTCTGCTTGCTCTTGCCGGAGCCGTACTTCGCCACGAAGGAGCGCGGAACGCGTTCGAGCTCGGCGCTGACCACCTTCGACAGCCGCCCGTCGCGGTAGGTGAAGGAGTTCAGGCGGGCGCGCGGGACGCTCGACGAGCTGTTGAAGCGGATCTGGCCGCCGGACAGGCGCACCTCGGCGCGGGCGGCCATCTTGTCGAGCACCGCGTGGACGAAGCGGTGGCCGTTCACGGCGAGCGCGTCCAGCGTGGCGGGCGAGGAGGCGGCGACGTCCAGGGTGGGCGTGTCGAGCGCGGCGTTGACGGTCAGCTTCTCGGTGGCGGGCGTCTGACGCAGGCTCACCGCGCTGCGCCCGGTCATGCCGGCGATCATGGCCGCGGACTCGCCGGGCTCCTTGCGGGTGATGCTCGCCTTGACCCGCCTGCCCTCCATGTCGACGGTGAAGTTCCCCCAGTCGCTGGCCGACAGGGAGGATCCGCGCTTCAACCCGTCGAACCCGACCGACACCTTGCCGTCGTACTCGGCCCAGACGCGGGCCCTGAGGTTCTCCCGCGACAGCCGCTTGACGGCGAACCCGAGCCCGACGGAGCCGCCCGCGGGGCTGGCGGTGGGTACGAGGTCGGCGGCCAGGTCGGGCGTGACGTCCCCCGTGACGTCGGCGGCGACCGGCACGCCGACGGGCTTGGAGATCGAGCAGGACACCGGCACGCTCTCGCTCTCGACGCAGAGCCGGTACGTCAGCCCCGGCACGGCCTTGCCGAGATTGCCGAACGTCTTGAGCACGGACGCCAGCGGCTTGATGAGCGTGAGCGTCTCGGCCTGGGAGGTGTCGGGCAGCACGTCACGCGTGTCGGGCGCCTTGGCGCCGAGACCCTGCTCCTTCTGGACGGCCGCGGCCTCGGCGGTGATCTCCTGGACGAGCCAGGGGCCGGCGGAGGTGGTCACCTCGGGCGCCTGGGGCCCCACCTTGTCGTCGCCGGCGGGCCGGAGCGCGAGCGACTCGCGGGTGGGCACGGTGACCGTGGCGGGCGCCGGCTCCTCCACGGCGGGCACGGGACGGACCTTCGCCGCTTCCCTCTGGACAGCGGCTGATGCGACCCCAGCTGGGGTGATCTCGGCTTCTGCGACGGCCGGCGGCACGGCCACCAGGGCCGCGGCACTTGCGATGGACGTCGAGACGAGCACGCGCAGGAAGGCGTGCGGCATGTAGCGTTCTCCCCGTACCGGTCTAATTCATCCCATCAGAAACATAGGTCACGAGCCGACCACATCCCCTCACTGGCCGTCAAACTGGTTCGGACATTGGAACTCCAGTTTTCTGACTCGGACGATCACTCACGGTCACCGCCGCAGCGGCCAGGGCGGCGCGTCCGCGCTGGTAGGGGTGGAGCCGCGGCCACCAGCCGGGAAGGTGCGGGACGGTGACGAGCACCCTCAGGCGACGCCGGTGTCCTTGCCGACGACGGTGAACCTCTCGGCTACCAGGCCCACGGTCGCGCCGGTGGACAGGGGGCTGCGGTGCTCGAAGGCCAGCTGCTCCCCTCCGGGCAACTCGGCGACCGACTCCCTGGTGCCGCCCTGGAAGCTGCTGCGCACGACCTTGCCGGTGAACTGGGCCTGACCGCTCTCGACGATGCGCAGGTCCTCGGGACGCAGCGCCACGTGCACGGCGGCCCCGGCCGGGCCGAGCGGCCGGCCGAAGCCGACCTTGCCGCCGCTGCCGAGCGCGAGCTCGCCGTCGTCGGTGACCTGGCCGCGCAGCAGGGTGACGCTGCCGACGAACGAGGCCACGAACGTGGTCTGCGGCCGTTCGTAGACGTCCTCGGGGGCGCCGACCTGCTCGACCCGGCCGCCGTTCATGACGGCGACCAGGTCGGAGATCTCCAGGGCCTCGTCCTGGTCGTGGGTGACGTAGACGGCGGTGATGCCGGTCTCCTGCTGGATGCGGCGGATCTCCCTGCGCATCTCGACGCGGAGCTTGGCGTCGAGGTTGGACAGGGGCTCGTCCATGAGCAGCACGTCCGGTTCGAGGGCGAGCGCCCTGGCCAGGGCCACGCGCTGCTGCTGGCCGCCGGAGAGCTGGCCGGGCCGGCGCTGCTCCCTCCCGGTCAGCCCGACCATGGCCAGGCCCGCGGCCACCTTGTCCGCGACGGCCTCCTTCGGCAGCTTGCGCAGGCGCAGCCCGTACGCGACGTTCTCGGCGACCGTCATGTGCGGCCAGAGCGCGTAACTCTGGAAGACGAACCCGATGCGGCGCTTCCAGACGGGCACCTTGGCGATGTCGCGCTCGCCGAAGCGGATGGCGCCGGTGTCGGCGGTCTCGAACCCGGCGATGATCCGCAGCAGCGTGGTCTTGCCGCATCCGGACGCGCCGAGCAGGGTGGCCAGCCGCCCCGACGGCACGGACAGGTCGACCGACTCGAGCGCGGTGGTCTCCCCGAACGTCTTGGAGATCCCTTCGATGCTGATGTCCATGATGAGCTCCGGATCACAGGGAGACCGTCTTGTAGCGACGGCGCAGCAGGTAGAGCGGGACGTAGACCGAGACCAGCAGCACCGTGGTCATGGCCGAGGCGACTCCGAACGGGCTGCCCGGCTGCATCGCGTTGGTGAAGATGACCACGGTCATGGTCACCCAGGGCACCGCGTACAGCATGACGGTGGCCGACAGCTCGGTGATCATCTGCAGGAATCCGACGGTGCCGCCGGAGATGACGGCGGGCCTGATGATCGGCACGACGATGTCGCGGAAGCTGCGCCGCGGCGGCGCGCCCACGCTCATCGCGGCCTCCTCCAATGACGGGTGCACCTGCCCGAGCGCGGTCTCGATCGACTTCATCACGTACGGCAGCCGCCGGATGAAGTACGCCACCACGATGATCAGCGCGGTGCCGGTGAGGATGACGGGCAGGTGGTTGAAGGCCAGGATGAACCCGATCGCGAAGACCGTGCCCGGCAGGATGTACGGCACCATGACGAGGTTGTTCAGCAGCGGCCCTGAGATCATGAACCGCTTGCGCGCCACGATGTAGGCCACCACGACGCCCAGCACGAGCGCGATCAGGCAGGCGATGCCGGCGAAGACGAAGCTCAGCACGATGGGCTGCAACGACTCCTCGAACAGCCGCCGGTAGTTCTCCAGCGTCGGCTCCCACTGCAGGATGCCCGACTGCCAGCGCAGGAAGCTGGTGAGCACCACCACCAGGTGCGGCACGAACCCGAGCAGCAGCGCCGTCCAGATGCCGGTCAGCACCAGCACCCTGGGGCCGCGGCGCAGCTCGCGCAGCGGCTGGTCCCTGCCTCCCGTCACGGCGAACGACCGCCTGGCCACGACCCTGCGCTGGGCCACCAGCGCCAGCCCGGAGACGAGCACCATCATGAGGCTGGCCGTGGCGGCCACGCCCGGGCTGGCGGCGACCTCGGACATGAAGTTCTGGTACACCACGACCGGCAACATCGAGTAGCCGCCGCCGATCAGCATGGGCGTGCCGAAGTCTGCGAAGATCCGCATCGCGGCCAGGTAGCAGCCGGTGGCGATGGCGGGCACGGCGAGGGGCAGCGTCACCTTCGCGTGGGTGCGCCACGGCGTCGACCCGACGGACGCCGCGGCCTCCTCCAGCGCCGGGTCCACCGCCCTGAACGCGTCGTACACCATGAGGAAGATCAGCGCGAAGGTGAACCACACGCCGACCCAGATGATGCCGCCGACCCCGAGAATCGACTCGAACGGCAGGGGCAGGCCGGCCTCCCTGGCGGCCTTGGTGATGATGCCGCCGCTGCCGAGCAGCAGCAGCCACGCGTACGCGCCGAGGAACGGCGGCGAGGTGGTGGCCATCGTGAGCATGGTGAGCACGCCCTGCCGGCCGGGGATGCGGTAACGCGCCACGACGAACGCGAGCGGCACCGCCACCAGCGCCGCGCCCGCGCCCACCGCCAGGCTGACGACGACGCTGTGCAGCAGCGGCTCGGTGAACCGCGCGTCGGTGACGAACGCGCCGAACCTGGCCAGCGTGAACGCGCCCGCGTCGTCGGTGAACGCCGCCCTGACGATCCACAACTGCGGGTAGACGATGAAGATCAGCAGAATGAGCAGCGCGATCAGCCCGGCGAGCCGCCACGGGTCGCGCCAGCTCGACCGGGACCGCCGGCCCGGCCGTCCCCGCGCGGTCGTGGAGGCCGCCATCAGCCCGCGCTCTTGACGGCGTCGTCGAACTTGGCGAGGATCTCGTCCTTCTTCTCCGCCGCCCACTTCTCGTCGACGTCGGCCCGCTTCAGCCCCTCGACCGCCGGCAGACCCTTGGGCGCGGGCACGTCGCCGCGCGACGAGCGGCGCTGCACCTGGTCGACCATGATCTGCTGGGCCTCCTTCGACATGAGGAAGTCCACGAGGGTCTTGGCGGCCGCCTCGTGCTGGGCGCCCTTGATGATGCCGGCGGAGCCGATCTGGCCCGACACGCCGTCCTCGGGGTAGATCAGCTTGATCTTCACGCCGGCGTCGACCCATTTGGCGCCCAGGTCCTCGTTGATGAACGACGTGCCGACCTCGCCGTCCTTGACCATGTTGAACATCGCGGTCGAGCCGTCGAGCATGCGGGCGTTCTTGACGAAGCGGTCGACGTAGTCCCAGTCGTGCAGGGTCACCATGGTGGTGAGCAGGCTGTAGGAGGTGCCCGACGACTTGGGCGTGGCGAAGGCCACCTTCCCCCCCGCGTACCCCGGCTCCGCCAGGTCCTCGAACGTCTTCGGGTGCTTGGCCGCGTCGGGGAACTTGTCGGTGTTCACTGCGATCGCCTGGAAGAGCAGGTCGGTGGCGTGCCAGATGTGGGCCGGGTCCTTGGCCACGGTGGCGGCGTCGTTCGGCAGCTCGACGGGGGCGATGAGGTCGGCGTTGGCGGTGTACAGCTCCGACGAGCCACCCCAGATCACGTCGCCGAGCGGCCGGTCCTTCTCGGCTCGCACCCGGGCGAACGCCTCTCCGGTGCCCGGCAGGCCGATCTTGTTGACCTTGATGTCGGGGTGCTCGGCCTTGAACGCGGCGAGGATCGGGTCGGTCACCTCGGGACCGCTCACCGAGTAGAGCGTCACCGTCTTGTCATCGCTCTTGCCCGCGGTGGCGTTGTTGGTCAGCACGCCCGAGCAGCCCGTGAGGACCAGCGCGAGCACGCCGGCGCCGAGCGTGGTGGCATACCGCATGAACTCTCTCCTGACACGAGGGGGGTTTCAACCGTCAGGGCGCACCCAGACGGGGTTGCCCGCGGCCCGCAGCGAGCTGTGGTCCCTGAGGGAGCTCGCCCAGAACCGGGGGTCGTTCCTGCCGGGGTCGGCGTGGACCTCCGCCCGGTAATAGGCCCGGTAATAGGCCCGGTGATCGGTGCTGCGGTCGCCGGGGGCGGCGAGCCGGTCCTCGACGGTGATCCGCTGCCACTCCCCCGGCTTGTCCGCGGCGGGGACGACGTTGATCAGCAGCCCGTCGCGCAGCACGAACACCACGACGGGCTCGTCCGCCCGCACGTCCACGTCGACCTGGACCCGCCCGCCGGGCGCCGCGGCGGTCGCGCCCATGGGGGCGCCGTTGACGTGCATGTCGACGTCCGCGCCCCGCCAGACGCGTACGCGCCCGCGCCGCAGGCCCTCGACGATGCCGCGCTCGCTGCCCTCGTCCGCGTGCACGACGGTGACCACCTGGCCGAGCGCCTGTCCGGGGTCGGCCGGGTCGTGGCAGTCGCTGCCCGCCACGCCGATCACCCGGTGGCCCGACGTCAGCAGGCGGTCCCACAGGCCGATCTGGGCGTCGTTGTTGGCGCCCTGCTGGAGGTGGGCGATCTCGATGAGGTCGACGGCTTCCCAGGGGGTGTCGAAGCGCCTCCAGGCCTGGTCGCCGCTGAAGGCGTGGTTGACGCAGACCAGGCCGCCCTGCCCGTGCACGTCGGCCGTGACGTCGACCATGGTGTGGTCCGGACGGTCGACGTAGGTGTCGACCCAGCGGGTCAGGCCGTGCAGGTTGGCGTGGCCGCGGTGGCTGGTCAGCTCCATGGAGTGCAGCAGCACGATGTCGTCATGAGCGTCGAGATCGGGCCAGTGGGCGGCGGTGAAGTGGTCGGTGACGGCCAGGAAGCCGAGGCCCGCCTCCTTGGCGGCGCGCACCAGGTCGGCGACCGGCCGGCGGCCGTCGGAGTGCGCGGAGTGGCTGTGCAGCTCGCCGCGGTACCAGCCGGGGCCTCCGACGGCCCGCCGCGGCCGCGCCTCACGGCCTCCCGGCCCGGTCGCCACACCGCGCGCCACTCCTGTCGCCACACCGCGCGCCGGCTCGGTCGCCGCGTCGCGCGCCGGTGCGGACGCCGCGCCGGCGGCGGCTCCGGCGGGGGTCTGTGCCGCGCGTACGGTCAGCGTGTACGGCGCCGCCGCCTTGTGCCGGTCGAGGTCGAGCCGCACCGTCCAGCGGCCGGCCGGGACGGGCCCGGCGACGCAGCCGGGACCGGCGCCGTCCGCTCCCACCCTGATCACCAGCCGGCGCGGGCCGGGACCTCCCGGGCACTGGACGTGGCCGCGAAAGGTGCCGTCGGGCTCCAGCAGCACGGCGTAGATCTGCACGACGTCGACGATCTTGTCGTACTCCAGCACCAGCTCCAGCTCGCTCACCCCGTCGGGGACGTCGAGCGGATAGTGCAGGTAGTGCAGGTCGAACGCCGGCTCCGGCAGGGTGGTCGCCACCGAGAGCAGCTCGCTCTCCCCGATCATGCGGTGCCCGCCTCCGTCCTGTCTGGATGGTTAATGCTTTCTATCCAGCAGATGAACGGCATGTCAACATTTGTTAAGACATAAGGGCAATCTGTTGTCTACCCGTGCGCCGGGCGCGCACCAGAAGGGCGCCGGCCGTTCAGGAGGTGGGTGCGGATGAGCTCGCCCACCGCGGCGGGAGCCTGGAGGTGCAGCAGGTGTCCCGCCCCGGCCACACGTTCCAGCCTGGGGCCCCGCAGGGCGGCGAGTTCGCGCTCGACTCCGGCGATGAGGGCTTCGCTCAGTTCGCGGAACTCGGCCGGCAGCCGGTCGAGCGGGGGTGCCTGGCCGCCCTGGACGAGCAGCACCGGGCAGCGGGTCCGCCGGAGCACGTCGAAGACGCTCCAGCCGTCCAGCGGCGCCAGCAGCGCGGCCTGGGCGTCGGGCCCCGGCCTGCGCCGCCACGCCGACGGGCCGTCCGGGGTCAGGCAGCGGCGGGCGCCCGCCTCCTCCAGGTCCGCGTCGATGCCCATGGCCTGGGCGCGCAGCCGTACGTGCTCGATCATCGTCTGCACGTGGTCGTCGGTGAGCACGGCCGGCGCCGCGGCCAGCGCGGCGGTCTGCGCGGCCCGGCGGCGGGCGACCTCCTCCGCGGGCAGCCCGGGGTAGAGCTCGGGCCGTCCGCCGCCGAACCCGTCGAGGTCCGCCACTCCGGGGCAGTCCGGCCGCCGCGCGCCATGGCAGACGGCGATCATGCCGCCCAGGGAGTGGCCGATGACGTACGGGTCGGTCAGCCGCAGGGCGCCGATGACCGCGTCGAGGTCGGCGAGGTGCGCGTCCCAGCCGTAACCGGCGCCGGCGGGGGGACCGGTGGGGGCGCCGGTGGGGGCGTCGGAGTGGCCGTGACCGCGCAGGTCGTAGGCGACCAGCCGGGCTCCCGGCAGGTGGCGGCGCAGCGGCTCCCAGTCGAGCAAGGAGCGGTTGGCGCCGTGGATCAGCACCACGTCGGGGCCGTGCCCGCCGTGGTCGGCCACGGCGATGCGGCCGGACGGGCCGTCGATGACGGTCGTGGCGGGGTCGGGGAGATCTCTCACGATGTGTGTCCTTCAACTCGGTGCGGGTGAGGTCGCCGGCTCCGCGGCGGGCTGCCGCCGGGGTTCGACGCGGTGTTCAGGCGCGCAAGGTCCTGAGAAGGAGTTCGCCGAACTCGGCGGGGTGCGTGGTCAGGCCGGTGTGCCCGCCGGGGAAATGCACGGGCTCGATGCCGAGCCGCTCGGCCAGGAACGCGGCCGGGCGGTAGGGCAGTTCGCCGCGCGAGTCCTGGCCGCACGCGAGCACGAGCCGGTCCCGCAGCGCCGCCAGCCGGTCGATGTCCGGGGCGTAGGACATGAAGCCGGGCACGATGCGCCCGATGAAGTACGGCAGGCCGGCCATCGTCTGTTCGGCCCGGGCCGCCGCCTGCGGCGGGAGCTCGACCTCGGCCCGCGGCTCGGTGGCGGTGCCGTCCTTCTTCAGCCCCGCCGCGAACACGGCCAGGGCGGGCATGGGCCCCTCCGTCCTGAACGTCTCCCGCACGCGGGTGATCAGTGCTCGATGCTCGGCGGCGTCGGGCAGGACCTCCACCACCGGCGGCTCGTGCGCGACGACGAGCCCGACGCGTCCGGGATGGGCGGTGAGCAGGTGCAGGGAGACGATCGCGCCGGAGCTCGCGCCGAAGACGCGGGCGGGCTCGCCGGGCGACAGCAGGTCCAGCAGCCGCAGCGCGTCGTCGGCGTGCTGCGCCACCCGCTGTTCGGCCTCGGGATCGTCCAGCGTGCTGCGGGCCATGCCGCGCGGGTCGTGGGTGGCGACCGTGTAGTGAGCGGCCAGGTCGCCGGCGATGCCGTCGAAGGACGCCGCGCCGCCCGTCCCTCCGGGGATGAGAAGCAGGAGCGGGCCCTCGCCGCGCACCTCGTAGTGCAGGCTCGCGCCGTCGACGCGCAGCCTGCCGGTCGTCGGGTCTGTCATGGCGAAACTCCTTTCGGGGCAGGGCCGGTGCCGTAGAAGCATCCTAGGACCCCTAGGTCAAAACCTAGGATTCCTAGGTATACCGCGTGAGCCCTGCGAAGGGAAACCGAGTTTTCGCCGAGATCGCCGGATCCAGGTGGCGGCCTCGGGCCGGTCAGGAGCAGCACGGCGAAGCGGGCCCAGGATCACCATCCGGGGCCCGCTTCGGGCGCTGAAGGCGGGAGCCGGCCGGCTACCCGTGGCCGGCGTGCGTCCGCGGATCGCCCGCGACCTCGCGGCTGTGCGCCAGCAGGGCCGGGTAGTCGGTGGCGATCCCGCCCAGCACCGCCGCGACGGCGCTCTCCACCTGGTCCCCGGTGATCGGCGCGTGCCCGAACAGCGCGCGGTAGTGCACCAGCGAGCCCAGCATGTCCAGCACCAGCTCTCGGTCGAGGTCGGCCCGCAGGTCACCGCGCGCCACCGCACGCTCGATCATCTCGGCCACCGCCGCTCTCGGCGGGTCGAACAACGTCGTCATGAACGTCTCTCGCGCCTCCGGCTCGGCCGCGCAGTCGGCGAACAATGGCCCCAGCACGCCGGGCCTGATCCGCCGGAAGGCCGCGACGAAGACGTTGATCCCCTCGTTGAGGTCGCAGAGTGTGCACCCGGTGTCGGGCGCGCGGGCGGTGCCGAGCCGGGTCGCCAGCGCGGCCAGGACGAGACGCCGCCGGTCGGGCCAGCGGCGGTAGATGGCCGGCTTGGTCGCGCCCGCGCGCCGGGCGACCTCCTCGATGGTGAGCCGGGCGTAGCCGGCCTCGTCGAGCACCGCCAGCGTCGCGTCCAGCACGGTCCGGCCGATCTGCGGGTCGCGCGGGCGGCCCGCGCGCGGCGCCCGCCCCTCCTGACGTGGTTGCACGAGCCCGAGTCTAACCCTTATGTTTCGTTTCGACCCGTAATGTAATTAGGAAGGCTTCCTCATGAACGATCTCTCCGTGACGGTGCTCGGCCTCGGCGCCATGGGCGCCGCCCTGGCCCGCACGTTCCTGGAGCACGGACACCCGACCACGGTCTGGAACCGCTCCCCCGCCAAGGCCGCCCCTCTCGTGGCCGGCGGAGCGCGGCACGCGGGCACGGTCGCGGACGCCATGGCGGCGAGCGACCTCGTCGTCCTCTGCCTGACCGGCCACGACGCGGTCATGGAGGTGCTGGCCGCCGGGGGCGCGTCCGCGGCCGGCCGTACGCTGGCGGACTTCTCCACCGGCACCCCCGACGAGGCCCGCGAGAGCGCCGCGTGGGCCCGCGAGCACGGCGCCGTTCACCTCGACGCGGTCGTCCAGGCGGGCCCCGCGGACATCGGCACCCCGGCCGCCACGCTGATCTACAGCGGCCCGGCGCGGGCGTTCGCGGCCTGCCGTCCGGCGCTGGAGCCGCTCGGGACGGCCCACCACGTCGGCGAGGACCCCGGCCAGGCCGGGCTGTACGACCTCGCACTGCTCGGCCTCTGGTACGACACCACGCTCGCCTACCTGAACGCCCTGGCGCTGGCCGGCGGGACCGGGGGCGTCGAGCCCGAGACGTTCGCGCCGTTCGCGGCCAAGCAGATGGGCTACGTCGTGGCGGCGGCCCAGGAGACGGCCCGCGAGGTACGCGACCGCTCCTACCCGCGGGGCCCGGCCTCCCTGACCGAGCACGCCCCGGTGCTGGAGCACCTCGTCCGGCTACGCGCCGCCGCCAAGCTCGGCACCGGCCAGTTCGAACACCTGCTGGCCCTCGTCAACCGGCGCATCGCAGACGGCCGCGGCGACGAGGGCTTCACCGGCATCGTGGAAGAGCTCGCACGCTGACCCCGCCCCCACGGCCAGTCGTCTTTGCGAAGACGCCCACCTGGTGCAGTGTGGGAGTGAGCCTCCAGAGTCGGCCGAGGGGAAGTCACCATGCAGGCGAACGTCGGCGACACGCTGATCGTCCACGGTCACGTCGTGGGCCAGGGAGACAGGAAGGGCGAGATCATCGAGATCCGCGGCCCTGACGGCACCCCGCCCTACATCGTCAGGTTCGAGGACGGGAGCGAGCATCTCATCTTCCCCGGACCCGACGCGGTGATCAAGCCGGCCTGATCAGTCGTCCTCCAGCGCGTCGAGTGCCTGGCCGATGCTGTCGCCCGAGCCGAACGCGACCTCGGCGCCCTCCTGGTCGCGCACGCTGGCGGTGGTCCGCCCGTGCTCGTCGAGGGCGAGGACGATGGTGCCGCCGCCGAGCAGCATCACGTCGGCGGTGGGCAACTGGCGGGGAGCGGGGCCGTCGATCAACCGCGCGGCCGCGACCAGGGCGGCGATGGGGCGTCGGTGCCGGGACAGCAGCACGGGCTCGTGCTCGTACGGATGGGCGACCTGGCGTACGAGGTCGCCGAGCTTGCCGCGGGCCGTCGACACCGGCACCAGCGGCAGGCCGCTCAGCAGCCCGGACACCTCCGACAGCGGCACCAGCGCGGCCCATTCCGAGCGCTCCCGGGTGATCAGCGTGATGGCGCCGCTCCTGGCCTCCCGCACGAGCGCACCCCAGCGGGCGCGGGCGTCCTCCACGCCGAGCGGCGCCCCGAGGCGGGCCACGAGCTCGTCGTACGCGGGCCGTGCCATGTTGATCACCCGGAGATCGTAAGCCTCCTTACGAAACTCCCGCAAGCCGCCCGACGAAATTCGTATGGAACCGCACCCGCGGGCCGTCTCCGTACCCGGAACATGAACGGCGGCGGACAGGAAACCTCGTTCCACGGCGGAAGGCCGGCAGAGGACGAAATCCCACCCGTGCGGTGGCCGTCCGACGGCCCGGGCCCCCGGACGGCCGCGTGAAAATCTGTCGAGCCCGTACGATCCGGCTGGCTACCGTTGCCCCGTGCACGTTCACCTGGAGACCGAGCGGCTGGTCCTGCGCCGCTTCACCGAGTCCGACGCCGACCTGCTCTTCGCCCTGCACAACGACCCCGACGTCATGCGCTACCTCAACGGCGGCAAGCCGACGCCGCGCGAGGTGATCGTCGGCGAGACGCTGCCCAGGTTCATCGCGACGGGGTTCTTCGCCGCCGCCGAGAAGTCCTCGGGGGAGTTCATCGGCTGGTTCCACCTGCGCGCGCCCGAGGGCAGACCGGCCGACGAACCCGAGCTGGGCTACCGGCTGCACAAGCGGGCCTGGGGCAAGGGGTACGCGACCGAGGGCTCGCGGGCGCTGGTCCGCGAGGCGTTCGAGAAGCAGGGGGCCCGCCGGGTGTTCGCGCAGACGATGGCCGTCAACCTCGGCTCCCGGCGCGTCATGGAGAGGTGCGGGCTGACGTTCGTCCGCACGTTCTTCGAGGACTGGCCCGACCCCCTCCCCGGATCCGACCAGGGCGAGGTGGAGTACGAACTGCTGCGCTCCGACTGGCGGCCGTGAACGGAGCCCGCATGGAGCGGGAGACCTGGTGCACTGGTCTGACCAGTCGTTAGGGTGCCTCGTATGAGATATGACGCGCTGTTCCGCCTGGACGGGCGGCGGGCCGTGGTGATCGGGGCAGGAAGCGGGATCGGCAGGGAGGCGGCGCTGGCGCTGGCCGCGCACGGGGCGTCCGTGGTGTGCGCCGACCGTGACCTGGCCGCGGCCGAGGAGACCGCCGGCCAATGCGCGGGCCGTGCGCGGCTGGTCGACGTGCTGGACTCCGCCGCCGTGCGCCGGCTCGCCGGCGAGGAGCCCGCCGACGTCCTGGTGTTCACCGCCGCGACCAACGTCCGCAAGCGGCTGCTCGACTACACCGGCGAGGAGTTCGACCGGGTCGTGGGGCTGAACCTGCGGGGCTCGTTCGACGTGGTGCGGGCGTTCGGGGCGGGCATGGTGGAGCGGGGGCGCGGCTCGATCATCGGGTTCGCCTCGATCCGGGCGTCCGTCACCGAGCCGGGGCAGAGCGTCTACTCCGCCACCAAGGCCGGGCTGGTGCAGCTGCTGCGGACCGCCGCGGCCGAGTTCGGGCCGCACGGGGTGCGGGTGAACGCGATCGCGCCGGGCGTGGTGGAGACGCCGTTGACGAAGCAGATCAAGAACGACCCTGGCTGGTACGACGCGTACGCCGCAAAGAGCGCGCTCGGCCGGTGGGCGGCGGCGGAGGAGATGGCCGGGGCCGTGGTCTACCTGGCGGGCGACGCGGCCAGCTTCGTCACCGGCTCGGTGCTGTACGTCGACGGCGGCTGGACCGCCGTGGACGGCCGCTTCGACCCCCCGAACTGACCGCCGGCGCGCCGACCGGGCCGGTTCGGCCGCGTCGGTTCCGCCGGCTCAGTCCGGGTCGGTCCGGGTCGGTCCGGGCCGGGTCGGTCCGGGCGGTCTGGCGATGTGAATGGCGAGCTGGGTGCGGTCGCGCAGGCGGAGTTTGCGCAGGATGCTGGAGATGTGGTTCTTCACCGTGCCCTCGGTGATGAACAGCCGCCTGGCGATCTCGCGGTTGGTGGCGCCCTGGCCCACCAGCACCGCCACCTCGCGCTCGCGTTCGGACAGCTCCTCGCCGGGGTCGCGGGCGGCGGGCGCCCGCCGTAGCTCGGCGACCACGCGCTCCGCCGCGACCCCGCCGAGCACCGTCTCCCCGCGGGCCGCCTTGCGGATGGCGGCCACCAGCTCGTGCGGCGGGGTGTCCTTCAGCAGGTAGCCGCGGGCGCCGGCGCGCAGGCCGCCGAAGATGTAGTCGTCGTCGTCGAACGTCGTCAGGATGATCGCGGGCACGTCGAGCCTGGCGATGAGCTCGATGCCGTCCATGCGCGGCATCCGGGCGTCGACCAGCGCAACGTCGGGCCGGGCGGTGTCGAGCAGGTCGAGCGCGGCCACACCGTCGGCGGCCTCGCCCACCACCTCGATGCCCGGCTCCAGCTCCAGCAGCTTGCGCAGCCCTTCGCGCATGAGGACCTGATCGTCCACGATCAGCACCCGCACGGTCACACGCGCACCTCCGCTCGCGCGGGCAGGCTCACCCGCAGCACGAACCCGCCCTCCGGCGCGGCCCCGGCCGTGAGCGTGCCGCCCAGGGCTGCGATCCGGTGCCGCAGCCCCGCGAGCCCGCGCTCGCCACCCGCCGCACCCCGATCGCCACTGCCACCCGCCCCGCCATCGCCACCCGCCACGCCATCGCCACCCGCAGCGCCGGCGCCGTCAGCCGCGTTCTCGTCGTCGCCGCCCGCCGTGGCCCGGTGGCCGTCGTCGGTGATGGACAGCTCCACCCGGTCGCCCGCGGACGACAGCACGACCTCGACCCTGCGCGCGCCCGAGTGGCGTACCGCGTTCGTCAGGCCCTCCTGCAGCGTGCGGTAGAGGGCCAGCTCGGCCTCCTCGTCCAGCGCGAGCTCGCCTCCCGCCGCGCGGAACGTGACGTCGAGGCCCGTCCCCCCGAACGACCTGGCCAGCTCCGCCATGGCCGCGGGACCGGCCCGCCCTTCGAGGGCCAGCGGTTTCAGCGCCCGCACCCAGCGCCTGGTGTCGGCCAGCGCCTCCGTGGTGAGCCGCTGCGCCTGCCGCACCTCGGCCCACGCGTCGTCGGGCCGGGCCTCCCGGTAGCGCTGGGCGTTCTCCAGGCCGAGGTTGATCACCGTGAGGTAGTGGCCGACGGAGTCGTGCATCTCGCGTGACATGCGGGCGCGTTCCTCGGCCACGGTCAGCTCGCGCACCCGTGCCGCGTAGCGCCCCAGCTCCGCGTGTGCCTGGCCGAGCTCGCCGAGCAGACGTTCCGTCTCACGGGCGCGCTGCCGCGCGGCGAGAAGGATGTGCGCGGTGACCAGCGCCCAGACGGCGAAGACCCCCATCACGGCCGTCTCCGCGACCGCCCAGCCGGCTCCGTCCGCGCCCCGCACCAGCAGGCCGGCGACGAGCGAGACGGCCACCAGCACCACGCTGAACCCGGCGCCTCCCGGGACTCCGAACACGCAGACGGCCTGCACGATCGTGACGGCGATCAGCGGGACGCTCGTCGCGCCGCTGCCGACGGCCGCCCCTCCCATCGCGGCGAGCATGAAGAGCAGGCCGGCCGCCTTGCGGGCCGGCGAGGCCCGGCGGTTCCAGTGCAGGAAGGGCCACAGGAGCAGCAGCGCCACGGGAGGCACGACGTACAGCCACGACGCGCCCGCGGCGGCCAGTCGCAGCCCGCTCCACAACAACACCAGGCTCGCGAAAGCGAACAGCGCGGTCAGCACGTACGGGGCCCGCGTGTCCGTGCCGTGGGTCCAGCGATCACCTCCAGCCACGGCATCACGCTAACACCAGGGCCGGGCCGTTCCCCGCCGCCGGCGGGGGAACATGACCTGCGACATAGCCCGGGGTCGTACCTGGACAGGTCGCCGGTGGGATTCGCCTCGCGCGGCGTTCGCCTACCTTCGGCGGCATGACTTCTCCTGCCGTCACTTCGAGGGGGACCGGACGTGACACCCATCCCCTGCTCACCGTTCTCCTGGCGCAACTGATCTACGCGGCCGGCCTCCTCGCGGGCGTCCTCCTGTTCCAGACGCTGGGTGCGCTGCTGGCGGGGGCGCAGCCGTCGCCGCCGCTCATCGCCGTCTTCGCCGTGCTGCAGGCCGTGCTCGGGCACGCGCCCATCTTCGCGCTGCTGTGGGCTTGGGTGCGGTTCTACGAGCGGCGGCCGTTCGCCGCCTCGCTCGGCCTCACATGGGACGGGCTCGCCTGGAGGCAGCACGCGACCGGCTTCGGCCTGGGGGTGGCGTTCATCGCGGGGTGGCTGGCGTTGCAGGCCGCCATCGGGAACCTGCGGGTGGACGACACGCTGGTCGCCTCCGGCACTCCGCTCGCGGCGCTGGCGTACCTGCTGCCGGCGTTCTATCTGGGCAGGATCGTGATGATCTCGATCGAGGAGATCCTCTACCGGGGCTGGATCCTGCGCAGCGCCACCACGCGCTGGGGTGCGACGGCAGGCATCGCGATCTCGTCGGGGGCGTTCGCGCTGTTCCACTTCGCCGGCCCGCTGATGCTGATCTTCCCCCTGCACCGGTTCACCTGGGTGCTGGCCGCCAACCTGGTGCTCTGGTCGGTGCTGGCGGCGCTGCTCACGCTGATGGGCGGCAGCCTGTGGGCGGCCATGGCCTTCCACGCGACGCCGCTCTGGCTGGCGACCCATGTCTTCGTGGTGGCCGCCCCCGGGCAGCGCCCGCCGCAGCTCGCCATGGTGCTGCTCTCCCAGCCGCAGGCGAGCCCGCTGCTGGGAGAGCCCGCCACGGCCGGCCCGTTCACGGGGCTGCCGACCACGCTGCTGCTGGCGCTCCTGTGCGGCGCCGCCTTCGCCGCCTACCGGAGGCGGGGCCGGCGCGTCACGCCTGTGGCCGGATGATGGCCATCCTGGTGACGGTCAGCTCCTCGATGGCGAACCGCGGCCCCTCGCGGCCGGCGCCCGAGTCCTTCACGCCGCCGTACGGCATGTTGTCCGCCCTGAAGCCGGGCACGTCGTTGACCACCACTCCCCCGGCCTCGATCCGCTCGATGGCGGCGAACGCCGTGGTCAGCGACCGGGTGTAGACCGCCGCGTGCAGGCCGTACCGTGAGGCGTTGACCGCGGCGAAGGCGGCGTCGAGGTCGGGCACCGAGCGCACGCAGACCACAGGACCGAAGATCTCCTCGTCCCAGGCGTCGGCGCCGTCGGGGACGTCGGCGAGCACGGTGGGCGCCAGGGCGCGTCCGACGCGGTGCCCGCCGGTGATCGGCCGCGCTCCCGAGGCGGAGATCCACGCGAGCACGCGGTCGGTGGCCGCCTCGTCGATGAGCGGGGCGACGCGGGTGCCCGGCAGGCGCGGGTCGCCGACGGTGACGCTCTTGACGCGCTCGGCCAGCAGGGTGACGAACCGGTCGCGTACGGGCTCCTCGACCAGCACCCGCTGCACCGAGATGCACGCCTGGCCGGAGGCGTAGTAGCCGCCGCGCACGACCGCGTCGGCTGCGGCCTCCAGGTCGGCGTCGGCCGCCACCACGAGCGCCGCGTTCGAGCCGAGCTCCAGCAGCACCTTGGTGGGGGCGGCGCCGCGCGCGATGGCGTGGCCCGCCGCGGCCGAGCCGGTGAACGAGACCGCGCCGATCCGCCGGTCCTCCACCAGCGTCCTGCCGACCGCGACGTCGCCGGTGACGAGCTGCACGGCGGCCGGGGGCAGCGCGCCGGCCGAGCGCAGCAGGTGGACCAGCCAGAGCGTGGCCAGCGGGGTCGCGGGCGCCGGCTTGACGATCACGGGACAGCCGGCGGCCACAGCCGGGGCGATCTTGTGCGCGGCCAGGAGCAGCGGGTAGTTGAAGCCGGTGATGCCGACGACGACGCCGATCGGCCGGCGCGTCCAGAACCCGATCAGGCCCTCCCCCGACGGCAGCAGGTCGAGCGGCACGGTCTCCCCGTGCAGCCTGGCGACCTCCTCGGCGGCCGTGGCCAGGGTGACCAGCGTCCTCGCGACCTCCACCTTGCAGTCGGCCAGCGGTTTGCCGGTCTCCAGCACCAGGAGCCGCTCGAACTCCTCGCGGGCCCCCTCCAGCGCGTCGTGGGCGTGCGTGAGGGCGGCACGCCGGGCGTGCGAGGGCAACGCCGCCATGGCGGGGGCGGCGGCCAGCGCCGCGTCGAGGGCCTGCCGGGCGTGCGCCGGCGTGCCCAGCGGGGCGGCGGCGACCCGGGTGCCGTCGTAAGGGAAGATCACGTCGGTGGTGGCCGCGGTCTCCGTCCATCCGTCGCCGATGGGAAGTCCGGCGGGCCAGGCTTGCTCGATGCTCATGGCTCTTTCCGTAGGGCGCTGGGAAACACGTCGAGGTACGCGGGCGCGCCCTCGCGGCCGGTCGCGGCCAGCACGGCGTGCGCCACGGCGCGGCTGAACGCGTCGGCCGCCACCGCCAGGGCGTCCTGGAGCACGTCGTGGTCAGGGGCGGGGCGGGCGCAGGTGGCCAGGGCGAAGATGGTGTCGCCGTCCGTCATGGTGTGGGCCGGCCTGATCGCCCTGGCCAGGCCGTCGTGGGCGACCGCGGCCAGCTTGCCGCACTGGGCCTTGGTGAGGGTGAGGTCGGTGGCCACCACGCCGATGGTGGTGTTGAACGACGGAGCCTTCTCCGGACGCCAGGCCGCGGCCTCCTCCGGCGCGGGCGGCTCCAAGGCGAACTCCCCTGGCAGTCCGTACCTGGCGCCGGAGAGGGTGGCGTCGGCGGGGTCGAGCACGGAGCCCGCGGCGTTCACGACGGCCAGGGCGGCCACCGTCGTGCCGTCGGGGAGCACGGCGCTGGCCGTCCCCACGCCTCCGGCCAGCCCGCCCGCCACCGCGCCGGTGCCGGCTCCGACCGACCCGTTCGCCGTCGCCGGCGCCGTCGTGCACGACACCCCGCCGTCCTGGGTCACCGCAGGCGGTCCGCCTGGGGCCGAGACCTCTGCGTCGGACGCGGCGTCGTAGGCGGCGGCGCCCAGCGCCGCGTCTGGGACGGCGCGGAACGTTCCGCCCCGCCCGAGGTCGAAGATGACGGCGGCCGGCACGATCGGTACGGCGCCGCCCGCCACGGGATAGCCGGCGCCCGCGTCGGCGAGCCGGTCCACCACCCCGCACGCCGCCCCGAGCCCGAACGCGCTCCCGCCCGACAGCACCACGGCGTGCACCCGCTCCACCAGGTTGCGCGGGTCGAGCAGCTCCGTCTCCCGGGTCCCAGGCGCGGCCCCGCGCACGTCGACCCCGGCCACCGCGCCCCCGGCGGGCGCCACGACCACGGTGGTGCCGGTGCGGTGGCCGCCGCCGACCCGCTGCGCGTGGCCGACGCGCAGGCCGGGGACGTCCACCAGCGCGTTGGCGGGGCCTGGGCGCATCAGTGGTCTCCGGTCAGGAACCGGCGGGCGGCCTCGGCGAACACCCTGGCGCACTGGACGATCTCGGCGACCTCGACGAACTCGTCCGCCTGGTGCGCGATCCACTTGCCGCCCGGCCCGTACACGACGGAGGGGATGCCGCCCCAGTGGGTCAGCACGGTCCCGTCGGTCGAGCCGGGCACGCCGCCGTACACGGGTTCCCGCCCGGTCACGGTGCGGTGCGCGGCGGCCAGCGCCGCGACGACCGGGTCGGAGACGGGCACGTCCACCGGCGGCCGGTCCACCAGCGTCGACACCTCGGCGGTGATCCCGTCGCGGGAGGCGAGGGCCGCCACCCGGTCGGCGATGACCTTGTGCTCGACGCCCGGGACGGTCCGCACGTCGACGAAGACGGAGGCGACCGCGGGGATGACGTTGACCTGCTCCTCGGACCCGGCCCGCACCACGGTCGGCGTCACGTACACCTCGCCGAGGTGCTCGTGCGCCGGGTGCAGCGCCTGGAGCTCGTCCTGCAGGGACCGCAGGCCGGAGAGGAGCTCGCCCACGGCCTGGATGGGGTTGCGGCCGTGCTGCGGCATCGCGCCGTGGGCCATCCTGCCGGTGAGGTCGACGCGCAGCCGCAGCGCGCCCTTGGCGACGGCGCAGATCTCGCCCGCCTCGGGCTCGGCGACGATCGCGCCGTCCACGTCGGCCGCCAGCCCTTCGGAGACGAAGTGGTGCGCACCGATCATGAGCCCTTCCTCGTCGGCGAGCGCGCACACCTTGATCCGGCCGGGGAACGGTCCAGTGAGCTGCAGGGCGCGGGTGGCGTAGAGGGTGGCCGCGAGGCCGGACTTCATGTCGGCGCTGCCGCGGCCCCACAACCGCCCGTCGCGGATCTCGCCGCCGAACGGGTCGACGGTCCAGGTGGACAGGTCGCCCTCGGTCACCACGTCGGTGTGGCCCTCGAACATCAGGGTCGGCCCGTCACCGCCGCCGCCCTCGACGACCGCCACGACGTTGGGCCGTCCCGGCGCCGCCTCGTACACGACCGGCTCCCAGCCCCACTCGCGCATCTTCGCCGCGACGAGTTCGGCGGCGGGCCGCTCGTCGCGCCCGCGCGCCGGGTCGTTGGTGCTGGGGATCCGCACCAGCGCCCGCGTGAACTCCACCACGCCGTCGGCGTCGACCTCGATCACCACAAACCCTCCAATGTCGGTACGGCCCGCAGCAGCTCCTGCGTGTACGGATGGGCGGGCGCCTCCCAGACGTCGTCCACCGGCCCGGTCTCCACGATCTCGCCCCCGCTCATGACCGCGACCGTCTCGCACACGTGCCGCACCACGGACAGGTCGTGCGAGACGAAGACGAGCGTGAGGCCCAGCTCGTCGACGAGGTCGGCCAGCAGGTTGAGGATCTGCCCGCGTACGGACACGTCCAGGGCGCTCACCGGCTCGTCGGCGACCAGCACCTTCGGCCGGGGCGCGAGCGCGCGGGCGATCGCGATGCGCTGCCGCTGCCCGCCGGAGAACTGGTGCGGGTAACGGCCGGCGGCCTCGGGCGGCAGCCCGACCCCGGCCAGCAGTTCGCTCACGCGGTCGCCGGCCGGCAGGCCGAGGGCGACGAGCGGCTCGGCGACGAGGTCGCGTACACGCATGCGGGGGTCGAGCGAGCTCATCGGGTCCTGGAAGACGATCTGGAGGTTCTCGCGCAGGAACCGCAGCCGTTTCTCCGGCAGGCCGGCGATCTCCTGCCCGTCGAAGCGGATGGAGCCGCTGGTGGGCCGGTCGAGCGCGCACAGCAGGCGCAGGAGCGTGGACTTGCCCGACCCGGACTCGCCGACGATGCCGAACCGCTCCCCGCGCCGGACGGTCAGCGACACGTCGCGCAGCGCGTGGACGGCGGCGCCCGGCCTGGTGAGCGAGGTGCGGGGCCGGTGGTAGACGCGGTTGAGGCCGCTCGCCTCAATCAGCGGGGTGCCAGCATGCGAAGGCATGTCCGTCTCCTGTCAGCGCCGGCGCCGTCTCGCACGCGGGGGTGGCGTGCGGGCAGCGGTTCCTGAACACGCAGCCGCCGGGGAAGCGGCCCGCCGACGGGACGCTGCCCTGGATGGTGGGCAGCCGGGTGCCGCGCGGGGTGAGCTTGGAGGCGGCCAGCAGCCCTTCGGTGTAGCGGTGGCGGGGGCGGGTGAAGACCTCGCGGATGGGGCCGCTCTCGACGACGCGGCCGCCGTACATGACGAGGACCCGCTCGCAGACGGAGGCGACGACGGCGAGGTCGTGGGTGATGAACAGCAGCGCCGGCGCGACCTCGGCGATCAGCTCGAGCATCTGCTTCTGCACGGTGACGTCGAGTGCGGTGGTGGGCTCGTCGCAGATGAGCAGGCCCGGTCCGTTGGCCAGGGCGATGGCGAGCATGACGCGCTGCCGCTGGCCGCCGGAGAGCTGGTGGGGGTAGGCGCGGGCGACCTGGCCCGGTTCGGGCAGGCGTACGCGTTCCAGCATCGCGACGGCGCGTTCGCGGGCCTCCTGACGCGGCGTGCCGTGCAGCGTCATGACCTCGGCCACCTGGGCGCCGACGCGCATGAGCGGGTTGAGCGCGGTCATGGGTTCCTGGAAGACCATGGACACCTCGCGGCCGCGCAGGTCCTTGACGCGGCTCTCCGGCACGCCGACCAGGTCGCGATCGCCCAGCCGGGCGGTGCCCGAGGCGGTGACGTCCTCGGGGAGCAGACCCATGAGCGACAGCGCGGTCAGCGACTTGCCCGACCCCGACTCGCCGATGAGGCCGACCCGCTCGCCGGGCGCGATCGTGAACGAGACCTCGCGCACGAGCTCCAGCGATTCGGCCCTGACGGTCAGCTTCTCGACCCTCAGCGTGCTCACCGGATCCTCCTGAGCTTCGGGTCCAGATAGTCGCGCAGTCCGTCGCCGAGGAGGTTGAAGCCGAGCACCGCCAGCGCGATCGCCAGGCCCGGCCAGAGCGCCAGGCGCGGGGTGGAGAACAACAGCTCCTGCGACTCCTGCAACATCCGGCCCCACGACGGCGTGGGCGGGCGGGTGCCGAAGCCGAGGAACGACAGCGCCGCCTCGGCCAGGATCGCGATCGCGAACGACACCGACGCCTGCACGATCAGCATCGAGCCGATGTTCGGCAGCACGTGCCGCACGGCGATGGCGGGCCGCCGGCGCCCCGCGGCCCTGGCGGCCATGACGTAGTCGGTCACCATGACCTGCAGGGTGGCGGCGCGGGCCACCCGGGCGAACGCGGGCACGGTGGCCACCCCGATCGCGATCATGGCGGTGAGCGTGCCGGCCCCGTAGACCGCGCCGAACATGACGGCGAGCAGCAGCGCGGGGAAGGCGAACACCAGGTCGTTGACCCGCATGATCAGCTCGGAGAGCCAGCCGCGCGGCGTCATCCCGGCGATCATGCCGAGCGGGACGCCGAGCGCGGCGGCGATGCCGACGGCGACGATGCCGACGTAGAGGGTGGTGCGCGCGCCGACCATGAGCTGGCTGAAGGTGTCGCGGCCGAACTTGTCGGCGCCGAGCGGGTAGCCGCCGCCCGGCTCGCGCAGCTTCTGCGCGGCGTCGACGAGCGTCGGGTCGTGCGGCGTCCAGAAGAACGACGCCACGGCCGCGAGCACCACGAGCCCGACGAGCGCGCCGCCGGCGACCAGCCCGGCGTTCGTCCTGCCCCTCATCGCACCCTCCGGTTCACCGCAGCCTCGGGTCGAGCAGGTGGTAGGCGACGTCCACCACGAAGTTGATCAGCAGGACGGCCGCCACCAGCACCATCACGACACCCTGGACGAGCAGCAGGTCGCGCCCGGCGACGCCGTTCAGCAGCAGGTCGCCGAGCCCGGGGATGACGAAGACCCGCTCGACCACGACCGCGCCGATCAGCAGCGTGGCCAGTTGCAGGCCGAGCACGGTGACCACGGGGACGGAGGCGTTGCGCAGCCCGTGGCGCCACAGCGCGCCGGTGCTGGCGCGGCCCTTGGCGCGGGCGGTGCGCAGGTAGTCCTCCCGCATGACGTCGAGCACGGCGCTGCGCACGTAGCGGGTGAGCACCGCCCCCTGGACGAGCCCGAGCGACGCCCACGGCAGCAGGAGGCCGCGCAGCCACTCCCCCGGGTCCTCCGCGAAGGGCACGTAGCCGCCGGACGGCAGCACCTGGGCCTGCACCGCGAACACGAACACCAGCAGGATGCCGGCCAGGAACGCCGGGATCGCGATGCCGACCTGGCTGGCCGCGCTGATCGCCGCGCCGAGCGGGTCGCGGTGGTGCACGGCGGCGTACGTGCCCAGCGGCACCGCGACGGCGAGCGCCACGGCCATGCCGCCGAGCACGAGCACGGCCGTCACGCCGAGCCGGTCGCCGATCTGCGGCCCGATGGGCGAGCTGGTCACGTAGGAGGTGCCGAAGTCGCCCTGGAGGAGACCTCCGGACCAGTCGAGGAACTGCACGACGGGCGGCCGGTCGGTGCCGAACTCCTCGCGCAGCGCGGCCACCGCCTCGGGCGTGGCGTTGACGCCGAGCGCGATCTCGGCCGGGTCACCGGGCAGCAGCGCCATGAACCCGAACACCACGACGGCGGCCACGGCGGTGCTGGCGAGCAGCACCGCCAGGCGTTTGAGCAGGTAGAGGGTCACTGTTTGGCGAGTGCGGTGAAGTCGAAGGACTCCGAGATGGCGTTCTTCGGCAGGCCGGTGACGCCCTTCTTCGCCACGATCAGGTTGGGGAAGAGGAAGAGCCAGTCGGCGGCCGCGTCGTCGGACAGGAGCTTGGCGGCCTGCTTGAGGTCGTCGGCCTGCTCCTGCTCGGTGCCCTGGTCGGCGGAGGCGAGGAGCTTGCCGAACGCGGGATTGTCGTAACCGAAGTAATAAGACTTATCGGCAAAGATCCCCATGTCTCGGGGTTCGACGTGGTTGATGATCGACAGGTCGTAGTCGCCCTTCGAGAACACCTGGTCCAGCCAGCGGGCGGGGAACTCCAGCGGCTCGATCTCGGCCGTGATCCCCACCTGGGCCAGCTGCGACTTGACGACCTGGGCGCTCGCCACCGCGTACGGCAGGTTGGGGATGCGCATCTTGACGTTGTACGTCTTGCCGCCGAGCAGCTGCTTGGCCTTGGCCGGGTCGTACGGGTAGTCGCCGGTGCGGTCTTCGTACCAGGGGTCGGTGGGCGGCACCATCGAGCCGATCAGCCCGCCGCGCCCGGCCCAGGCGGTGTCGAGCAGCGCCTTGTGGTCGATGGCGTGCCGGACGGCCTGCCTGGCCTTCTTGTCGTTGAACGGCGGGCGGCCGTTGTTCATCGACAACACGACCTCGCCGTTGGTGGTGCCCTCGATGACCTCGAAGCGGCCTGGGTCGGCGAACTGCTGCAGCGACTCGGGCGCCTGCACGCTGGAGATGACGTCGATGCCGCCGGTGAGCAGCGCGTTGTTCATCGCCGTCGCGTCCTTGAAGTATTTCAGCGTGATCGACGACAGCGGCGGCTTCGTGCCCCAGTAGGAGGGGTTGGCGTCGAGTTTGATCGAGTCGCCGCGCCGCCACGAGCCGAGCACGTACGGGCCGGTGCCGACGGGCTTACCGGCCAGGTCGGACACTCCCGTGCGGCTGAACATCGCGCCCAGCCTGGTGGCCATCGAGTAGAGGAAGCCGTTGCTGGGCTGCTTGAGCGTGACCACGGCGGTGGAGTCGTCCTTCTTCTCCACCTTGTCGACGACGTCGAGCTGCGACTTGATCTTGAGCTTCCAGTCGGACTTCACCCGGTCGAGCGAGAAGACCACGTCGTCGGCGGTGAACGGCGCGCCGCTGGAGAACTTCACGTTCTCGCGGAGCGTGAACGTGTAGGTCTTCCTGTCGTCGGAGACCTCCCACTTCTCGGCCAGCAGCGGCACGATCTCGCCTGCCTGGTCGAGCTTGACCAGGCCCTCGTAGACGTTGACGAGCAGCGCCTGCGGGATCGCGGCGCCCTCGGTGGAGGTGAAGTCGAGGTTGGCCGGCTCGGCCACGAACCCGACGGCCAGCGACTGGGCCTCGGGGGTGCCGGACGCGGATCCACCGCTGTCGCCGCCACCGCAGGCGGCCGTGGCCAGCAGGAGACCGCCGACGGCGATCCAGATGCCGATGCGCCTCATTGTCTTCAGCCTCCTGGCTAGTGCACTGGTCGGACCAGTAGGCTGCACATTGCCAGTCGTCGGCGGCTCGGGTCAAGGGGGATTGCATGGGTGGTCCGCGGTTCGAGCCGGTGCGTGCCGTCCGCGCCTACGAGCGGGTCGTGGAGCAGGTCGAGGAGGCCATCGAGAGCGGCGCGCTCAGCCCTGGCGAGCGGCTGCCGAGCGAACGCGACCTGATGGTGCAGTTCTCGGTCAGCCGGTCCACCGTGCGCGAGGCGCTGCGGGTGCTGCAGGCGCGCGGCCTGGTCCGGTCGCGTCCCGGCGATCCGCACGGGGCGGAGGTGCTGCCGTTCACGCCCGCCGCCCTGCACAAGTCGATGACCACGCTGGCCAGGGTGGCGGAGCTGTCGCTGGCCGAGCTGGTGCAGTTCAGGATGGTGCTCGACTCGTCGGCCAGCCTGCTGGCCGCCCGGCTGCGCACCGACGGGCAGCTCGCCGAGATGGGGGCGGCCGTCGCGCGCATGCGCGCCGCGACGGACCACGACGCGTTCGTGGCCGAGGACGTCTCCTTCCACGATGTGGTGGCGCGGGCCAGCGGCAACAAGCTGATCCAGATCTGCACCGACGTCGTCCGCTCGATCGTGCTCGGGCTGATCTCGGAGAAGCTCGCCGCCGCCCCCGACCGGCCGGCGCTGATGCGGCAGACGATCAAGCACCACGAGGAGGTGCTGGCCGCCGTGCGCGCGGGCGACGGGCCGCTGGCCGCCCGGCTGACCCGCAAGGCGATGTACGACTATTACGCGGACTACGTGCCGGACGGTGAACGCCCGGCCCTGCGCGCCCTGCTGGAGTGATCGCGCTGACTCCGCACTGGTCACCTGACCCGGGGCCCCGAATGTTATCTTGCCCACGTGCCGCTCGATGATGGGGACGCGTTGCGCGAGGCGTTCCTGCGCGAGCCGCGCCGCTACACCAGCCACCAGGTCGCCGACATGGCGGGGGTGCCGGTCTACCGCGCGCGGCGGCTCTGGCGCGCCCTCGGGTTCCCCAACGTGGCCGACGACGCGGTCGAGTTCACCGACTCCGACGTCGAGGCGCTCAGGACGATGTTGCGCATGGTCGGCTCCGGCGCCTACGACGAGGAGCACATGCTGCTGATCGCCCGCTCCATCGGCCGGGCCACGACCAGGCTGGCCGAGTCGCAGGCCGAGGTGGGCGTGGAGTCGCTCGACCAGGCGGGCGTGCCGCTGGAGGAGCGGTCGCGGGCGTGGCGGCGGCGGGCCGAGCTCGTGGTGCCCGACCTGGGGCGGCTGCTGGTCTACGCCTGGCAACGTCAGCTCGCCGCCGCCGCCGGGCGCATCGCGGGCCAGGACATGAGCGCCGTGCGGCTGTCCGTCGGGTTCGCCGACCTGGTCGCGTTCACCCGGCTGAGCCGGCAGATCACCCTCGGCCAGCTGGCCCGGCTGGTCGACAGGTTCGAGGGGCGCTCGGCCGACATCGTGACCTCGTCCGGCGGGCGGGTGGTCAAGACGCTGGGCGACTCGGTGTTGTTCGTGGCCGATGAGGCGCACGTGGCGGCGGACATCGCGGTGCGGCTGGTGGAGACGCACGCGCGCGGCAAGGACATGCCGGAGCTGCGGGTGGGGCTGGCGGCGGGGCCGGTGATGTGGCGCATGGGCGACGTGTTCGGCACCACGGTCAACCTGGCCAGCCGGCTCACCGCGCTGTCATTGCCCGGCACGATCCTGGCCGATCCGCAGCTCGCGGAGGAGCTCGAGGGCGACCGGGAGTTCCGGCTGCGGGCGGTCGACCGGCTGTCGGTGCGCGGGCTGGGCGAGCTGGTGCCGTTCACGGTCACGCGCGCCGAGACCGCCTGACGCCGGTTCCCCCGGCCGGCGACGCCGGTTCCGCGCGGGCAACCTGGCGTCGCGCTCGATGCGTCACTACCGTCGGCAAGCTTCGAGGAGGCAACTCACGTTGGCGGATAGGACGATATTTCATGACTTTGTGGCGACAAGGTCCGATCGGCTGCTGCGCACCGCGTACCTGCTGACCCGCGACTGGGGGGTCGCCGAGGACCTGCTGCAGGAGTCGCTGGCCAAGGCCTGGTTCGCCTGGCCGGGCATCGACGAGCCCGAGGCGTACGTGCGCAGGGTCCTGGTGACCACGTACACGTCCTGGTGGCGGCGCAGGTGGCGCAGGGAGCTGCCCAGCGACGACCTGCCCCACGCCGTGACGCATGATCCTCCCGGCGGCGAGCGGGAGGAGCTGTGGCAGGCGGTCGGCCGCCTGCCCGCCCGGCAGCGCGCGGTGGTCGTGCTGCGGTTCTACGAGGACCTGCCGGTGGCCGAGGTGGCCAGGATCCTGGGCTGCCAGGAGGGCACGGTCAAGAGCCAGTGCGCCAAGGCGCTGGCCAAGCTGCGAGTGGACGAATCGATCGTGAAGGAGCTGCACCGATGAGCGCGCACGACCTGCGTGACGTCCTGCGGGAGCGGGCTGAGGCCCCGGCGCCCCCCAACCCGCACCGGCACGACCAGATCCGCTCCCGCATCCGCAGGACCCGCATCCGGCGGGGCGCGATGGCCGGCGCGGCGGTGGCCGCGGCGGCCGTGGTCGTCGGCGTCTCCCTAGTCCCCGGCGCGGCCGAGTCCCCCGCCCGGGAGATCACCGCGGCGGCCAGGCCCGCGGCCGAGCTGCCCGAGACGTTCACCTCCGGCGACGGCACCGAGTACCGGCGGCTGGCCACGACCCAACTGGCGGCCAAGGGCGGGCAGAAGACGTCGGTCACCGTCCCGGTCACCGGCAGGCCGCTGGACCTGGCCGGGTTGTGCCGGGGCAGGCCCGGGAGCCAGCCGCCGCACATCACCGTGAACGGCAGGCTCCACCAGGCCGGCTCCCTGAGGTGCGGGAAGGACATGGAGCTCAGACCGCTGGTCGTGCCGGAGGGCGCCACGGAGGTCACCGTCACCTTCGACACCGAAATAATCGGGTACGGCTGCGTACGTGAGAAGAAGGGCGGGAGGTGCGAGCCGCTCAAGCCGCACTGGGCCGCCTGGAGCCTGGCCGTCTACGAGTGGACGCCGCCCGCCGAGCCGGTCGAGCCCGACGAGCTGCGCTCCCCGCCTGCCAAGCTGGCCGGTATGAGGCTTGCCGTCGCAAGGGGCGGCACGTGGACGAAGGAGCGCTCGTTCGAGCTGGTGGTCAGGAGCCCCGGCGGGAAGCTCGGTCTGGAACAGCTCTGCACGGGCGACCTGGCCCGTCGCATGTGGTTCACCTACCGGATCAACGGCAAGGACACCGGCTCGACCGCCGACTGCGGCACCTGGAAGAGCGGCCCCTTCCCGCTGGCGATGGGCGAGCACACGGTGCCCAAGGGCGAGAAGGTGACGATCACCGGGAAGGTGGGCCTGTGGGGTGAGGCCACCAACCGGCCGGTCCGCTGGTCGGTGGCGGCGTACGTGAATTGACCGCCTCCGGGCGTGCACCGATGACCGGCCGCCGGCGGCGGCCGGTCAGAACCTGTCGCGCAGTTCCCGCTTGAGCACCTTCCCCGAGGCGTTCTTGGGGAGGGTCTCCACGAACACCACCCGCTTCGGGGTCTTGAAGGCGGCCAGCCGCTCCCGCAGGAACGCGATCAGCTCGTCGGCCGTCACCCCGGCGCCCTCGCGCAGCACCACGGCGGCCGTCACCGCCTCGATCCACCGCTCGTCCCGCACGCCGAACACGGCCGCCTCCGCGACCTCCGGATGCTGGTAGATGGCCTCCTCCACCTCGCGGCTCGACACGTTCTCGCCGCCCGACTTGATCATGTCCTTCTTCCTGTCGACCACGGACAGGTAGCCGTCGGCGTCCATGACGCCCAGGTCTCCGCTGTGGAACCAGCCGCCGCGGAACGCCTCCTCCGTCTTGGCGGGGTCGTTCCAGTAGCCGAGCATGGCGTGCGGGCTGCGGTGCACGATCTCGCCGACCACGCCGGGCGGCACCGGCCTGTCCTCGTCGTCGACGATCCTGGTCTCGACGTTCAGGGCGGGCCTGCCCGCCGAGCCCAGCCGGGTGAGCTGCTCGTCGGGCCCGAGGATCGTGGCGACGGGGGCCATCTCCGTCTGGCCGTAGAAGTTGAACAGGCGCACCTCGGGCAGGCGGGTGGCGATCTCCTTCAGCACCTCGACGGGCATGATCGAGGCGCCGTAGTAGCCCTTGCGCAACGACGACAGGTCGCGGCGGCCGAAGTCGGGGTGGCGGAGCAGGCCGATCCAGACGGTGGGCGGACAGAAGAGCTTCGTCGCGCGCTCGCCCTCGATCGTGGCCAGGATCACCGCGGGGGTGGCCCCGGGCAGGATGATGTTGGTGGCGCCCAGGTAGATGCCGGGCGTGAGGAAACAGTGCAGTTGCGCGCAGTGGTAGAGAGGCAGCGCGTGCACCTCGACGTCGTCGGGGCTCATCTCGCCGTCGGCCACGCACGTGACGTACTGGGAGATCAGGCTGCGGCTCGACAGCGTGGCGCCCTTGGGGCGCGACTCGGTGCCGCTGGTGTACATGAGCTGGATCGGGTCGTCGTCGGCGATGTCCACCTGCGGCTCCGACGCGTCGTCGCAGGCGGCCCAGCTCGCGAACGGCTCCCAGCCGTCCGCCGCCGCGCCGATCACCCCGCGCACGGTGACCCGCGGGCCCGCCGCCGCGGCGGCCACCGGCAGCAGCCCCTCCTCCACCAGCATCCCGGTCGCGCCCGAATGCTCCAATATGTACGCGACCTCGTCGCTCCCCAGCATGAAGTTGATCGGCACGGAGATCGCGCCCAGCCGGGCCAGCGCGAAATACGCGACCACGAACGCGTGGTTGTTGTGGCTCAGCACCGCGAACCGGTCGCCCTTGCCGACGCCCCGCGCCGCCAGCGCGTTCGCCGTGCGGTTGACCATCAGATCGAGGTCGGCGTAACTCTGGCGCAGGTCACCGTAGACGACGGCGGTCTTGGCGGGGTGGCGGGCGGCCGAGCGCCGCAGCAGGTCAGCGATGGTATGCCGGCGGATCATGGGGACATCCTTCAGTCGCGCAGAACCATGTTCGGGTGATCCTAACCGTTCCCCGTCTCCTGCGCCCGCGCGCGATGCCGCCGGCATCGGGTGGCGGGGCATAGACGGTGGTCATCCGGGAACTCGCTTCGGTGACGACGTCATCTCAGTTCACGGAGACGCTCACGCGTCCCATCCGAGAGAGGCCGCGCCACCGCCATGCCGCCCATTCCAGAGATCATGCACCGTACGTTGTTCCGCACCCTGTCACTGCTCCCGCCGCAGGCCCAGGGCATAATACTCGGCCGTTTCTTCGACTGGCGGCACCGGGTCCCCGACCCCTGGAAGTTGTCGACCGACACCTACGAGCGGCAGAAGTACGAGGCCACGCTGAAACACGTGCCGCGGAAACCGTACCGGCGGATCATCGAGGTCGGGTGCAGCGAGGGCGCTTTCACCCGCGCGCTGGCGGCCGCCTATCCCGAGGCCGAGATCGTCGGGGTCGACGTCTCCGCGCGGGCGCTGGCGCGGGCCCGACGGCGGGTCCCCGACACCGGCCGGGTGCGCTTCGTCCGGGCCGACATCCTCACCCACGTGCCCGAGCAGCGCTTCGACCTCGTGTTCTGCTCGGAGACCCTGTACTACCTCGGCCGCCACGAGCGCCTGCGCCTGGCCAGCGCCCGCCTGGGCCGGCTGCTCGTGCCCGGCGACGGGGTGCTCGTGGCCGTGCACCCATGGCCGGAGGCCGGGCGGCTGCACCGCTACCTCGACGCCGACACGGCGCTGTCGCGGCTGACCGAGGAGGTCTACCCGGCGCCTCCCCGCCCGTACGCCGTCACGATCTACACCACGAGGGCCGGCCCACCGCCCGCGTGACTCACCCGCGACATCAGCGGACCGAAGGCCGTCCTCCCGGCGGCGGTCCGTGTCCCCGGCTTGCCCCAGCGCGCGTCCTGCGCCGCCCGCTCCGCCGCCACGTCGGCGAGCACCCTAGCCAGCGAGCCCGGCACGCCCGCATCGCCGTCCTCAGTCATCTCTCCAGTGTGGCCCATGAGCCCCGCCGGCCTCACCGGTCACGGAGAGCCGGGCGGCTCGCCACGGAAGCCCGGCCCAAGATCCGTCACACCGGCGCACACGTGCTCCCTGAACACCCGCGCCGCGGGGGTCAGCCGCTCGCCCGCCGGCCAGCTCACGCCGATCGTCCTGAACACCGGCGGCGACAGGGGGATCTCCATGACCCCGGCGAGCGAGCCGGGCGGCCCGGAGCGGGGCAGGATCGCCACCCCCAGCCCCGCCGCCACGAGCCCGCGCACGGTCTCCGACTCCTGCCCCTCGAACACGATCCGCGGTTCGAATCCCGCCCTGGCACACAGGTCGTCGGTGATCTGGCGCAGGCCGTACCCGGGTTCGAGCGTCACCAGCTCCTCCCCCGCCAGCTCGGCGGCCCGCACCCGCCTCCTGGCCGCGAACCGGTGCGAGCCCGGCACGGACAGCACCAGCTCCTGGTCGGCGAGCCGCCTGCTGACCAGGCCCGGATCGTCCAGCGGCATGGGCGCGAGGAACACCAGGTCGATCTCGCCCTCGCGCGCGGCCCGCAACATGGTCTGCCGCGAGCCCTGCACCAGGCTGAACCGGATCCCGGGATGGCGCTCGCGGAAGTCGCGGATGAGGGAGGGGACGAGCGTGCGGCCGAGCAGGTGCAGGAAGCCGAGGACGACGCGGCCCGTGCCCGGGTCGGTCTCCTCGCGCACCTCGCGGACGGCGGCGGTCACCGAGCCCAGCGCGCGGGCGGAGGCGGCCGCGAGCACGCGCCCGGCCCTGGTCAGGCGGATGCCGCGGCCCGCGGGGAGCACGAGCGGCGCGCCGACCAGGTCGGCGAGCGCGGCGAGGCGGCGGCTGGCGGTCGGCTGGGGGATGCCGAGCAGCTCGGCCGCGCGGGTCACGTGCCCGGTCTCGCCGACCGCCGCGATCAGCGCGAGGTCGGAGGCGAGGCGGGCGGCGAGCTCCTCGTCAGACTCATCCATCACGGTATGAATCATCTCCTGTTTCCGCATTGGACGTATCTATGTGCCGTGCCTAGCGTGGCGCGGGTGGTGGTCACTCAGGCTCAGGCTCTGCCCGCGGACACGCGGCGGGTCAGCGCGGCCGTGGCGGCGGCCGGGGTGTCGTCGTTCGCCCTGCTGTACGCGCCCCAGCCGGTGCTGCCGCAGCTCGCCGGGGCGTTTCGGCTGGATCCGGGGAGCGCGTCGCTGGCTGTCGGCGTGGCCACGACCGCGCTCGCCGTGACGGTGCTGCCGCTGGCCTGGCTCGCCGGGGTGGCGGGGCGGCGGCGGGTGATCCTCTGGTCGGTGCTGGTGTCGGCGGTGATCGGGCTGCTGCTGCCGCTGGCTCCGTCGTTCCCCGTGCTGCTGGCGATGCGGGCGGTCCAGGGGGTGGCGGTCGCGGGGTTCGCCGGGGTGGCGGCGGCGTACCTGGCCGACCGGCTCGGCACGGCGCGGTTGCCGGGCGCGGTGGGCGCGATGATCGCGGGCAACACGATGGGCGGGATGCTCGGCCGGCTGGGCGCGGGCTTCGCCGCCGGCCCGCTGGGCTGGCACGGCGCGCTGTTCGCCGTGGCGAGCGTCGCCCTGCTGTGCGCGCTGTTCACGGCACTGGCCCTCCCCCGCGACCAGCCCCCGCCCCCTGGCCAGGGGCCGCCGCACCCCCACGTCGCGGCATCCGCGCCGTCGCGTGAGGGGCCGGGGCGGCCGGTCGCCGCCTACGCCGTCGGCGCGCTGGGCATGGGCGCGTTCGTGGCGCTGTACAACGCCGCCGGCTTCCGCCTGTCCGCGCCGCCGATCTCGCTCAGCACCGCCGCGGCGTCCCTGGTCTTCCTCGCGTACGCCATGGGCACCGCCTCGTCGGCCGCCGCCGGACGGGTGGCCGCCCGCCTCGGACGTACGCCCGCCCTCGTCACGGCGCTGATGGTCACGGTGGCCGGCGCCGTCATGACCGCCCATCCGGCGCTGCCGTTCGTCGTGCTGGGCTTCGCCGTGCTGACCGCCGGGTTCTTCGCCGCCCACGCCATCGCGAACGCCTGGGTCACCGCCGATGCCGCGCCGCGGGCCCGCGGCCGGGCCGCCGGGATGTACACCCTGGCCTACTACCTGGGCAGCGGCGTGGGCGGCACCGCGGGGGGCGTCGTGTACGGGCGCGCGGGCTGGACCTGGCTGGTGGTCCTGACGTCGGCCTGGCTGCTGCTGGCGGGCCTGGCCGTCCTCGTGTCACGCGCGGCGAGGGGACGACGGGTCAGACCGTGAGGGCAGCACGATCCGGCCGCGAGGGCACCACAGGTCAGGCGGTGAGGGCGTGTTCGAGCGCGTCGGCGAGCCACAGGTGGGTCGAGCCGAGCGTGGCCTTCTCTCCGCTGACCTCGCTCACGAGCCGCCAGTAACGGCGGAAGCGCGGGTCGCGGTCGGGAGCCACGTTCGCCAGCAGTTCGCGCCGGAAGTCCGGGGTGTCGCCGACCCCCCGCACCGTGGCGTGCACCGCCACGAACCGGTCCAGCTCGGGCCCGGGACGCGGCGCCTCTCCTGCGATCACGAGGGGCTCGACCAGCGCGCACGCCTCGCCGAGGCCGTACATCAGCTCGTCCTCGTCGTGGATCGCTTTCACGTTCTCCAGCGCACGGGCGCGCAGGAGGCGCGTCAGCGACCGGTCGGCGACCAGGGTGACCAGCTCGGCGTACGCGACGACCTGGGGCGGGGTCGGATGGGCGGGCGGGTCGGGCACGGCCATGGCCACGAACGACGCGAACATCTCGTCGGCGATGGGCGCCACCATCTGCCGCCGCCAGAATCCGACCAGCTCGTCGCGGGCGGCGGTGCCCTGCTCGGCCGCGGCCAGCAGGTCCAGCCGGGCCGGCCGCTCGGCCGGGCCCGCCTCCTCGACGGCGCGCAGGGCGGCCCGCCGCCAGGCCAGCCCGGCGAGCTGGACGTCGAGCACCGCGCGCTCCTCCGCCACCGCCTCGGCCACGGAGCGCTCGCCGGCGAGCACGCGCGCGATGGCGGCCAGCCCCAGGCCGAGCCCGCGCAGCCGCCTGACCATGCCGAGCCGCTCCACCGCGGCGCCGTCGAACCTGCGGTGGCCGCCGGCACTGCGCACCGACTCGATGATGCCCTCGTCGCAGTAGAAGCGGATGGTCCGCACCGGTACGCCGGTCAGCGCCGCCAGATCGCCGATCCCGAGCGTGTCGTTGCTCACATCCACTTGAACCTCCACCGGACTGGAGTTTCTACGGTACCGGCGTACCCGTTGAGAGGATTTTTCGCCATGACGACACTGGACACCGCCCGGCTCGCGGAGGGCTTGCGAGAGCAGACGGCGGGATTCGCCCGCGCGGTCACCGGCGGCGACCCGGACGCCCGGGTGCCGACGTGCCCGGAGTGGCGGCTGCGCGACCTGGCCGGGCACATCGGGCACGCGCACCGGTGGGCGGCCGAGCTGGTGCGCGAGGCCGCGCCCGTGCCCATCGCCGATCCCGCCACGGACGATCCGGGGCCTCGGGACGTGTGGGCGCGGTGGCTGCGGGACGGCGCGGAAGAGGTGATCGGCGCGGTCCAGGAGGCGCCCGCCAGCGCCCGGGTCTGGTCGCTGACGGGTCCGACGCCGCCGGTGTTCTGGTTGCGCAGGATGCTGGGCGACACCGTCATCCACCACTATGACGCGGCGGCCACGACCGGCGTCGCGTTCGACGTCGCCGGCGACCTGGCGGCCGACGTGATCTCCGAGGGGATGGGGCTGCTGGCGGTGCCGTCCGCGGTGGAGTTCAGGCCGGAGCTGGCCGAGCTGCGGGGCCGGGGCGAGACGATCGTGCTGCGGCCGGACTCGGGGCAGGGCTGGGTGATCACCAGGACACCGGACGGAATCCGTTGCGATCGCGGGGGCGGCGACGGCGACGTCGTGGTGTCGGGGTCGGTGACGGAGCTCATGCTGGTGTTCACCCGGCGCGTGCCCCCGCGCGACGTCACGGGCGACCGCGCGCTGCTCGACCACTGGCTGGCGCACACCGCGTTCTAGCCCCAGGCGATCCGCTCCTCCAGCAGCGCCTGCTGGGCGGGGTTGGCGGTGAGTGCGAGGGCGCGCTCGTCGGCCCGCCTGGCCTCCGCCCTGCGGCCGAGATCGCGCAGCAGCTCGGCGCGGGTGGCGTGGAGGAACGGGTAGCGGCCCAGCGCCTCGCCGAGGGCTTCGAGCTCCGCGAACGCCGCCTCCGGGCCGTCCACGTACCGCAGGGCGATGGCCCGGTTGAGCCGGGTCACGGGCGACGGGGCGAGGCACAGCAGCATGTCGTAGAGCACGACGATCTGCCGCCAGTCGGTGCCCGCCCATGACGCGGCCTCGGCGTGGCAGGCCGCGATGGCCGCCTGCAGCTGGTACGGCCCGGGACGCCGGTGCGTGCGGGCCGTCCGGGTCAGGAGCCGGATCGTGTCCTCGATGGCGGTGTGGTCCCACAGGGAGCGGTCCTGGTCGGCCAGCAGTACGAGCCGGCCGTCGGCGCCGAACCTGGCCGCGCCGCGGGCCCGGTGCAGCCGGATGAGGGCCAGCAGCCCGGCCGCCTCGGGCTCGTCCGGCATCAGCCCGGCCAGCAGCGAGGCCAGCCACTCGGCGTCGTCGACCAGGTCACGCGCCTGGGCCCGCTCCAGCGTGCTGGACAGGTAGCCCTCGTTGAACATCAGGTAGATGACGGTGAGCACCTCGCGCAACCGCTCCGGCCGCTCCCCCGCCGTCGGCACGCGGTACGGGATGCCCGCCTCCGCGATCTTCCTCTTGGCGCGGGTGATGCGCTGTGCCACCGTGCTCTCCCGGGTCAGGAAGGCGGCGGCGATCTGCGTGGTCGTCAGCCCGCACACCACCCGCAGCGTGAGCGCGACCTGCGCCTGCCGTGGCAGCGCCGGATGGCAGCAGGTGAAGATCAGCCGTAGCCGGCCGTCGGGTTCGCCAGGCTCCGGCACGCACAGCAGGGCCAGCTTGTCGCGGTGGTTGCTCTCGCGGCGCAGCAGGTCGAGGCCGCGCCGCCGGGCCACGGTGTACAACCACGCCTCGGGCCGCTCCGGCACGCCGTCCTCCGGCCAGCGCACCAGGGCCTTCTCCACCGCGTCCTGCACCAGGTCCTCGGCGGCGGAGAAGTCGCCCAGCAGCGTCACCAGCGAGGCGGCCAGCCGGCCGGCGTGCTCGCGCACCACGCTGGCCAGTGCGGCGTGGGAGACGTCCGTCATGGCCGCTCCTTCTCGTGTTCCCCGGTGTCCATCGTCCCGTCTCCTTCGGTCGTCATGGGACAGACGATCGGGGACCCGCCGTCCGCGACATCAGTCAGAGTTCGACGTGGGTGTCGGGATCGCCGCCGAGCCGTCCACCGCCGTCGAGCTCGGCCATCCTCGCCATCTCCGCGTCCGACAGGCTGAAGTCGAACACCTCCAGGTTCTGCCGCATGCGCTCGGGGTGGGCCGACTTGGGGATCGGCACGGCGCCGAGCTGCAGGTGCCAGCGGAGCACGACCTGCGCGGGGGTGCGCGCGTGGGCGATGGCGAGGTCGGCGACGACGGGCTCGTCGAGCAGCTTGGAGCCGCGGCCGAGCGGGCTCCACGACTCGGTGACGATGTCGTGCTCGGCGTGCCAGGCGCGCAGCTCGCGCTGTGCCAGCCCGGGGTGGAGCTCGACCTGGTTGACGGCCGGCAGGACGCCGGTCTCCTCGGCCAGCCGCTCGATCTGCGCGGGGGTGAAGTTGGAGACGCCGATCGAGCGGGCCAGGCCCTGCTCGCGCAGCTCGACGAAGGCGCGCCAGGTGTCGACGTAGAGGTCGCGACCCGGCAGCGGCCAGTGAATCAGGTACAGGTCGACGTAGTCGAGGCCGAGCCTGGCCCGGCTCTCCTCGAAGCCCTGCATGGCGGCGTCGTAGCCGTGGTGGGATCCGCGCAGCTTCGTGGTGATGAACAGGTCGTCGCGGGCCACGCTCGCCTCGGCCACGGCGGCTCCCACGCCGGTCTCGTTGCCGTAGCTGGCGGCGGTGTCGATCAGCCGGTAGCCGAGCGATATGGCGTGTCTCACGGCCTGATGCGCTCCGTCGTCGTTCATGGGCCACGTGCCCAGACCGAGACGCGGCATCGGGCGGCCGTCGCAAAGCATGATGGTCATGGCCACATCCTTGCCCGATGCCCACCCGGAACAACCACCTTTGTCGCATTTGTACCCCGCGTCGCTCTAAGCAGGGTCAGCCCTCGAGGTAACGCAGGACGGCCAGCACCCGACGGCTGTAGCCAGGATCACGGGGCAGGTCGAGCTTGTCCATGATGGCGTTGACGTGCTTCTCCACGGTGCTGAGCGAGACGTGCAGGCGCTCGGCGATGGCGGCGTTGACGAAGCCCTGCGCCAGGTGCCGCAGCACCTCGCCCTCACGCGGGCTCAGCCTGCTCAGCGGGTCGGCGTGGGTGGTGCGGGCGAGCAGCTGACGCACCACCTCCGGATCGAACGCCGTGCCGCCCGTACGCACCCGCTCCAGCGAGTCGAGAAACTCGCCCACCTCGGAGACCCGGTCCTTCAACAGGTAGCCGAGCCCTTCGGCGGGCCCGGCCAGCAGTCTCGCCGCGTAGTGCTGCTCGACGTACTGGGAAAGGACGAGGACGCCGACGCCGGGCAGGCGCCCGCGGATCTCCAGCGCCGCCCGCAGCCCTTCGTCCTTGTGCGTCGGCGGCATCCGCACGTCGACCACCGCCACGTCGGGCCGGTGGCGCTCGACGGCGTCGAGCAGCGCGGGCGCGTCGCCGACGGCCGCGACCATCTCGTGGCCCGCGTCGTCGAGCAGCCGGGTCAGCCCCTCGCGCAGCAGCACGGAGTCGTCGGCCAGGATCACCCGCACGGCGGAGCCTTCGGCAGCGACGCGGTGATCCTGGTGGGGCCGCCGGGCGGGCTGTCGACGGTGAACACGCCGTCGAGGGCCATGACCCGCCTGGCCAGCCCGGACAGGCCGCCGCCCGAGGGGTCGGCGCCGCCCTCGCCGTCGTCTGAGATCGCCACGCTCACCACCTGATCGTCCTCGTCCAGCACCACCAGGATGTCACGGGCGCCGGCGTGCTTGATCGCGTTCGTGATCGCCTCGCGGGCCACGAAGTAGAGCGCGGTCTCCACCTCGGAGACGGGCCGCCCGGCCAGCCCGTAGTGCACGGTCACCGGCACGCTCGACCGTTCGGCGACGCCCGCCAGTGCGGCCCGCAACCCCAGTTCGTCGAGGGCGGTCGGGTAGATCCGCCAGGCGACGCTGCGCAGCTCGTCCAGCAGGCGGCGCGCCTCGGTGTAGGCCTGGCCGACCAGCTCGGCGGTCCTGTCGTGGTCGCGCGTGTGCCGGGCGCGGCCGAGCAGCATGGCCAGGGCCACGCCCCGCTGCTGCACGCCGTCGTGCAGGTCGCGCTCGATCCTGCGCCGCTCGTCGTCCACGGCCCTGACGATGCCCGAGCGGGTGGCGGTCAGCTCGGCGATCCGCCTGCGCATCAGCTCCTCGCCCCCCGGGCCGAGGAAGCGGGCGGCCAGCCGCCGTTCGAGCGCCGCGACCCCCACCACGAGCAGGCCGGTCACCGCCAGCAGCACGGTCCCGCCGGTCAGCCCGAGCGTCCAGCCGCTGGTGACGAGCCGCACGCCGGGCAGGTTGAGCGGCACCGCCTCCGACCCGCCCGCGATCAGCTCCCACGTCCCGCCGGCGAGCAGCAGCCCGCCGACGAACAGGGCCGCCGCGCAGACATAGCCGCTCAGGACGCCCAGCGCGGCGCGGGCGGCGAGGAACGCGTAGCCGCCGTCCGGCCGGGCCGTCTCGTGGCCGAGCCACCGGGACAGCCTGGCCCGCTCGGCGGCCACCAGCCGGTCCCGCCCCCGCGCCGCGAGCGGCCGGGCCGCCGGGATCAGCGCCGCGGGCCACGCCATGACGAGGAATGCCAGCTCGGCGAGGCCGAGGACCATCCCCAGGAGGACCCCGGCCAGCGAACGAACGACCATGGTCCCCTGCACGGACGCGAGTCTAGGCGTCACGGCGGCGCAGCACGGCGAATCCGGCCGCCAGCGCCGCCGCCGTCCAGGCGAGCAGCCAGGCCAGCCCCTCCCCCGCGGAGTAGGGGATCGGCCCGCCGGTCAGGTTGTCCGTGCTGCCCATGAAGGCCAGCCCGGCGAACGTCGGAAGGCGCATGGAGGCGTCCAGGGCCACCGGAGCGCCGGTCATCAGCAGGAGCAGCGGCAGGCCCATGAGCAACATGAACACCACGGTCAGCGTGCCCGCCGCGCTGCGCAGCGCGGCGCCCACCCCCACGGTCATCACCGACACGAGCGCCAGGAACACCCCCGCTCCGAGCACGTCGGGCACGACCTCGCCGATCGGCATCACGACCAGGCCCCCGAACACGTCCGCCGACAACACCGCGTGGACGGACGCCGCCGCCACGGCACCGGACACCACCCCGGCCGCGAACATCACGGGCCCCACGACCAGCGCCTTGGCCGCCAGCACCACGCCGCGGCCGGGAGTGGCCTGCAACGTGACCCGGATGCTTCCCGAGGCGTACTCCGACGTGATCACCAGCATCGCCGCCGCCACCATCGCGAACTGGACGAACGACGTCGCCGACACCACCGGATCGCCGGCCGTCATCCGCACGCCCGCGCCGCCCTCGCGCAGCGCCTCGGTGGCCGTCGCGCCCCCCAGCGTGATCGCGCTCAGCACCATGAGCGCCAGCGCGCCGGCCAGGCACCACCACGTGGACCGCACGGACCACAACTTGCCCCACTCGGCCCCGACGGCCTGCCACAACGTGCTCATGCCCCGGCCCTCCCCGCGCCGTACTCGACGCTCCGCGACGTCAGCTCCTGGTAGGCCTGCTCCAGCGACGCCTCGCGGGTGCGCAACTCGTGCAGGCGGACGCCGGCCTCGTACGCCAGGTCGCCGACCCGCTCGACGGCGGCGCCCGTGGCCTCCAGCTCGTTCTCGCCGAGCCGGTCCACCGCGATGCCGGCGGCACGCAGGCGTTCGGCCAGGTCTCCCGCGTGCGGCGTGCGTACGAGCACGGCCGTGAGGGAGCTGCCCGCGATGACGTCGGCCAGCGGCGCGTCCATGATGAGCCGTCCCTTGCCGATCACCACGAGGTGGTCGGCGGTGAGCTGCATCTCGCTCATCAGATGGCTGGAGACGAACACCGTGCGGCCCTCGCAGGCCAGCGACCGCATGAGCCCGCGCACCCACCGCACGCCGTCCGGGTCGAGCCCGTTGACGGGCTCGTCGAACATCAGCACCTCGGGATCCCCGAGCAGTGCCGCCGCGATGCCGAGCCGCTGGCTCATGCCCAGCGACAGCGCTCCCGCGGGCCTGCGCGCCGCGCCCGCCATGCCGACCGCCTCCAGCACCTCCGCCACCCGCCGCCGCGCGATGCCGTTGGCGCGCGCCAGCGCCGTGAGGTGCGCGTGACCGCTGCGCCCCGGGTGCAGGGCGCGCGCGTCGAGCAGCGCGCCGACCGTGCGCAGCGGGTTCCTGATCTTCTGGTACGGGACGCCGCCGATCAGAGCCGTGCCGGAGGTGGGCCGGTCGAGGCCGAGGACCAGCCGCATGGTGGTCGATTTGCCGGCGCCGTTGGGGCCCAGGAAGCCGGTCACCGCGCCCGGTTTCAGGTCCAGCGACAGGTCGTCGACCGCGAGCCGGTCGCCGTACCGTTTGCTCAGGTTCTTGAGACTGATCACGCTGCCCCACGCTAGGCAGCCACCGCTGCGGCCACCATGGGGGCGATCCGCCGACCTCGATGGAGGAAAGCCGTAAACCATGTCATGACCATGCAGGCCGGTTGAAAGCCTCGGGCCCTATCCTGCTCGGCACCGAGGCACGCCGGGCGGTGGCCCGCACGTTCGGCGCCGTCACGCGCACTGACCGCTGCGCGTGCTGCGACTGCTCCTGAGCGCGTCCGTCAGGGGTCGGTGACGGTCTTGGCGATGTCGAACGACTGGCCCGTCACATCCTCCTCGGCCAGCCGGTACGCCTCCACGATGGCCTCGCTCAGCGCCTTCGAGCCCAGCCGCATGGCGCGGGGGTCGATGTGCAGCGCGGCCAGCGACCCGGCGGGCGTGACCTCGACGGCGACCTGCCCGCCCGCGCTCTCGCCGCGTCCCCTGGTCTCCTGCAGCCGGCGGGTTACCTCCTCGAACCCGGCCGTCTGGGCGGCCATCTCGGCGAGGACGCGGTCGAGCTCGGGGTCGCCGGTGGGCGGTGGTGTGGTCATCGAATCTCCTTAAGCGTGGAGACCCCGGGCTTCAGCCCTGGGGAGGAAGTCAACTCGCTCCTCGGTCAGCGTTTGAAGATGAACGCTCTCGGCGCGTGCGCCATCGCCGAGCGCAGGGACCCTGCCGCGCTCAGCTCCCCGCTGATGACGAGGGGGTAGATGGTGGACGCCGAAAGGGTGCGGCGGAAGAACCGGCCTGCCGAGTCGGTGCCCAGCAGCGTCTCCGTGACCTTCGTGGCGGGGAAGAACCTGCGCACGTCGCTCAGGGCCTTGATGCCGCCGTTGTAGGCCAGCTCGGCGGCGAAGTGTTTGCCCGCGTACTCGAAGAGGTTGCCCATGGGCTGGCCGGTGGCGGCGGAGCTGGCGGCGTGCACGCCGGTCTTGAGCACGGCCCACGTGACGGAGTCGGCCAGCGCGTCGAGCCCTTCGCGCACGAGGTAGGTGCCGACGCGGCGCTTGCCCATCCGCTGTTCCAGGATCATCTTGACGATCTTCTGGAACAGGGTGCGCTCCAGCTTGGCCCTGGCGACCAGCATGTTGAACGCGCGTTGCGCCGCGAACCTGGCCGCCGGATAGATGAAGCCGAACATCATGGTGAAGGCGAGGGCGGCCAACTGGGTGCCGATGATCCAGAGTTGTTCCCGGTGGCTGTCGACCGCGTCGGCGTACTCGTCGCAGCCGTCGGCCAGCTCGTGCAGTTCCTCCTGCAGGGCCCTGTAGCGGGGGGCGAGCTCCAATGGCCACACGTCCGCGAACCGGTCCACGGCTCTGCTGTCGTTCTGGCCGCGGGCCGCGGCGACGGCGATCTCGGTGCGGGCGGCGACCCTGCCGATCGAGCCGGCCAGGTCGCGCAGGGCCTTGGCGCGCGCCCTCAGGTTGGACGTGTCGGCCTCGGGCACGTGTACTCCGGCGAACCAGGCGAGCGCCTGGAAGGGGTCGAGCATCAGGCGCCTTCCCTGGGCGGTGGCGCCTGCGGGATCGGCGGCTGCGCGAGGTCGGGGATCTCAGGAAGCGACCGGATGATCTGCTGTTCCAGGTAGTCCCACAGCTCGTCGAAGTCGCGCAGGCCGGCCGCCGAGACGAAGCTCTTGTCCGCGATGCGGCGCATGGCGTCGGTCAGGGAGTCGTAGCCGTCGGCGTACCACTCGGCGAACGTGTGGCCCTGGTCGTCACCGCCGACCAGGCCGGACGTGCCGGCCAGCGCTGCCGCCCCGCGCTGTAACGCCACCACCTCGTCGCCGGTCTCGTCGAAGAGCCGGGCGAGCTCGCGGATCGACCGCCAGTCGATCTGGACCTGGTCGCGGGAGCCCGCGGCCGGGGACCGCGGGGCCTGCCCGGCGGGCGCGCGCTCCGGCGGCGGGGCGGGGTCGGTCGTCGTGCTCTCCGACGGGGACGGTGTGCCGCTCGGGGTCGGCGAAGGCTGCGGGGCCGGGCCGTCCGACGGCGTCGGGGTGCCCGAAGGAGTGGGGGTTTGCGATGGCGCCGGGGTTTGCGATGGCGCCGGGGTTTGCGATGGCGTCGGGGTTTGCGATGGCGTCGGGGTTTCCGAAGGCGTCGGGGATCCCGGCGGGCTGGGGCTGCCGGTGGGGGGCCCAGTAGGGGACGCGGTAGGGGACGCGGTGGGCGAGGCCGTGGGGCCGGGGGTGGTTGCCGGGCCGGGCTCACTGGACGGATCCGCCATCGACCCCTCCTTCACCAGTAGGCGATCACGCGACGACAGGGAAACAGTGACGGCGACGAACCTCGCACAGGGTTAATCTCCAGGAATATAGCGCTAATTCATGTTAAAAGGGCGTTCATCCATGAGGGCGGTTCCGCGAGCAGTTCGCCCAGCTCATCGATCGCCTCTCCCTCGAGGGTCCCCGTACGGGCCGCGTCCTCGACACGCTGGCACAACGCCGCCTCGCGGACGGCGCCAACGGTCGCGCAGGCGCTCTTGAGCCGGTGGGCGAGCGCGCCCGTCTCCGCCGCGTCGCCGGCCTCCCCCGCCCGCCGCAGCTCGTCGAACGTCCGCGTCGCGGTGGCGAGGTAGGCCTGCGCCACGTCGGCGACCGCCTCCGGCGACAGGCCCGCCAGCTCCGGCGGCAGGCTCGAGTACGCCGCCCACTCCGGGATCCTGGCCAGCACCCTGGGCCAGTCGACCGGCTTGGCCAGGTGGTCGTCCATGCCCGCCTCCAGGCACCGGATCCGGTCGTCCGGCATGGCCGCGGCGGTCATCGCGATGATCGGGGTGTGCCCCTCCTCCCGGCCGCGAATCTCCGCGGTCGCGGCCAGCCCGTCGAGCACGGGCAGCTGGCAGTCCATGAACACGAGGTCGTAGCCGCCGGCCAGCACGGCCCGCACGGCCTGCTCGCCGTCGTCCACGGTCTCGACCTCGTGCCCGGCCTGCTCCAGGATGAGCATCGCCACCTGGCGGCTCACCTCGTCGTCCTCGGCCACCAGGATGCGCGTGCCGCCGTCCTTCCCCTCGGCCTGCGCGCCCTCGCCGGGGTCGCCGGGGGCATCGGCGGTGCCCAGGGCGTTCTCCACGGCGGCGAGCAGCCGGCGACGGCTGAGCGGCCGGGTGATCGACTGCACGGCGCGCTCCCCTGAGGCGCCCGGCCAGGCGAACCCCGAGCGGCCCGGCGTCACGACCACGACGACGCTGGTGGCCTGGAGCAGCGGGTCGGTGAGGATCACGTGCGCGAGCGACTCCGACTCGCCGAGGTCCAGGGCGACGACCGCCAGCTCGTACGGCCGTCCGCTCTCGGCGGCGGCCCGCAGCAGCGTCAGCGCGGACGCCTCGTCCTTGGTCTCCTCCACGGCGAGCCCCGCCTCCGCCAGGGACCTCCCTGCCAGGGTGCGGTCCTGGGGGCGCGGGTCGGCGACGAGCGCGCGCCGCCCCTCCAGCGCCTCGGGCTTCGGCTCCGACCAGGTCAGGACGTCGACCGGCAGGGTCGCCCAGAACCGGCTGCCCACGCCCTCCACGCTGTCCAGCCCGATCCGCCCGCCCATGAGCTCGATGAGCTGCCTGCTGATGGCCAGGCCCAGGCCGCTGCCGCCGGTCCTGCGGGTGATCGGCGAGTCGACCTGGCGGAAGACGCCGAAGACCCGATCACGGTCGTCAGGGCCGACGCCGATCCCGGTGTCGGCGACCGCGAACCGCAGCACCGCCCGTTCGTCGCCGGGGCTGCCCTCGTCCAGCGTGACGTGCAGGTCGACCCCTCCCTGGACGGTGAACTTGAGCGCGTTGCCGACCAGGTTCGTGAGCACCTGGCGCAGCCGCGCGGGATCGCCCGCCACCTGCCGCGGCACGCCCTCGTCGAGCCGGAGCGTGAGCCAGAGCCCCTGCTCGTAGGCGTGCGGCGCGAAGGGCGCGACCACCTCGTCGCAGAGCCGCGGCAGGTCGAACGGCGCCGCCTCGACCTGCAGGTGGCCCGCCTCGATCCTGGACAGGTCGAGGAAGTCGTCGAGCAGGCGCAGCACGTTCCGGGCCGCGCCCTGGGCCGTGGTGGTGTAGTGGCGCTGCTCGTCGTCCAGCCGGGTGCCCATGAGCAGGGAGTTCATGCCGAGCACGCCGTTGATCGGGGTGCGGATCTCGTGGCTGATCTTGGCGAGGAACTCGGACTTCGCGCTGGAGGCGCTGACCGCGTCGTCCCTGGCGGCGGCCAGCTCGGCCGCGTACCTGGCCAGCGTGGCCTGCGCCCGGCGGCGGCCGTGCTCGCTGCGGATCTGCAGGCCGAGGCCGATGAGGATGAGCAGCGCCAGCAGGGCCGCGACGGCGAGCACGTTGGACCTGAGCTGTTCCGCGGAGGCCAGCGCGGCGGCGGCCGGCACCTCGGCGGTGACCGTCCAGCCGATGCCGGGGATCGGCTCGGACGCCGACAACACCGTGCCGTCGATGCCGCGGAACGTGCCGTTCCAGGTGCGCCCGGCGAGCGCCGCGTCGACCCGCGGGTCCTCGCGCAGGGAGGTGAGGGCGTAGAGCTTCCTGCCTGGGTCGGCGACGAGCACGCCTGCCTGGTCGGTGATCAGCAGACTGATGCCCTGCGCGTTCGCGGCCTGCTCGGCGAACTTCTGGATGGCGTCCAGGCTGTAGACGACCGTGAGGATGCCGAGCATGCGCTCGCCGTCGACGCTCGGGATGGGCGCGGCCACGGCGACGGCCCTGGACACGCCGACCATCGTGGGCGTGTACGCCTGCGAGACGTGGGCCTGCCGCCGGTCGCGCACGGCGCGGTACCAGTCGGTGTTGCCGATGTCCTGGGGCAGGCCGCTCGGCGGCTCGGCGCCCATCATGTCGCCGTCGGGCGTGATCAGGATGAGGCCGCTGACGCCGTCGCGCTGCCGTTCGAGCTGGTCGAGGAAGCCGCGCATGGACTTCGTGGTGACGCGCCCGACGGCCTCGCGGACCTGGGGGCGTTGCGCGAACGCGGTGACGAGTTGTTTGAGGGAGTCCATCTGCTGCTCCACCACGACCCGGCTCACCGAGGCGGTGGTCCTGACCCGGTCGGTGACCTCGTCGCGCACCGCCTGTTCCGACAGGGAGATGCTGGAGGAGGTGAGCAGTGCCAGGGGCAGCAGGCCGAGTAACGTCCACAGGGCCGTGACCGCGAGCAGCCATCTCACCGGCGTCCGTCCCTTCCCGCTGTCGTCCGCGTACAGATTAGGAGGAAACGGGCGTCAACGGCGGATCGTGATGAGCAGAAGAAGCAAAAGTCGATCTTTTGTGATAAAAGCCCCCTAAGCTGCTAGGACCCCCTAATAGCTGGACGAGGAGCGTGGCGATGCCTGAGCCCAGGGACATCACCGTTCTCATCGTGGACGACGATCCGGTCGTCACCGCGGCACTGCACGCGCAGGTGAACCGGGTCCTGGGCTTCAGGGTGGTGGGCATCGCCCACAGCGGGCACGCGGCGCTCGCCGCCGCCGCCCGCTTCGCGCCCCGGCTGGTCCTGCTCGACCTGCACCTGCCGGACCTGCCAGGGTTGGAAGTGGCACACCGGCTGCGCCGGCCCGACCAGCCGCCCGCCGACGTCATCGTGATCTCCGGCCGCAAGGAGTCCGCCACGGTCCGCGCGGCCATCCAGCGCGGCGCCCTGTACTACCTGGTCAAGCCGACCCGGGCGAGCACGCTGGAACAGACGCTGCTGCGGTACGCGGCGACGGTCGCGCAGCTGGAGTCGGGTGGCCGCTTCGCCGAGCAGCAGGAGATCGACCGGATCTTCCGCTCACTCCACCTCGACCAGGGAGCCCGGCCCAAGAGCATCACCGCCGCCACCGAGCAGGCGGTGCTCGACGCGCTGGCCGGCGTCGACGAGGACGCCTCCGCGCACGAGCTCGGCGAGCTGATCGGCGTCAGCCGGGCCACCGCCCGCCGCTATCTGGAGCACCTGGCCGAGCGTGGCCTGGTGGAGGGGCGGCCGAGGTACGGCCCCACCGGGCGCCCGCAGCACCGGTACCGCGTACGGTGACCGCGCTCAGGGCGCTGCTCGCCGTGCTGTTATGCCTGCTGGCCGCAGGTTGCGGCGAGGGGAGCCCGTTCCCCGAGGGCTCCACCATGAAGCGGGTCAGGGATCGCGGCGTCCTCACCGTGGGCATCAAGTTCGACCAGCCGCTGTTCGGCTACAAGGACCCGGCCAGCGGGCGGATCACCGGCTTCGACGCGGAGATCGCCCGGCTGGTGGCCAAGGACCTCACCGGCAGCGAGCGCAACATCCGCTTCGTCGAGACCGTGTCACGCGAGCGGGAGAACTTCCTCAAGCAGGAGGTCGTGGACCTCGTCATCGCCACGTACTCGATCACGCCGGCCCGGGCCGAGCTGGTCACCTTCACCGACCCGTACTACTACGCCGGGCAGGACATGCTCGTCAGGTCCGGCGACTCCACCATCCGTGAAGTGTCCGACCTCGACGGCAAGCGGGTCTGCACGGCCAAGGGCTCCACGTCCGTCGATCGGCTGCGCACCCTGCTGCCCGGCGCCGACCTCGAGGTCGTCGACGTCTACAGCGTGTGCGTGCCGGCGCTCATCTCCGGGCGCATCGACGCGGTCAGCACCGACGACACCATCCTGCACGGGCTGAAGGCCCAGCATCCCGACACGCTGCGGCTCGTGGGCAAGCCGTTCGGGCGCGAGCCGTACGGGATGGGGGTCCGCAAGCGGGACACCGTCTTCCGCGACTACCTCAACGAGCTGATCGCCCGCTGGCTGCGTGACGGGCAGTGGGACCGCGCCTTCATGTCCACCATCGGGATCTCCGGCGCCACCTCGGAATCGTCGAAACCCGCTAATCGCTGAGCAGAACGCTCACAAGCCTTTGCGCGGAACACGCGCCTCCTACGGTTACGCCAACGCTGACCGACACGAGGAGCGTGACGCATGACCCAGGCGGACCTGATCGTCCTGGACCAGGTCAACAAGCGCTACGGCGAGCACCATGTGCTCAGGGACGTGAACCTGACCGTCAAGCAGGGCGAGGTCGTAGTGATCATCGGCCCGTCCGGAGCGGGCAAATCGACCCTGTGCCGCGCGATCAACCGGCTGGAGACCATCGACTCCGGCACGATCAGCGTGGACGGGACCCCGCTGCCCGCCGAGGGGCGGCAGCTCGCCCGGCTCCGCGCCGAAGTGGGCATGGTCTTCCAGTCCTTCAACCTGTTCGCGCACAAGACCGTCCTGGACAACGTCGTCCTCGGGCAGGTTCACGTGCTCAGGCGGCCCAAGGACGAGGCCGTGCGCAAGGCCCGGGAACTGCTCGACCGGGTCGGCATCGGCGGCCAGGCGGCGAAGTTCCCCGCCCAGCTCTCCGGCGGGCAGCAGCAGCGGGTGGCCATCGCCAGGGCGCTGGCCATGGACCCCAAGGTGATCCTCTTCGACGAGCCCACCTCCGCGCTCGACCCCGAGATGGTCAACGAGGTGCTCGAGGTGATGACGGCGCTGGCCCGCGAGGGCATGACCATGGTCGTCGTCACCCACGAGATGGGCTTCGCCAGGCGCGCGGCCGACCGTGTGGTGTTCATGGCCGACGGCGAGATCGTCGAGCAGGACACCCCTGACGGTTTCTTCGGCGCCCCGAGCAGCGAGCGCGCCCAGTCCTTCCTCGCCAAGATCCTCACCCACTAAGGAGTGTCATGTTCGGCAGATCCCTCTATGCCGTTTTCGCCGTCGTCACGCTGGCCACCGCCTGCGGCGGCGGCCAGGAGAGCTACGCCTCCGTCGTCGACAAGGCCAAGAACGAGAAGAAGCTGGTCATCGGCGTGAAGGCGGACCAGCCCGGGCTCGGGCTGCGCACCCCCAACGGTGACTTCTCCGGATTCGACATCGAGGTCGCCACCTACGTGGCCAAGCAGCTCGGGGTCGAGGCGAAGGACATCACCTGGAAGGAGACCGTCTCCGCCAACCGGGAAGCCTTCATCGAGCAGGGCCAGGTGGACATGGTGGTGGCCACGTACTCCATCACCGACGCCAGGAAGCAGAAAGTGTCCTTCGCCGGACCGTACTTCGTGGCCGGGCAGGACCTGCTGGTGCGGGCCGCCGACGCGGCGCTGACCGGCCCGGAGGCGCTCAACGGCAAGAAGTTGTGCTCCGTCGCCGGCTCCACCCCGGCGCAGAAGGTCAAGACGGAGTACGCCAAGGAGGTGCAGCTGCAGGAGGAGCGGACGTACTCGGCGTGCGTGGACCGCGTCCTCGGCGGCCAGCTCGACGCCATCACCACCGACGACGTGATCCTCGCCGGCTACGCCGCCCAGCACGGCGGCAAGCTCAAGGTGGTCGGCAAGCCGTTCAGCACCGAGAAGTACGGCATCGGGCTGAAGAAGGACGACACGGCCGGGCGCAAGGCGGTCAACGACGCGCTGGAGAAGATGTTCTCCGACGGGAGCTGGACGAAGGCGCTGCAGGCCAGCGTCGGCTCCTCGGGCTTCACCCTGCCGCAGGCCCCGAAGCTGGAGCGGTACTGACCCCATGGACGCGCTGCTGATCGAGGGCGACACCGTCTTCGCCGCGTTCTGGATGACGGTACGGCTGACGGCCGTCAGCGCGCTCGGCTCGCTCGTGCTGGGGGTGCTGCTGACGGCCATGCGGGTGGCGCCGCTGGCCTCCCTGCGCGGCGCCGCGAGCGTCTACGTGTCCGTGGCCCGCAACACGCCGCTCACCCTGGTGCTGCTCTTCACCGGGCTCGGCGTCGGCGCGAACCTCGGGGTGGAGCTGTCCGACGACATCGCGACCAACAACTTCTGGCTCGCCGTCATCGGGCTGACCGCCTACACCTCGGCGTTCGTCTGCGAGGCCCTGCGCTCCGGGCTCAACACGGTGCCGGTCGGCCAGGCCGAGGCCGCCAGGTCGCTGGGGCTCGGCTTCGTCAAGACGCTCGGGCTCATCACGCTGCCGCAGGCGTTCCGCTCCGTCGTGGCGCCGCTGGGCAGCATCATGATCGCGCTGACCAAGAACACCACGATCGCGCTGGTGGTGGGCGTGAGCGAGGCGTCCGTGCGGATGCGCGAGATGATCGAGACGTACGGGGACCAGGTGATCGAGATCTTCTTCGGCTTCGCCGCCGGATTCGTGCTGCTGTGCCTGCCCATGGGGCTGGCGTTCGGCTGGTTGTCGCGGCGGATGGCGGTGGCACGATGACGTACGCGAACCTCTACGAGCCCCCCGGGCCGCGCGGGATCCGGCGCAACCGGACGCTGGCCGCGGGCGTGGCGATCGTGCTGCTGGCGGTGGCGTACTTCGTCTTCGTGCGCTTCGACGAGAAGGACCAGTGGGCCGCCGACAAGTGGACCCCGCTGCTGCGCGGCGACGTGTGGGCCACGTTCATCCTGCCTGGCCTGGCCGGGACGCTGGCCGCGGCCGTGACCGGAGTGGTGCTGGCCGGGCTGTTCGGGATCGTGTTCGCCACCGCCAGGATGTCCGACCACCGGTGGGTCCGGGTGCCCGCGGCCGCCGTGGTGGAGTTCTTCAGGTCCGTCCCGCTGCTCCTGCTCATCTTCTTCGCCTTCTTCGGGTCGTTCGCCCTGCTGGGCACGAACATCTCCGCCTTCAGCGCCGTCGTCTTCGGGCTCACCCTCTACAACGGGTCGGTGATCGCGGAGATCATCCGGGCCGGGGTGCAGAGCCTGCCGCGCGGCCAGCGGGAGGCGGCGTACGCGATGGGCATGCGCAAGGGGCAGGTGATGCGGCTCGTCCTGCTGCCGCAGGCGCTGCGGGCCATGATGCCGGCCCTGGTCAGCCAGTTCGTGGTGCTGCTGAAGGACTCGGCGCTCGGGCTGATCGTCGGCTATGACGAGCTGGTGGACCGGGGTCTGAACGGGATCGCGGCCAACTTCTCCAACGTCATCCCGGCGGCGATCCTCATCGCGGCCATCTTCATCCTCATCAACCTCAGCCTCGACCGCCTCGCCCACCGCCTGAGCGCCACCCGCCGATCCTAGCCCGGAAGCGGGGGGGTGCTCGGCGGGAGGCGAGCGGGATGTCGTACAAAGGGACGCATGCCATCCCCACAGTCCATCAAGTCCGGACCGTTCGCCGGGCGCACCGTGGCCGCGCTCGGCCAGGACCTGCGCGAGGGGCGCACCACCGCGACCGAGCTGGCCCGGCTGGCGCTCGACGCCGTGGCCGGCCTCGACCCGGCGCTCAACGCGTTCGTCACCGTGGACGCCGCCGGGGCGCTGGAAGCCGCCCGGCGGGCCGACGGCGAGCTGGCCGGGGGCACCGACCGGGGCCCGCTGCACGGCATCCCGGTCGGCGTGAAAGACCTCATCATGGTCGCCGGCCTGACCACGACCATGGGGTCGCGGCACTTCTCCGGGCACGTCCCCGACCAGGACGCGGCCTGCGTGACGCGGCTCCGCCAGGCCGGCGCCGTCATCGTCGGCATGACCACGACCCACGAGTTCGCCTACGGCCCCACGGGCGACCGTTCGGCCACCGGGCCCTCGCGCAACCCCCGGGATCCCGCGCGCATGTCGGGCGGCTCCAGCGGCGGCAGCGCGGCCGCGGTGGCGGCGGGCATGGTCCCGCTCGCGCTCGGCACCGACACGGGCGGCTCCGTCCGCATTCCGTCCGCGCTGTGCGGGATCGCCGGGTTCAAGCCCGCGTACGACGCCATCCCCTCGGACGGCGTCTTCCCCCTGTCGCGCACGCTCGACCACGTCGGCGTCCTCGCCGGCGACGCCCGCGACTGCCTGCTGGCCTACCGCGCTCTGACCGGGCAGGACGCCGGGCCTGACATGGGGCAGGTCGCGGGGCAGGTCGCGGGGCAGGACGCCGGGCTGGGCTCCGGGCAGAACGTGGGGCTGAACGCCGGCCGGGTGCGGGTGGCGTGGCTCGATCCGGCCGGGTTGTTCCCCGGGGACCCGCGCGTCGTGCGTGCGGCGCGGGCGGCGTCGGGGGCGGAGGAGGAGGTCAGGCTCCCCGCCGGCGCCGGCGGCGAACTGCGGGAGACGTACACGACGATCCAGAGCTGCGAGGCCGCCGCCGTGCACGCTGACCGCCTCGCCGATGCGCCCGAGCTGTTCGACGCCGAGGTGCTCGACCGCCTGCGGGCCGCCGAGGAGGTACCCGGCTGGCGGTACGTGCGCGCCATGGCCGCCCGCGAGCGCCTCGCCCGGACGGTCGGAGAGCTGTTCGGCCGCCATGACGTGCTCGCGCTGCCGGCCGTGCCGATGACCGCGCCTCCGATCGGGCAGCGCGAGGCCGTGCTCGACGGGGAGAAGATCGCTGTCCGGGCCGCCCTGCTGGCGTACACGAGCCCGTGGAACGTGCTCGGCCTGCCCGCGCTGACCGTACCGGCCGGACTGGTGGACGGCCCGGACAGCCCGAACGGCCCGATGGACAGCCCGAGCGGCCTGCCGGTGGGGCTGCAGCTCGTCTGCCGTCCTGGTCAGGAGAGGCTGCTGTTCGAGGTGGCCGCCCGCCTAACGCACTCCTGATCGCGAACGCCCGGCATGCTCGGCGCGCCCTGCCGGGCGCCGTGCCCGGGGCCGAGGCGCACCGCCCGGGCCGGGCCGCACCGCCCAGGACGGGGTGCTGCGCGCGCCCGGGATCACGGCGTGTCGCGGCGGCGTCCGTCCGCGCCGGTGAGGCCGTCCATCAGCAGGTCGAGCAGCCGTTCGGCCTGCGGGCGCTGGTCGGCGGCCCCGGTCACCAGGGTGGCACCCGCCAGGGCCATGAGGATGTCGCCTGACGGCACGTCGTCCCTGATCACGCCCTGGGCGATCCCCGCGACGCGGAACTCCTCGACCGCGCCGGTCAGCTGCTCGCGCGTCAGCGAGCTGAGCCGCTGGTCACTCCGCAGGAGGGCTTTGAGCGTCTCGGCCATGCCGTGCTTGGCGGCGAGGTAGTCCAGCACCTCGGACATCCACGCCCGCAGGGCCCGATCGGCGGGCAGCCCGGCGAGGAGGTCCGAGGCCCGGGAGGCGAGCCGGGCGGTCTCGTAGCGGTAGGTGGCGTCGACGAGTTGTTCGCGGGTCGGGAAGCGCCGGTACAGCGTGGCGATCCCCACGCCCGCGTCCTTGGCGATCCGTTTCAGGGTCGCGGCGGCACCGTCCCGCGCGAAGGCCGCGGCCGCCGCGGCGAGCAGTTTGTCCTCGTTGGCCCGCGCGTCGGCCCGAATCGGCCGTCCGGACGGTTCAGGCATGCGTTCTCCCCGGCTTGCTATGTGGAGTCGGCTCCGGTTAACCTGGCGGCCAACCGGACCCTGCTCCGGTTATTGCGGACGGTAGCAGAGGCCTGCCGGACGTTGCACACCACACCGCCTCGTTCACGGAAGGGCCGTCCAAGGTCATGCACTACCGCACACTCGGCGGCACGGGAATCCACGTCAGCTCGCTGTGCCTGGGTGCGATGATGTTCGGGAAGTGGGGAAACCCCGATCATGCCGAATCGATCGGCATCATCCACACGGCGCTCGACGCCGGAGTCAACATCATCGACACGGCCGACGTCTATTCGGGCGGCGAGTCGGAGGTCATCGTCGGGAAGGCGATCGCCGGACGCCGCGACGACGTCATCCTGGCGACCAAGGTGTCGAGCCCCATGGGTCCCGGCCCCAACGAGCGCGGCGCCTCCCGGCGCTGGATCGTCCGGGCCTGCGAGGAGAGCCTGCGCCGCCTCGGCACCGATCACATCGACCTCTACCAGGTGCACCGGCCCGATCCCGCCACCGACCTCGACGACACCTTGGGGGCGCTGTCCGACCTCGTCCGCGCCGGCAAGATCCGCTACGCGGGGTCCTCGACGTTCGCCCCCTCGGCCATCGTGCAGGCGCAGTGGACCGCCGAGCGGCGGCAGCGCGAGCGCTTCGTCTGCGAACAACCGCCCTACTCCCTCCTCAGCCGGGGCGTCGAGGCCGACGTGCTGCCCACCTGCGAGGCGTACCGGATGGGGGTGCTGGCCTGGAGTCCCCTCGCCGGGGGCTGGCTGTCCGGCCGCTGGCGCCGCGACGCGCCCGGCCTGTCCAGCCACCGCACGCGGACGATGCCCTTCCGCCAGACGTCCGCCCACTACGACCTGACCGTGCCGGGCAACCAGGCCAAGCTCGACGCCGCCACCGAGCTCGCCCGCATCGCCGGCGAAGCGGGCCTGACGCTGATCCAGCTGGCGCTGGCGTTCGTCACCTCGCACCCCGCGGTCTCCGCGGCGATCATCGGCCCGCGCACCGCCGAGCACCTGCACTCCCAGCTGAGCGCCGCGGACATCGTCCTGGAACCCGCCGTGCTGGACCGCATCGACCGCATCGTGGCGCCCGGCACCGACCTCAACCCCGACGACGCCGGCTACAACGCGGCCGTCCTCTCCGACCCGGCCCGTCGCCGCCGCGCCGCCGCTCGGTGAACCGCCGACGGTCCAGGCGTCGCGGCAGCCCGGCCAGGTCCGCCGTCACAGTTCCGCCTCCACGCTGACCCCGGTGACAAGGTGCCGGTTCTGTGCCTGGCAGCGGGACAGCCGTCGGTGGCGGTGGCGGCCCCGGTCAAGGGCGGCGTGGTCGCCGGGGTGGCGGCATCTCACCGCGCGGAGCTAACCGGGCTGATCCAGAACGTGTTCCCCGATCCTGACCTTCAGGCCCCAGCCGCTCAGCACCCGTGTGAGGTCTTCGACCGCGGCGAGGTCGGGGAAGCCGGCCGGAGAGACGAGGAGCGAGGTCACCGGCCCGCAGCCGCGGCCAGGACGTTGCTGCCGACTCCTTCGATGCGGTCGTCATCGAACCCTTCACGCCTTCCCCGGATGCGTCTCAACCGTCACGTCATCGGCGAGGTCCGGCAACACGGGCCCGGCGGCTTGTCCCTGCGTGCCACCCCCGCCGGCTGCTCCGGCCGAGGACGGGGTGGGCTGGGGAGGCGACACCGAGGCGGCGCATCGCCCCAGCTGGTCGCCGGTACGGCAGGCCCGTCACCTACCAAAGGAGGAGCCGCTCCCCACCGGGGGAGGACACGGCGCGACCGCGCGCCCGATGCGGCAGGCCGGGGCGACGAGCGAGGGTGACCGGCATGAACACCTCCCCGAACACTCCTGTCCACGCCACTCCCGCGCGGCGCTCAAGCGGCGGCCGCCGCGCGGGAGACATGAACGCCCGCATGAACACCTCCGTCAGAAGGCTGCTCACCGTGCTCGGCGCGTCCGCGGCCGCCCTGGCCGGCTGGGTCCTCGCGGTCCCGGTGGCCGGCATCGCGCTGACCGCGCGGATGGGCGGCGGCATCCAGCAGGTCGGGCCGGCGGCGGTCGTGGTGGCGAGCCTGCTGGCCGGGCTGGCGGGCTGGGCGCTGCTGGCCGTTCTCGAGCGGTTCGTCCCCCGGGCCGGCCGGCTCTGGACGATCGTCGCCCTGGTCGTGCTCGCCCTGTCCCTGCTCGGCCCGCTCGGCAGCGCCGCCGGCACCGCCTCGGCGCTGGCGCTGGTCCTGCTGCACCTGATCGTCGGCGCCGTGCTCGTTCCGGGGCTGGCACGGAGATGACCGCACCCCCGCCGGCACCACGACACAGGAGACCCGACATGACAGTCCTCGCCAGGGCGATCGACGCCACCCGCCGCTACGGCGACGTGCTCGCGCTCGACCACGTCTCGCTCGACATCAGAGCGGGCGAAGTGGTCGGCCTGCTCGGCCCGAACGGCGCCGGCAAGTCCACCCTCATCAACCTCTTCGTGGGACTGCGCCGGCCCACCTCCGGCACGGTGGAGCTGTTCGGCGGCTCGCCGCTGGACCCGGCCATGCGGCGCGGCATCGGCATGACCCCCCAGGAGACCGGCCTGCCCGAGTCGCTGCGCGTCGGCGAGATCGCCGACTTCGTCTCCGCGCACTTCCCCGACAGCGTCGGCACGGGCGAACTGCTGGCCAGGTTCGGCCTCGGCGACCTGGTCAGGCGGCAGGTCGGCGGCCTGTCCGGCGGGCAGCGGCGGCGGCTGGCGGTGGCGCTGGCGTTCGCGGGCAGGCCGCGGCTGGTGTTCCTCGACGAGCCGACGACCGGCCTGGACGTCGAGGCCAGGCGGGCGCTGTGGGAGGGCATCAGGTCCTTCCACGAGGAGGGCGGCACCGTACTGCTCACCAGCCACTACCTGGAGGAGATCGAGGCCCTGGCCGAACGGGTCCTGGTGGTCGGTGACGGCCGCGTCCTGGCCGACGACAGCGTGCGGGCCGTACGCGGCATGGTGGGCACCCGGCGCGTCTCCCTCGTCGCCGGGCACCTGCCGCACCTGCCGGGCGTGCTCGGCGCCGAACGCTCGGGCGACCGGATCGACCTGGTCGTCAACGACCCCGACCGGCTGGTCGTGGAGCTGGTACGCAGCGGGGTGCCGTTCTCCGGCCTGGAGATCAGGCCGGCCACGCTGGAGGAGGCCTTCCTCACCCTCACCTCGAAGGAGCCCGCACATGTCTAGCCTGGTCCTCGCCCACACCCGCTACCTCGTGATCGAGCAGATCCGGGTGCCGATCGCCATCCTGGCCAGCGCGTTCTTCCCGGCCGTCTCGATGGTGGCGTTCGTGGTGCCGTTCGCGGGCCAGGACCCCGTGGCCGCGACGACGGCGACGGGCTCGCTGATGTTCTTCGGCGCCATGTCGGCCGCGCTCATGGGGCTCAGCAGCGCGGTCGCCCAGGACCGCGACCTGCCGTGGAACCCGTACCTGCGCACGCTTCCCGCGGGCCCGCTCCCGCGCTTCGCCGGGCGGATCCTGTCGACGCTGGTCGTCATGCTGCTCTCGGTGATCCCCGTGCTGGTGGTGGCGGCGCTGTTCACGGAGGCGACGATCACGCCGGCCGGGCTGTTGCTGGGGGTCTCCGCGCTGGTCGTGGGCGTGGTGCCGTTCATGCTGATGGGGCTGTGCGTCGGCTTCCTGCTGGCCTCGAAGGCCGCCATGGCGGTGTCGCAGCTGTTGTTCTTCCCCATGGCCATCCTCGGCGGGCTGCTGCTGCCGCCGCAGATCCTGCCGGGGTTCGTGCAGGCCGTCTCGCCGTACGTGCCCACCAGGGGCGCGGCCGAGCTGATCTGGTGGGCGATCACCGGTGCTCAGCCGGGCGTGGTGCCGCTGGTCATGCTGGCCGTCTGGACCGGCGCCATGGTGGCCGCCGCCGCCTGGGCCTACCGCCGCGACGAGGGCAGGCGTTTCACCTGACCGCACGCCGTCGCGGACGGCGGGAACACTTAGCCCTTGCACTAACCATTCCTCCGCGCAATACTTAGCTTCATGGCACAGCATTCGGCACAGCTGGACGGCGTGTTACTCGCCCTCGCCGACCCGACCCGGCGCGCCGTCGTCCAGCGTCTCGGCCGCGGTCCCACGAGCGTGGGCGACCTCGCCCGCGACTTCCCCATCACCCTCCCCTCGTTCATGAAGCACGTACGGACTCTCGAGACGAACGGGCTCATCCACACGACCAAGACCGGCCGGGTGCGCACCTGCGTGCTCAACCGCGAACGCCTCGCCCTCGTCGACGACTGGCTCGGCGAGCAGCGCCGGATCTGGCAGGAACGCACCGACCGCCTCGAACGGTTCGTCACCGACCCGCAGGAGAACAGGCCATGAACCCCGACCTCGACCTCAGCATTGAGCGGATCATCCGCGCCCCGCGCGCCACCGTGTGGAGCGCCTGGACCGACCCGTCCAAGCTGGAGCAGTGGTGGCTCCCCGCACCCTCCCGCTGCCGGGTGGAGCGCCTGGACCCGCGGCCCGGAGGAGCGTTCGTGACACGGATGAGCGACGGCGGGCCGGAGTTCGTCCCCCACCTCGACGCCTGCTTCCTCGCCGTGGACGAAGCAGAGCGGATCGTGTTCACCAACGCCATCACCAGCGCCTGGCGCCCCGCCGCCCCCGCACCCGTCGCCATGACCGCCACGATCACGCTGAGCGACCACCCCGACGGCACCGACTACCGGATCGTCGTCCGGCACGGCGACCCGGAATCGCGTGCCCACCACGAGAAACTCGGTTTCGCCGACGGCTGGGGCTCGGTCACGCGCCAGCTGGCCACCTTCGCCGAGAGCACGGCACCGCGATGAAGATCGTGCTACTCCAGTTCGTCACCCTCGACGGGGTCAGCCAGGCGCCGGGCTCACCGGACGAGGACACCAGCGACGGCTTCACCCGCGGCGGGTGGCTCGTGCCCCACATCGACGAGACCTTCGTCCGGCGCACCTCCGAATGGCTCGGCCTCGCCGACGCCCTGCTGTTCGGACGCCGCACCTACGAAGCGTTCGCGCGCGACTGGCCGAAGATCACCGACCCGGCCGACCCGTACGCCGAACGCATGAACGCGTTGCCGAAGTACGTCGTGTCGAACACCCTCACCGAGGGAACCTGGCACCCCACGACCGTGCTCGGCGGCGACCCCGCCCAGGCGCTCGCCGCGCTGAAGGCACGACCGGGACGCGAGCTGCAGATCCACGGCAGCGCCCGCCTGGCCGACGCGCTGCTGGCGGCAGGCCTGATCGACACGGTGCGCCTCGCCGTCGCGCCCACGCTGCTGCGCACCGGCCGCCGCCTGGTCGCCGGCCCGGGCGCCACGTCCGGCCTGCGCCTGGTCCGCCACGAGGCGACACCGAACGGCCTGCTGCTCCTGGAGTACGACACGACAGGCCAGGCATCCCAGGGCGCGTACGAGGGCGTCACCGCCTTCCTCCACGAGGAAGGCGCCCCGTAGGCGTCTGGACCTCTTGAAGATGACAGTGGGACCCGCTCCCGACCAGGGCACTCTCACTTCGATGGGCGTCGAAATGCCGATGCTCTCGTCATCGACGATGACAGTAACCAGTCGAAGATCACGCGCTGTGACTCTGGGCGACTCAGGTGGAGGCCATGACTCCATGGTTCGGGATTGTTCTGGTCCGGGATGCCAGCAGAGCCTTCAGGTCAATGGGCGCCGGGGATGGCGGCGCCGAGAATGGGGCGACGAAGGTGCTCTGGGGTGATCACGACGCCGGCGATCCGGCTGGCGATCGCCAGGGCCGCCGGGATGGCGTTGTCGATGCGGTCGTCGGCGGCGGAATCGATACCCAGCTCACGAAGGTAGCAATTGAGCCGATCAGGATCCGCGCCACGCCTCTCGATGGGGAAGGCCGGGTTGATGTCGGTGAGGTATTTCCCGTCGACGGCGTAGGCAAGGCGGTGCCGGGCGGCGTAGTCATGGCGCATCACCGCCACCGCCTGTCCGCCGTCGCTGGATAGAGGGCAGAGGGCCTCCATGTGCGAGGCTCGCCAACCGCAGTCCTCGATGGCGATCGTCCAGTCCTCGATTCGCCTCACGGTGATGATCTCCGGCCCTTCCGGCTGAGAGTAGTCCTCGTCCGTGATGAACCGGATGTCCTCGTCCGCGGCCCCGATCCGGCGAAGCACCTCGTGCTCGTCGAGCCCGCGGACGAAGACGACGGTATAGATGTCGCCGAGCCCGCTGCCTTTTTCCCACCCGTAATCTTCTGGCGACGCGCCGGGAGTTCTTGCGGTGACGCGGACCATCTCGATCCCTGCCTGCTCGTAGCGCTCTTCTCAAGGGTCTCGTCAAACCAGGTGTGCTGCTCCTGGCCGGCGAAGGACTACGACCCTGGGAGAGCGTCACGGCCCCAGGTCGGCCTGGCGGGGAACCGGGCCGGGATGGCGAGTGCGCGATCGGCCGATGAGCACGCGCCCCCGGTTTCCCGACGTCACGCGACGAGCACGGCGGTGAGCATCGAGAGATAGGACAAGGCTCTCTTTCGGATCCTCCCCCTCCTCGACATGACCGCCCGGCAGGTCCCACACGTCGGGATTCCAACGGCGTCCGGCGCTTCGATGACACAGCAACACCCGATCGCCGTCGCGAAGAACGGCCGTCACGATCCGGACCGGACCGGAGTCGTCAGCGGAGATCGTCATCGGCACATTCTGACCCATGCGGATCTGCCGCGGACAAGGCGCGTCCCACCGCCGTTACCCGTCACCGTGCGTGAGCGGTGCGCCGAGTCACCGCAGATGATCGTTACGAGGCGCCCTTAGCCGGCTTCGAGAACGAAGAACAAGAAGCACAGAAACCTCGTGCGGGTGGGCTCGAACTCGCGGAGCTCCTCGGGGAACCGTTCGCGGGCTTCCGGCACGAACGGCGGTTCGCTGATGACGCTGATGCGAAAGCCCGCCGCGGTGAAGGCCTCGGTCATCGCGTGCAGCGGCCGGTCCCAGAACTTCATCTGGGTGGTCTGCCCACCCATGGTCCATTCTTCGGTCCGGCTGCGGGTCTCGAAGTACTTGGGCTTCTCCCCGGCCATGTGCTGGAAGAGAGCGACGCTGAAAGGATGGTCGATCGAGACGAGGAGTCGGCCGCCAGGCTTCAGCACGCGTCGAAGCTCCGCCAGTGTCGGTCCCCAGTCTTCCAGGTAGTGCAGCACCAGCGACGCGATGACGTCGTCGAAGGCGTCGTTGGCGAAGGGCAGCGGGCCGGCCAGGTCGGCGACCCGCAGGTCCGCGTCGGTGCCCAGCCGCTGCCGGGCCATCTCCAGCATCCCGGCGCTCGCGTCGACGCCGGTGACGATGGCGCCTCGATCGCGCAGTTCGGCGAACAGGGGGCCTGAGCCGCAGCCGGCGTCGAGGATGCGCCGGCCAGTCACGTCCCCGGCGAGTTCCAGCATCGCGGGACGCTCGTAGTACGCATTCAGGAGGCTGGTCTCGTTCTCGGCCGTGTACCCCTCGGCGAAGCTGTCGTAGTCGTTGGATCGGGACGGATGTACAGTCTCTACGTGATCTTCGGGCATGGTAGGCATGCGGGTCATTGTGGCCCAGCAGTCTCGGCGGCACAGACATATGGCCCGTTCGCCCTGACGGAGCGCGTCAACCGGCCGGAATCGCCGCCTTACCCACCAGCGAAGACGCAGCAGGTCGAGCCAGCCGAAGTAGCCCGTCCCCGCCCATAGAACGCGCGGAGCTCGCCTGTCTGGAGCCACTGAACATGACAGTGGAGCCTGCGGCTGACCTGGGCACTGTCATTTCGACGGGTGTCGAAATGTGGATGCTCGCGTCATCGAAGTTGATCGAAGTTGGCAGTGCCAGGTCGAAGGTCGCGTTCACTCGAGTGAAGGCCATGACTCCGAAGTTCGAGGTTGTTCTGGCCCAGGGTTGCCGACGAGGGCTTCAGGGAGTCGGACGCCGTGCGCTTGAAGCCGGGAGAGAATCAGCTCTCGGAGCTCGCGTTCTTGGTCCATCCTGCGGAAGAGTCCGCAGCGTACATCGCAAAGACTAACTGGCGATCTTGCGATGGTGGCGCCAGGGTGTAACCATTGCGCCGATCGCCAGGTTGCACACCCGCTGGCCTACTGAGTCGTCGCCGGTTTCGTCAGCGGGCGTTTCGCAGGCGCAGGAGATGCCCGGTGATGTGGTCACGGGCCGCGGTGACAGCGCGAACTGCGTGATCGTCGATGCCTTGTGGCGGGCGGGTGCCCTTGAAGAGCAGGGTGGCGTAGCCGTGCGTGGTGGACAGGTGCACGTAGACGAAATCGGCGGTGTCGGCCCAGGAGGTGTCGGCGGGCAGCACGTCCGCGGCCAGGCGCATGAGGGCGGCCGTGAGGTGGCGGCTCTGCTCCTGGACCGTCGGCCGGTGGGGCTCGGCGAAGTCATAGGAGTAGACGAGGTCGAGGCCGGCGCGGTGCTCCAGGACGAAGCGGGTGTAGGCGCCCGCGGTGGCAGCGAGCCGGTCCACGGGATCGGGCCCCGCCCGCTCGGCCGCCTCGACGAGAACCTCGGTGATGTCGCTGATGATGGCGGCTGCGCAGGCGGCGAGCAGTGCCTCCCGATCGGGGAAGTGACGGTACGGCGCGGCCGATGACACGCCGACGCGGGCGGCGACCTTCGCCACGGAGAAACCGGCGATGCCCGACTCGGCCAGGAGCGCGAGGCCCTCGCGGATGAGCTCGGCGCGCAGGTCGCCGTGGTGGTAGCCGCGTTTCGGCGGCGTGGGTCTGCTCACGGCGAACGATTCTCCCTCCCTTCCCAATGTTAGAGTACTCTTACTTAATGTTAGAGCACTCTTACATCTGTGGGAATGAGGACGCATCATGGAGCAACGGACCCTCGGACGGCAGGGGCTGGCGGCGTCGGCGCTGGGATACGGCGCGATGGGCATCTCCCTGGCCTATGGGCCGTCGGATGAGAACGAGGGGATCGCGACGATCCGCCGGGCCCACGAGCTGGGCGTGACGTTCTTCGACACGGCCGAGCTGTACGGGCAGGGCGAGAACGAGCGGATCGTCGGCGCCGCGCTCGCACCGATACGCGACGAGGTCGTCATCGCGACCAAGTTCGGCTTCGACTTCACCGGCACCAGAGAGGGCGGTGTCGACAGCCGTCCCGAGCACATCCGCGAGGTCGTCGACAACAGCCTGCGTTACCTCGGCGTCGACGTCATCGACGTGCTCTACCAGCACCGCGTCGACCCCAACGTGCCGATCGAGGACGTGGCCGGGACGGTCAAGGAGTTCATCGACGCCGGTAAGGTCCGCTACTTCGGGCTGAGCGAGGCGGGAGCGAACACCATCCGTCGCGCGCACGCCGTACAGCCCGTCTCGGTCCTGCAAACCGAATACTCCCTGTTCGAGCGGGACGCCGAGATCCTCTTCCCCGTCCTGCGCGAGCTCGGGATCGGGTTCGTCGCCTACTCGCCGCTCGGCCGGGGTTTCCTCACCGGGCAGGCCAAGCCCGGCGCCGAGTACGACCCCACCGACATGCGCACCTGGGACGCCCGCTTCCAGCCCGGCAACTACGAGAAGAATCTGGAGGCCACCCAGCGGCTCGCCGACCTGGCCGCGACCAAGGACGCCACCGTCGCCCAGCTCGCCCTGGCCTGGCTCTTGACCCAGGGCGACGACATCGTCCCCATCCCCGGCACCCGCAGCATCCAGCGGCTGGAGGAGAACGTGGCCGCCGCCGACCTCACCCTCGACGACACCGACCTGAAGCGCATCGCCGAGATCCTCCCGACCGGCGGCTTCGGCGCCCGCTACCCCGAGGGCATGCTGCCCACTTGGGACTGACCCCGCTGACCGGGCACGGCCTTTTCTCCTGTTCGGGTACGGCTCGGACACCAGCCGACAGATAGACGCGAAGCCGGGGGCGGGTCCCGCAGGGCAGCGGATGCCGGGCGACGCGCAAGACCGGATCAGGCGCGGCCAGGCACTGGGGCAGAAGGCCGCGGTATCAAGGGTTAGGGACGCCGCCCCGCCCAGGGCGACCCTTTGCACGGGGCCCGCCCGATACCCCCACAGCACCACCACACAACGGGCCGCGACAGCGTCAGTCCTGGGCTCCGGCGTCGATGCTGCCGACGGTCAGGTCGGTCAGCGCCGCGATGGCCTCGGCGACGGTGGCCCGCCCCCGGTTCAGCTCCGCGGCGATCGCCTCGGCCGCGCCCAGCGCGCCGACGCAGCGCAGCCGGAGGGCTTCGTGCGTGAGCCTGGAGTACGGCCGCAGGGCGGTGGCCATCAGGTCCGTGTAGCCGTCGAGCAGCTCGCGCTCGATCGCCTCCATCTCCTGGTTCCCCTTGAGCGCGGCCGAGATCGCGGTCCACTCCGGCATGTCGGTGGCGCAGGCGAAGTAGGCGGCGCTCAGGACGCGGGCGATCTCGCGGGGGACGGCCGGGGCGTCACGCAGGGCCTCCTCCGAGGCGGCCCGGTGCCGCTCGTCGAGCCGCCGGTAGAGCGCAATCAGCAGGCCGGGGCGCGTGCCAAAGTGGTCGTAGACGATCGGCCTGCTCACTCCGGCGGCCTCCGCCAGGCTGAGTAGCGTGAGGCTGTCGGTGCCGTGGGCGCGCACGATCGCCATGGCGGTGTCGAGCAGTTGCTCCCGCCTGGCCGGCTTGGACAGGCGAGTCGATCCCGTGGTCATCGTCCTCCCTTGCGTTGCCTTCCACCATAAGCTACAAAATGTAAGTTACAGAATGTAGGTTAGCGAGAGGACATCACCGTGGAGCACTCCGTACTGATCATGGGCGGATCCGGCCAGGCGGGCGCGGGGACCGCAGCCCTCCTGCGCCGGTGGCACCCGGAGCTGCCGTTGACGATCGCGGGCCGCGATCTCGGCCGCGCCCGGCGGGTCGCCGACGAGCTCGGCGGCGCGACAGCCGTGACCATCGATCTGCGGCGAGGCGACCTCGGCCTCCAGTGGACCGACGGCTACTCGGCGGTCGTGGCAACGGTGTGGGACAGCCACCTGAACGGACTGCGTTACGCACAGGACCGCGGCCTGCCGTACGTCAGCATCTCCAGCGGCCTGGTCGACATCGGCCCCGAGGTTGTCGCCGCCGGCCTGCGAGCCGGCGCGGCGCCGATTCTGCTGGCCAGCCACTGGTACGCGGGGCTCGTCGTCCTCGCGGTGCTCGGCCTCGCCAGGGAGTTCGACAGGCTCGACACCATCGAGGTCAGCGGCGTGCTGGACGAACAGGACAGCGGCGGGCCCGCGGCCACGGCGGACATGGCACGCCTGCTGGCCGCCACCTCGGCGGGGCACGTCCGCCGCGACGGCGTCTTCGACTGGGTCAGCGGCCCTGACGCGCAGGTGGAGGTCACCAGTGTCGACGGCGCCGTGCTGCCCGGCCAGATCGTCCCCATCCTCGACGTGCCGAGCCTGGCCGTCGCGACGGGTGCGCCCAACGTCCGCTTCGCGTTCGCGTTCGCGATCGGTGAATCGGCGGGCAGGCGGCGCGGCGGGCCCGCGTCCACGGAGGTCAAGATCGACCTCGAAGGCGTGGACCGCGCGGGCGCACCACTCAGGACGAGCCGCTACCTCCTCCACCCGGAGGGGCAGCGCCCCCTGACGGCGCTCGGCGTCGCCCTCGGCGTCGAGCGACTGCTCGGCCTGCGCGGCGACCCCGTGCCGCCCGGCCTCCACACCCCCGAGGCGTTGATCGATCCCGGCTACGCGGCCGAGCGGATGGCGGAGATCGGCGCCGCCTTCGTCGGCGCGCCCGGAGATCGCTGACTGCGGCGATCGCCGGCTCCGGTGATCGCCGGCTGCGGCTATCGAGAATCGCGGGCGGCGCGCCCGTGGCCATCCGTTCCGCAGGGCCATCCGGCGGCCCCACGACGCGAACGACTCACCGTACGCCGGTGCCACCACCAGCGCCAGCCGCCGACGCCAGACCGCAGCCATCTCCGGGCCGAACCTCCTGCCGTACACGCGCCTACTGACAACTCCGATGGCCTGCTGCCAAGTCCGCTGACATCTCCCGTGCCGTTCTGACATCTGCAAGCGCGCCAGACAAGCCTCAACTCCGCACCGGTGCCCTTGACGAATCAAATGAACGACTTTTTAATTCGTTCATGGGGCGCATCGCCGGTGTCACCGCCGCGGAGACGCGGGAGCGGCTGCTGCGCGCGGCAGCCGACGCCTTCGCCGAGCGCGGATATGACGGCACCCGTGTCGCCGACATCGCGGCCGCCGCCGGGGTGAGCAACGGCGCGCTCTACGCGCACTTCGGTTCGAAGGCGGACCTGCTCGTGGCGGCCCTGCGCGCGCACGGCCGCAGCATGCTCGCCGACCTGCTGGCCGCCGACCCGAACCGGCCGGTCACGGAGCTGCTCCTCGTCATCGGCCGCCGGCTCCCCCGCAGGCCCGACGTCCGTGGCCGTCTCATCGTCGAGGCGCTCGTCGCGGCTCCCCGTGACCAGGACGTGGCCCTGCCGATGCGCGACTACATCGGCGAACGCGCCGGCCAGATCTCCGGGCTCGTCCGCGGGGCCCAGGACGACGGCGAGCTCGATCCCGCGCTGTCGCCCGACGCGCTGGCGCACTTCTGCCTCCTGCTGGCGATGGGCAGCGTGCTGGTCACGCCGGACCTGCACGCGGTCGCCGACGAGGAGTGGGCCGAGCTGCTCGCCCGTGTCGTGACGGTCCTCGGCCCCGCGGGCATCACAGAGAAGAAGGAGTCGACCCCGTGAAAGTACAGATCAACCCCGAACGGTGCCAGGGGCACGGGCGCTGCTACGACCTGGCTCCGAGCCTGTTCGGCGAGGACGACGAGGGTTACGGGCAGGTTCTCGGCCATGGCATCGTTGCGCCGGGCGAGGAGGAGTCGGCCCGCCTGGCGGTGGCCAACTGTCCCGAAAGGGCGATCGACGCGCACGAGGAGACCTGACATGGCCGTTGACGAGCGCTTCACGCAGGACTACCGTGACGGGCAGGACGACGAGTTCGTCGGGACCCGCAGCGAGATCGTCACCGGTCCCGTCACCGACTGGGCGAACGACTTCTCCCATCTTGAGCCCGAGTGGGCCGCCGACCCGTACCCCATCCAGGACGAGCTGCGGCAGGGCTGCCCGATCGCGCACACCGGGCGGTTCGGCGGCGGCTGGCTGCCGACGCGGTACGAGGACGTCGCGGCGATCGCCTACGACACCGAGCACTTCTCCTCGCGCTCGATCATCATGAGCAACTACCGGCCGCCGCTCGACCTGGCGCCGGTCGGCGGCGTGCCCCCGATCTCCTCCGACCCGCCGTTCCACCGCGACGCGCGCAGGCTGCTGCTGCCGGCGTTCACCAAGAGCGCCGTCGCCAAGCGGGAGGCGGCCACGCGGGCGTACTGCCACACGCTCATCGACGCCTTAGAGGGCCGGCGGGACGTCGACGCGGCCCGCGAGTACGCGCAGCACATCCCGGTACGCGTCATCGCCGACATGCTGGGCTTCCCTCCGGAGGACGGGCCCCGCTTCCGCGCGTTCATCGAGCACGCGCTCGAGGGCGTCAACCTGCCGCCCGATGAGCGCATGGCGCACATGGGCGAGCTGTTCGACTACCTGCTGGAGCAGATCCGCGACCACCTCGACAACCCGCGCGACGACCTGACCACCTACCTCATCGAGGCGGAGCTGTACGGCCAGAAGCTCCAGCCGGCCCACGTGTCCGGCACGATGGCCCTGCTGCTCATCGCCGGCATCGACACCACGTGGAGCGCGATCGGCGCGTCCCTGTGGCATCTGGCGAAGACGCCGGCCGACCGGGAGCGCCTGGTGGCCGAGCCGGAGCTGCTGCCCACCGCGATGGAGGAGTTCCTGCGGGCGTACGCGCCGGTCACGATGGCGCGGCTGGTCAAGCAGGACATGCACTGGCGCGGCGTCGACATGAAGGCCGACGACTGGGTACTGGTGTCGTTCCCCGCGGCCAACCGTGACCCGGCGCACGTCGAGCGGGCGGACGAGGTCGTCATCGACCGCGAGGTCAACCGGCATGTCGCGTTCGGCCTGGGCATCCACCGCTGCGTGGGTTCCCACCTGGCGCGCATGGAGCTGCGGGTCGCCCTGGAGGTCTGGCTGGAGCGGATCCCGGAGTTCACCCTGGCCGACCCGGCGGCGGTGACGTGGGCGACGGGGCAGGTCCGCGGGCCGCGGACGCTGCCCCTGCGCATCGGACGGGCGTGACGCAGGCCGCATGCGCGGCTCAGGGACCGCTCAGCCGGAGAAGAGCTGGGTGAGCTTGAGGAACAGCTGGTAGACGCCGTACGTGAAGGGCACGCCCACCCACGCCCAGGCCAGCACCATGAGCCCTGTCCGCCGGTTCGCCCTGTCCGCGTCGCCCGTTGTGGCCGTCGTGTCCGTCATACCGCCTGCCCCTTCTCCGTCACGTTCTCCTGCCGTGGCCGCTCGTGGTACCTGTCGTGCACCGGCCGGATCAGCTCGTTGGCGACGAAGCCGACCACGAGCAGGCCGATCATGATGTAGAGGGACGTGGTGTAGAGAGCGGGTCCCGACCGCCCCGCGGCCTCCTGCCCGTCGGCGATCGCGTTGATGATCAGCGGGCCGAGCACGCCCGCGGTGGACCAGGCGGTGAGCAGCCTGCCGTGGATCGCGCCGACCTCGTACGTGCCGAACAGGTCCTTCAGGTACGCCGGGACCGTCGCGAAGCCGCCGCCGTAGAAGGACAGGATGCCCAGCGCGCAGATGATGAACAGCGGCTTGGAGGTGTCGCCCGCCAGCGCGATCGCGAGATAGAGCAGCGCGCCCACGCCCAGGTAGACACGATACATGTTCTTGCGCCCGATCAGGTCGGAGGTGGACGACCAGCCGAAGCGCCCCGCCATGTTCGCCAGCGACAGCAGCGCGACGAAGCCCGCCGCCGCTCCCGCCGCGACGGGCATGGAGGTGCCGGAGAAGAAGTCGGCGATCATCGGCGCGGCCTTCTCCAGGATGCCGATCCCGGCGGTGACGTTCAGGCACAACACCAGCCACAGCAGGTAGAACTGCGGGGTGCGGACGGCGTTGCGCACCGAGACGTCGGCGGTGGTGACCAGCCGGCGGGTGGCCGCCTCGCGCGGTCGCCACCCCTTCGGCGTCCACCCGTCGGCGGGGACGCGCACCAGCAGCACGCCCATGGACATGAAGACGGCGTAGACGACGCCGTGCACGACGAACGTCGTGGCGATCCCGCCCGTGCCGGTGCCGAACGTGCCGAGCATCTGCGCCGACCACGGCGAGGCGATGAGCGCTCCCCCGCCGAACCCCATGATCGCGATGCCGGTGGCCATGCCCGGCCGGTCGGGGAACCACTTGATCAGCGTGGAGACCGGCGAGATGTAGCCGATCCCCAGCCCGATCCCGCCCACGAAACCGTAGCCGAGGACCACCAGCCAGTACTGTCCCGTGGCCACGCCCAGCGCGGACAGCAGGAACCCGGAGGAGAAGCAGGCCATCGAGACGAACATCGCCCAGCGTGGCCCGTTGCGCTCGACCAGCGTGCCGCCGAAGGCCGCCGACAGGCCGAGCATGACGATGCCCAGCTGGAACGGCAGGGCACTCTGGGTGCCCGACAGGCCGAGGGAGGATTCGAGGGGCGGTTTGAACACGCTCCACGCGTACGCCTGCCCGATCGCCAGATGCACGGAGAGGGCGGCGGGCGGCACCAGCCACCGGCTCCAGGTGGGCGCCGCCACGGTACGGGAACGACTCAGGAAACCTGTGGGACTCGCGAACCTCGTACTGATTGCCACGAAGATACGGGTAACACATACGGTATGCCGTATTTCGCATCCGGAGCGGGTTTACGGCGAGCGGTCAGATCTGGTCGGCGAACGGCGTCCGAAGTCCGGCACGCCCAGGCCTTCGAAGAGCAGCAGGAGCAGGCGATCGCCGGGGACCTCGGCCCCCGCCATCTGCTCGCGCGCCCATGAGGCGCCCGCGACCAGGGCCAGGAACTCCAGCGGCGCGACGTCGGCGCGTACCTCGCCCGCCTCCTGCGCGCGGGTCAGCAGCGCCGTCGCCGCGCGGCGCATCGTCTCGCAGGATGCGTGCAGGGCGGAGGCCGGGTCGTGCAGCGTCGCCGTCACCGCCGCGGTCAGCCCCCGGTAGACGGTGGTGGTCCGCACGAAGTCGAGCGTCCAGGTGATCAACGCCTCGCGGGGCGACGGGTGGGCGGCGAGCTGCCGCGCGCCGGCGGCGAGGGCGTCGAACCGTTCGCGCAGCAGCTCTGCCAGCAGCGCCTCCCGCGTGGGGAAGTGCCGGTAGAGGGTGCCGACGCCGACACCGGCGCGCGCGGCGACGTCCTCCAGTGAGGCGTCGGTGCCGTGGTCCAGGAAGGCGGTGCGCGCCTCGGCCAGTAGCCGGTCGCGGTTGCGCCGCGCGTCGGCCCGCATGGCGCGCCGGGTGGTGGTGTCGCCCATATCCGCCTCCTGGGGTTCACGAACCGGAGCCTCCTTCCGTATCGTATGCTCCAGATAAGCGGAGGCTAGCTCCGCTAAGCTCGGACAGGAGTGACGATGACCCCGACACAGGACCGCCTCGGCCGCTTCGGCGTGTGGATCGCGCCGATGACGCTGCTGCACACGCCGGTGGCCAGGCAACGGGAGCAGTTCGCGCGGATCGAGCGGCTCGGGTACGGCTCGGTGTGGACGGGCGAACCTCCCGCGGCCTCCCCTGTCGCCGGGCGTGACATCCTCACCCAGCTGGCCGTGGTGCTCGCCGCCACCGAGCGGCTGGTCGCGGGCGCCGGCGTCGCCAACATCAACATGCGCGACCCGCGGGCGACCCACAGCGGTGCGGCCACGCTCGCCGAGGCGTACCCCGACCGCGTGATCCTCGGCCTCGGCGGCCACGGCGGCGAGCGCCCGCTGGCCGGGCTGCGCGCCTACCTGGACGCCATGGACGAAGCCGCCACCCGCGTCCTGCCGGAAGCCCGCTACCCGCGCGTCCTGGCCGCGCTCGGCCCCGAGGCGCACCGGCTGGCCGCCGGACGGGCCGGCGGCGTCCACCCCTTCCTGCAACCCGTCGAGCACACCCGGGCCGCGCGCGACGCTCTCGGCCCCGGGCCCCTGGTGATCCCGCACCTGGCCCTCCTCCTCGACACCGACGAGGTCCGCGCCAGGGGACGGATCCGCGCCCTCTTCGGCGCAGGCGGCCGCGAGAACGCCTACACCGCCCACTACCGCAGGCTCGGGTACGGCGACGCCGATCTCGACGGCGGGTACAGCGACCGCCTCGTCGACGCCATCGTGGCCTGGGGGGACGACGAGGCCGTCGCCGCCCGGGCGGAGCGGCACCTCGCCGCCGGCGCCGACCACGTCCTGCTCCACCCGCTGGCCGACGACCTGACGAACACGGTCGACCAGCTGGCGCGGCTCGCCCCCCGCCTGCTCCCCCGCGCCTGACCCCGAGCGGTCAAACGGGGCGGTCAGACGGGGCGTGCGGCGCGCCGGTCGGCTCGCTGGGCGAGCTCCTCGTCGTCCACCAGGGTGAGCATCGGCTTGCCGGGCTCGCACAACATCGTCACGAGGAACCGGAGCGGGATGTCGTCGCGGTTGTTGCCGTCCTGGTAGTGGATGACGTCCCCGCCGGGCTCCCAGAACGCCTCTCCGGCGCGTACGACCCGCTCGGGCTCACCTTCGAGCTCCAGCACCATCTCGCCTTCCAGCACGTAGCCGAAGGCGGGTCCGTAGTGGCGGTGCGGCGGCGCGCCTGGGTCTCCGGGCGGATATTCGACGACCAGGGTCATCTCGTGTGCGCCCTGGGGAATGTACGGCGGTTTTGCCTCCTGCACGATGGTGATCGCCGTCTGCCAGGCGTTCGATCGGTGTTCCCGCATGGTGGGTGCCTCCTTGGTGGGATGGGCGGGCTACTCGCCGAGCCAGCCGTTGTAGGTGATCTCGCCGCGGATCGTGTCCTCGACGGGCACCAGCGTGTCCTGGTCGAGGTGGAGGCCGAAGTAACGGGCCTCCGGGTCGGTGACGACCTGGCGCGGGTCGTTCCAGGCGGCCAGCGCGTCGCGGAAGAAGTCGTCCATGAGCACCCGCTCGGGCCCGGCGACGTCGATGCCGCCGTTCAGCGGGGTGCCCTCCGCGACCCTGCTGACCACCGTGGCGACCTCCTCGCCGGCGATGGGCTGGAACCACACCGGCGCGATCCGTACGGTGCCGTCCTCGGTGGCGCCGTCGGCGATGCCGCGGGCGAACTCGAAGAACTGCGTGGCGCGCACGATCGAGAACGGGATCGAGGACTTCTCGATCAGTTCCTCCTGGGCGGCCTTGGCCCCGAAGTAGCCCTTGCCCGGCTGCCGCCGGGCGCCGACCACGGACAGCGCGACGTGGTGCCCGACTCCGGCCGCCGCCTCGGCGGCCAGCAGGTTACGCGTGGAGGTCTCGAAGAACTCCCGTACTGCGGCGTCCTCGAACGACGGCGAGTTCGACACGTCGATGACCACCTGCGTACCGGCCAGAACATCCTCCAGCCCTTCCCCGGTGAGCGTGTCGACGCCGGTGTTCGGCGAGGCCGGCACCGCCTCGTGACCACGTTCGCCGAGCTTGGCCACGACTTTCGACCCGATCATGCCGGTCCCGCCGATGACCACGATCCTCATGACGTTCCTCCCCGTCCGCCGGGAGCACCGCTCGCCCCCGCTCGCGAGCTAGGACAGGGCGGCGCACCCGCCTGTGACGCCCGCGCGGAAGATTTTGCATCCCGCTGACCGGCGGCGCCCAGGCGCACACAGGCGCCACGAGATCCCGCTAAAGGGGGGCATACGGGTGCAGGTCACATCACGCCTCCCCTTACAGTGAGGAACGCATGCAGTGAGCTGAGGAGTACGTGTTGCACGAGAAGCTGTCGTCGATCTACGACAACGTCCTTCGCCGCAACCCCGGTGAGACGGAGTTCCACCAGGCTGTGCGCGAGGTGCTCGAGAGCATCGGCCCGGTCCTCGGGAAGCACCCCGAATACGCCGAGTCGAAGATCATAGAGCGTATCTGCGAGCCCGAGCGGCAGATCATCTTCCGGGTGCCGTGGGCCGACGACCGTGGCGAGGTGCAGATCAACCGCGGCTTCCGGGTGGAGTTCAACGGCGCTCTGGGGCCGTACAAAGGTGGGCTGCGCTTCCACCCGTCGGTCTACCTCGGGATCGTCAAGTTCCTGGGGTTCGAGCAGATCTTCAAGAACAGCCTGACGGGCCTGCCGATCGGCGGCGGCAAGGGCGGCTCCGACTTCGATCCGAAGGGCCGTTCCGACCGCGAGGTCATGCGCTTCTGCCAGAGCTTCATGACGGAGCTCTACCGGCACATCGGCGAGTACACCGACGTGCCCGCCGGTGACATCGGCGTCGGCGGGCGGGAGATCGGCTACCTGTTCGGCCAGTACAAGCGCATCACCAACCGCTACGAGTCGGGCGTCATCACCGGCAAGGGCCTGGCGTACGGCGGCGCGCAGGTCCGCACGGAGGCCACCGGTTACGGGTGCGCGTTCTTCGTGGACGAGATGCTGAAGGCGCGCGGCACGTCGTTCGACGGCCGGCGGGTCACGGTGTCCGGCTCCGGCAACGTGGCCGTCTACACCATCGAGAAGATCGAGCAGCTCGGCGGCCGGGTCGTCGCGTGCTCCGACTCCTCCGGCTACGTCCTCGACGAGAAGGGCATCGACCTGGACCTGCTCAAGCAGATCAAGCAGGTCGAGCGCGGCCGCCTGAACGTGTACGCCGAGCGCCGCGGCCACAACGCCACCTTCGTGGCGGGCCGCAGCGTGTGGGAGGTGCCGTGCGAGGTGGCGATGCCGTCCGCCACGCAGAACGAGATCACCGGCCGCGACGCCGCCGTCATGGTCGGCAACGGCTGCATCGCGGTCGGCGAGGGCGCGAACATGCCCACCACGCCGGAGGGCATCAAGGTGTTCCTGGATGCGGGCGTGGCCTTCGGGCCGGGCAAGGCCGCCAACGCGGGCGGCGTGGCGACCAGCGCGCTGGAGATGCAGCAGAACGCCAGCCGCGACTCGTGGACGTTCGAGTTCTCCGAGCACCGGCTCGAGGAGATCATGCGCGACATCCACGACCGCTGCCTGCGGACCGCCGACGAGTACGGCATGCCGGGCGACTACGTGGCCGGGGCCAACATCGACGGGTTCCGGCGGGTCGCCGACGCGATGCTGGCCCTCGGCCTGATCTGAGCCCGCCCCCCTTCGAACGCCGCCTTCGAGAGCCGGAAGGCCCGCCCGGCGGGGCGCGGGTCAGGCGAAGAGCCGGTGCGGGTGCATGCCGTCCACCAGCCCCAGCTCGGGCGGGTGGATGCTGTACCCCAGCATGCGGCGTGTCCTGGCGCTCAGCTGCCTGGCCACGTCCCTGCCCGGGGACAGGAGGAACGCCTCCCTCGTGCGCAGCCAGGGCTCGCAGTAGTGCGTGGTGACGGTCATGTGCGGCTGCCCCCGCTGCGGGGGCCGGGCGTGCCACAGCGTGCCGAGGATCAGGGTGCAGGAGCCCGTCGGGGGCGCCAGCGCCACGCCCGCCGTGGCGGGCCGGTGTCCGGCCCAGCGGTGGCTGCCCGGCCACACCGTGAGCGTGGTGCCCGGATCGAGGGTCCAGAGCGCCGCCACGGACAGGGCGGGGCGCGGACGGGGCAAAGGGTAGTGCCGGTCGTCGTACGCGGGCGCGCGGGCGGGGGCGCCGGGTCGCACCTCGACGACCTCCAGCTGCGAGAGCAGGAAATTGGGCAGCAGCAGCCGGTCGACGAGCGCGAGCACGCGGGGGTGGTCGATGAGGGGGTCCACGGCGCGCGTGTTGTGGAGCACGCCGTACACGCGGTGGGTGTGGCGCGAGCGGAACGGGTCGCGGCCGGCGGGCCTGAGCAGCGGGGCGAGCTCCTCGCGGATGCGGCGGCAGCCGGCCGGGCTCAGCAGGTCGCGCATGACGAGGTGGCCGTCGCGGTGCAGCGCGGACATCGCCCCCTCACCGGTCACGACGCCTCCACACGTACGGCGCCGAGCGCGGCGGTGCTGAACTCCCAGATCTCCTGGAGCACGGCGGCCCGGTCGGGGCGCGGGTCCTGGTCGAGCACGACCGACAGGATGGAACGTATCCCCCCGACGACGGCGGCGGACATGAGGCCCGGGTCGCGACCCGGGGTGACGGCGCCTTCGGCCTGGCCGGCGGCGACGTGCTCGGCGCCGAGGGCGATGACCCGCCGGGCGCAGCGGGCCTCCATCGCGGCCACCTGGGCGTCGCCGACCATGCGGCCGAGCACGACGGGCGCGAGAGGCTCGTCGTACACCCAGTCGACCCACTGGGTGAGCTGGGCGCGCCAGCGTTCGAGCCAGGTGGCGCCGTCGAAGTGGGCGAGCACGGTCTCGGTCACGAGGCGTTCGTAGAAGTCGGCGAGCAGGGCGCTCATCAGGCCGCTGCGGGTGCCGAAGTAGCGGTAGGGCAGGCCGGTGCTGAGCCCGGCGCGGCGGGCGGCGGCCGCGACCTCGACGTCGCCGGTCTCGATGAGCTCGGCGGCGGCGGCCTCGAGGATGCGACGGCGGGTGGTCGCGGCGCGTTCGGTCAGGGGCTCCACGCTCCAAGGTTAGTTGAGTTCAACTCAACTCACCAGGCCCCCGGACCCGGCCATGGCGCGCCCATGGAGCTCAGGGTTTCCTGGCGACACCGCAGACGGCGCTCACCACGGCGGGCAGGGCGTCCCGCCGGTCCGGATCGGGCCGCCACTCGGGCGTCGGCACCACTCCGGGAGGCAGCGGTTCGAGGCCGTCGAAGAAACCCGCGATCCGCTCCGGGCTGCGCAACTGGTAGGTGTTGGCGGCGGTCCTGTTGTAGCCGGCGACGGCCTCCACCAGGGCGGGATTGGTGTTGCGGGGTCGCGCACGTCGGCGTCGACGTAGTCGGTGGCGCCCTCGGGGGCGCTGGTGAGCAGCTCGCGGGCGTGCACCAGCACGATCGGGTCCTCCCGGTCGACGGGGAAATGGTCCGTACCGCCCAGCAGGAAGTTCCACACCCGCGCGGAGTGCGGGACGGTGGTGTCGACACAGGCCCGGCCCGGCGTGGCGTCGTCGTGGTCCGTCATGGCGCCCCTGTCCAGAGGTTCGTGGACGGTTCGGACGCTACATCACCCGCGGCGAATCCCCGGTTCGTACGCCTCCCCGTTACATTGGAGCTGTGTTCGACGACGAGCACGGCCTGGCGATGAGCGGGGCGAGCGCCGCCGCGGCGCGGCACTACGACCGGGCCGTCCACGAGCTGCTGCACCTCCGGGCAGAGGTCGCCGCGGAGACGAAGGCGGCGCTGGCCGACTCCCCCGCCTTCCCGATGGGCAACGTCCTGTCGGCCTACCTGGGGCTGCTCACCACCGAGGCCGGCGACGCGCGCAAGGCCCGGGCGCGGTTCGGGGCGTTCCGCCGCGCGGTCGAGGAGGCGTCGCTGCTCCCCCGCGAGCGCGCGCACGTGGCCGCCGTGCAGGCGCTGCTCGACGGCGACTTCCTGCGGTGCGGCACGCTGCTGGCCTGGATCACCGTGGAGCACCCGCGCGACGCCCTGGCGCTGGTGGCAGGCCACCAGATCGACTTCTTCACCGGCGACGCACGCTCGCTGCGCGACCGCGTCGGCGGCGCGCTGAACACCTGGCGCCCGGACGACCGGCACTTCGGGCACGTCCTGGGCATGTACGCCTTCGGCCTGGAAGAGGCGGGCCACTACGACCGGTCGGAGGAGGTGGGGTTGCGCGCGGTCGAGCTCAACCCGCGCGACGTGTGGGGCATCCACGCGGTGGCGCACACGTACGAGATGCAGGGCCGCTTCGGCCGCGGCCTGCGCTATCTCGACGCGCGGCTGCCCGACTGGTTTACCGGCACGTTCTTCAACGTCCACACCTGGTGGCACTACTGCCTGTACGCGCTGGAGTCCGGCGATGTGGCACGGGTGCTGGAGATCTACGACGCGGTGCTGGCGGACGGGCAGTCGTGCATGGAGCTGCTCGACGCCGCCGCCCTGCTCTGGCGCCTCCACCTGGAGGGCTCGGAGCAGCACGTACGCTGGTCCGCGCTGGCCGACGCCTGGCCGCCGCGGGTGGCGGAGCCGTTCTACGCGTTCAACGACATGCACGCGGTCATGGCGTACGTCGGCGCCGGCCGCATCGGCGACGCCGAGCGGCTGATCGCGGGGCGGGAGGCGTACTTGCGGGAGCCGCGTCCCGGCGTCACCAACCACACCATGACGCTGCAGGTCGGGTTGCCGGTGTGCCGGGCCATCGTGGCGTTCGGGCGGGGCGACCACGCCTCGGTGGTGGAGCTGCTCTATCCCATCAGGCATCGGGTCAACGAGTTCGGGGGCAGCCACGCGCAGCGGGACGCCGTGCAGAAGACGCTGCTGGAGGCGGCCCTGCGGGCGGGGCTTCGTGACGTCGCGCGGGCGCTGGTGAGCGAGCGGATCAACGTGCGGCCGTGCAGCCCGTACAACTGGCTCAAGCAGGCGGCGCTCGCCGACCACCTCGGCGACCGCGCCGCCGCCGCGACCGCCCGGCTCCGCGCAGGCGACCTCGCCAGGACCGGCGGCCGCACGTGACCGCGTGCTGATCCTCCAGGTACGCGAGCACCGCGCACACTGGCCCTGAGCACGGGCCCCGAGCGCCTTCGGGCCGGCGCCGAGACCGCGGCGGGCCGCAACTGTCGGAACCGGCCGCTAGTGTTCCGGTCATGGACCCGCAACTCACCCTGATGATCGTGCACGCCCACCCCGACGACGAGTGCCTGAGCACCGGCGGCATCCTGGCCCGCTACGCCGACGAAGGCATCCGCACCGTCCTGGTCACCTGCACCAACGGCGAGCAGGGCGACGCCGAGGGTGGCGTCAAGCCGGGCGAGGCCGGGCACGACGACGCCGCCGTCGCCGAGCGACGGCTCGCCGAGCTGCGCGAGTCGGTCACCCACTTGGGCGTCGACCACCTGGAGCTGCTCGGCTACCGCGACTCGGGCATGGACGGATGGGAGGGCAACGGCCACGCCGACGCGTTCGCCAACGTGCCGGTCGAGGTGGCGGCCGCCAAGCTGGGCGCGCTGATGGAACGCTACCGGCCGCAGGTAGTGGTGACCTACGACGAGACCGGCGGCGGCGGTTACGGCCATCCCGACCACGTCCAGGCGCACCGCGTCACGGTCGCGGCCGTCGAGGCGACCGGCATCCCCGAGAAGTTCTACTACACGGCCATGCCCCGCGCCGAGATGAGAAAGATGTTCGAGCTGCTGCGTGAGCACGGCGTCGAGCTCGGCTTCGAGCCGTCCGGCGACTTCGGCACCCCTGACGAGCGGGTCACCACCCTCGTCGACGTCAGCCCCTACACCGAGCGCAAGCTCAAGGCGCTCAAGGCGCACGAGAGCCAGGGGGAGAACATCTTCGTGCTGGACATGCCTGAGCACATCCAGCAGCAGGCGTTCTCCCAGGAGGCCTTCGAGCGCAAGCTGTGCAAGGTCGACGCCCCCGCCCGCGAGGAAGACCTCTTCGCCGGCCTGCGCGCCACATGACCCAGGCCGGAGGTGGCCGGATCATGTCGAAGCGGACGTCCCAGGGCCCAGCCGGGTCGGCCGCTTCGACGTCATCGCGGGGCGGCGGTGGTGAGGTGGTGGGACCAGGGTGGATTGGCGCCTGCCACTGAGCACGTCAGGGCCGCCACCCGGGTGGCGAAGCCGGCCGCCGCCACCGCCGTCTCGAGGTCCAGATCGTCGAGACGCCCGCCCAGGTGGCCCTGGGCGTCCAAGGCGTGCAGCAGGCCGGCGGTGAAGGCGTCGCCGGCGCCGACCGTGTCCACCACGTCCACCTCCGGCGCCCGCACGCCCGCCCGCTCGCCGTCCACCGACACCAGCGCGCCCGCCGCACCCCTGGTGACGACGATCAGGCGGGCGCCGGCGGCGTGCCAGGTGTCGCAGGCGCGCTCCATCGACGTGCCGGGCAGCAGGAGGTCCAGGTCGTCGTCGCTGAGCTTGAGGATGTCGGTCCACTCGCACCAGCGGGTGACCTGATAGTCGTCTCTGGTGGCGAAGCTGGGACGCACATTCGGGTCGATCGAGATCGTCGCATGCCCGGCGGCGGAGCTCGCGAACTCCTCGACCGCCTCCCGTCCCGGCTTTCCGACCAGCGCCATCGAGCCGGTGTGCAGGCACCTGAAGGGGCCCACGCGCCGCGCGTCCAGCTCGTGCGGCCGCCACTGCCAGTCCGCTGCACCGTCGGTGTAGAACGTGAAGGCCGCCCGCCCGTGCGGGTCGAGAGCGGCGACGGAGAGCGTGCTCGGCTCCTCGGCTTCGACGCACGCCGACAGGTCCACGCCGGAGGCGGTGAAGCGGTCGCGGAACATCTCGCCGAACACGTCACGCGAGAGGCGGCCCAGGAACCGGGTGGGAGTGCCGAGCCTGGCCAGCGCCACCGCCGTGTTCGCCGGCCCTCCACCCGGCAGCACCCGCAGCGCCAGCCCCTCCGTCTCCTCGCCGGGCCGCACCTCACCACCGACCGGCCGACCGCCCTCACCTGACGGCCCATCACCGACAGGCCGGCCGCCCTTGCTCGGCACCTCGCCACCGACCGGCCGGCCGCCCTCGCGCGGCGGCCCACCGCCGAGTCGCGATGCGCCGTTGTCGACCCGGGTGGGCGGGTCGCCGGCGGGTGGTGAAGGGTCGGCGGGCGTGGTGGGGGCGGGCCCGCTGGGCGCGGCCGGGTGGCGCGTGGTGAAGCTGTCGGCGACGCACTCGCCCAGGACGGCGATCATCGGACCTGCCTCTCTGGCATGTTGCCGATTCGTTACGGCAGCAGGGCATTGACGTTTCCAGGATCGGAGTCCATCATCGCAGCACGAAGATGTCAACGTTGACATATGTCAACGATGACATCGGATCCCCCCTGATAGGACAGCGCCATGAATGCAAAGCTATCGGCCGGCCTCCTCGTCACCGCGCTTCTCGTCACCGGCTGCGGTGGCAGCGGCGGGGGAAGCGACTCCGCCGCCCCCAAGGTAGGACTGATCACCAAGACCGAGACCAACCCGTTCTTCGTCAAGATGAAGGAGGGCGCGCAGAAGGCGGCCCAGGCCGGCGGCATGGAGCTGATGAGCGCGGCGGGCAAGTTCGACGGCGACAACGCCGCCCAGATCACCGCCATCGAGAACATGGTCGCCGCCGGCGTGAAGGGCATCCTCATCACCCCGAGCGACACCAAGGCCATCGTCCCGGCGATCAAGAAGGCGCGCGACGCGGGCGTGCTCGTCATCGCCCTCGACACCCCCACGGAGCCGCAGGAGGCCACCGACGCGCTGTTCGCCACCGACAATCTCAAGGCGGGCGAGCTGATCGGCCAGTACGCCAAGGCCGCCATGGCCGGCGAACCCGCCAAGATAGCCACTCTTGACCTCGCCCCAGGCATCACGGTCGGCAAGCTGAGGCACGACGGCTTCCTGAAGGGGTTCGGCATCCAGGAGGGCGACCCGTCGATCGTCTGCTCCCAGGACACCAGGGGCGACCAGGCCAAGGGCCAGACCGCGATGGAGAACTGCCTGCAGAAGGCTCCCGACATCAACCTCGTCTACACCATCAACGAGCCCGCCGCGCTGGGCGCGTACACGGCGTTGAAGGCCAAGGGCCGTGAGAAGGAGGTGCTGATCGTCTCGGTGGACGGCGGCTGCACCGGCGTCAAGGCCGTACAGTCCGGGCAGATCGCCGCGACCAGCCAGCAGTACCCGCTCAAGATGGCCGAGGACGGCGTCAAGGCGGTGGCCTCGTACGCCAAGGGCGGCCAGAAGCCCTCCGGCTACACCGACACCGGCGTCACCCTGATCACCGACAGGGCGGCCGACGGCGTCGAGGCCGAGGACACCGCCTTCGGCCTGGCGAACTGCTGGGGCTGATCGTGGCCGTGATGGAAGCGTCGCTGCCGCGGCGCCTGATCAGCACCCCCGTCGCGGGCCCGCTCGCCGCGCTCCTGCTGGCCTGCCTGTACTTCGGCCTGAACACCGACCAGTTCTTCACCGGGACGAACTTCTCACTGATCATCCAGCAGGTCATGGTGGTCGGCACGCTGGCCATCGGGCAGACCCTGATCATCCTCACCGCGGGCATCGACCTGGCCAACGGCGCGATCATGGCGTTCGGCGGCATCGTGATGACGAAGCTGGCGGTGGACAGCGGCCTGCCCGCGCTGCTCGCGGTCGCCGCCGGGCTCGTGGTCTGCGCCGGGTTCGGGCTGGTCAACGGGCTGCTGGTGACGCGGATCTCGCTGCCGCCGTTCATCGTGACGCTCGGCATGCTGAACGTGGCGTTCGCGCTCACCCACATCTACTCCGGCGAGCAGACCGTCACGGACCTGCCGCCGCTGCTCACGTTCCTCGGGCAGACGTTCCAGGTCGGCCAGACGAACGTCACCTACGGCTCGCTGCTGACGATCCTGCTGTTCCTGCTGTTCGCGTACCTGCTGGGCTCGACCGCGTGGGGCCGGCACGTGTACGCGCTGGGCAACAACCCCGAGGTGGCCCGGCTGACCGGCATCAGGACGCGGCGGCTGACCGTGGGCGTCTACACGCTGGCCGGCCTCGTGTACGGCATCGCGGCCCTGCTGCTCGTCTCGCGTACCGGCGTGGGCGACCCGCAGGCCGGCCAGACCGACAACCTCGACAGCATCACGGCGGTCGTGCTCGGCGGCACCAGCCTGTTCGGCGGCCGGGGCATGGTGCTGGGCACCCTGGTCGGAGCCCTCATCGTGGGGGTGTTCAGGAACGGCCTGCAGCTGATGGGCGTACCGTCGATCTACCAGACCCTCATCACGGGCATCCTGGTGATCCTCGCCGTCGCCGTCGACCAGCTCTCCCGCAGGAGGACCCGATGACCACACCCGTGCTCCAGGCGCGCGGCCTGGTCAAGAAGTACGGCCACGTGACCGCGCTCGACGGCGCCGACTTCGACCTGATGCCCGGCGAGGTGCTCGCCGTCATCGGCGACAACGGCGCCGGCAAGACGAGCCTGATCAAGGCGCTGACGGGCGCGCTGCAGCCGGATTCCGGCGAGATCCTGCTCGACGGGAAGCCGGTGCGGTTCCGCGACCCGCTCGACGCCCGCAGGCACGGCATCGAGACCGTCTACCAGGACCTCGCGGTCGCGGCCTCGCTGGACATCGCGACGAACATGTTCCTCGGCAGGGAGCTGCGGAAGCCGGGCATCCTCGGCCGCGTCTTCCGGATGCTCGACAAGAAGCGCATGCGCGAGGAGTCGGCCAAGCACATGGCCGAGCTCAAGATCGGGCTGCGCTCGCTCACCCAGCCGGTCGAGTCGCTGTCGGGCGGGCAGCGGCAGGGCGTGGCCGTGGCGAGGGCGGTGGCGTGGGCCACGAACGTCGTGGTGATGGACGAGCCCACGGCGGCGCTCGGGGTCAAGGAGTCCGGCCAGGTGCTCGACCTGATCAGGCAGGTCCGCGACCGCGGCACGCCGGTGGTGCTGATCAGCCACAACATGCCGCACGTGTTCGAGATCGCCGACCGCGTCCACATCCAGCGCCTGGGCCGCAGGGTCGCCGAGATCGTTCCCGGCGACCACAGCATGGCCGAGGTGGTCGCCATCATGACGGGCGCCATCCAGATGTCGGAGGGCAAGTCCGTGGTGACCGACAAGGACGCGGCGGAGGCGATCGGGCTGTCGTGACACGTTCCCGTACAAGCGCTCCGCCGGGCCGGGCTGTTGTGATGCGCCCCCGTACCCGGTCTGCCGCTGTGACGGGCCACTAGCATGGGCGGGATGCGGCGTCCGACGATGACAGATGTGGCGCGCGAGGTCGGCGTCACCGCCAAGACCGTCTCGCGGGTGCTCAACGACGACGGCCCGGTCGCCGTCGAGACCCGTGAGCGCGTCATGGCGGCCGTCAGGAAGCTGGGCTACCAGCCCAACCTGATGGCCCGCAACATGCGGGTGGGCGCGCGTGACGCCGCGATCGGCCTGATCATCCCCGAGATGGGCAACCCGTTCTTCGGCACGGTCGCGGGCGGCGTCGAGAGCGCCGTCAGGGCCCGCGGGCTGACGCTCATCGTCGGCTCGTCGAGCGAGACGGCCGCCCTGGAGCAGTCGCTGATCGCGGCGTTCCTGGCCCGCAGGGTGAGCGCCCTCATGATCGTCCCGTCGGCCACCAGCGAGCACCGCGGGCTGCGCGGCGAGCGGGTGGCCGGGCTGCCGATCGTCTTCCTCGACCGCCCGGCGGTGGGCCTGACCGCCGACAGCGTGGTCAGCGCCAACCGGGAGGGCTCGCGGGCCGGCGTCGCCCATCTGATCGCGTACGGCCACCGCCGCATCGGCTTCGTGGGCGACCTGCCGGCCTCCCTCTACACCCGACGCGAACGTTTCCAGGGCTACCGCGACGCGCTGGAGCGGGCAGGGCTGCCGTTCGACCGCTCCCTGGTGGAGACCGGGCACGACCAGGATGCCGCGGCCCGGGCCACCCTGCGGCTGCTGGCGCTGAGCGACCCGCCGACGGCGTTGTTCGCGGCCAACAACCTCGCGTCGATGGGCGCGGTGGTGGCGCTGGCCCGGGCGCGGCGCACCGACGTCGCGCTCGTCGGGTTCGACGACCTGCCGCTGGCCGAGGTCCTCGACCCGCCGCTGACGGTAGTGGCCCAGGATCCGGCGGGGATGGGGGCCGCGGCGGCGGAGCTGGTGTTGTCGCGGCTGGACGGCGACCGCTCCAAGGCCCGCAGGCAGGTGGTGCCCACCCGGCTGATCGTCCGCGGCTCCGGCGAGCTCACTCCAGCCCCTTGACCGGCCGGCCCCGGGCGAGCCGCTCCTCCCCCGCGCGGGCAGGAGCGGCTCGCCGGTCTCAGCGCCTGACCGTGAACCGCCCCGACAGCGGCCCGAGCTCGACGGTGTACGTGCCGCGCTCGCCGCGCCGTACGTCGAACGAGATCCGCTCGCTCCGGCCGGGCCGCAGCGAGACGGTCCGCCGCTGGTCCTCCTGACCGTTCACGTGCAGCACAGCCGCGTACTCGCCGGCCCGCTCGCCCACGTTCTTCACCCGGGCCCGCACCCGTACGCGCCCGGACCGGGAGTTCTCCGGGGTGATCTCCAGGTCGCTCAGCGCGAACAGCGGCTCGGGGCCGGGGGCCAGGTCGTGCACGAACACGTCGGAGCGGTGGTTGGTGTCGCCTTCGACGAGGTTGGCCGCGGAGCTCTCGAAGGCCACGAACCTGCCGTCGTCGCTGATCGACGCCAGGTCGGACCCGCCGTCGCCCTCGGCTCCCTTGGGCGCCAGGGAGATCTTCCTGCTGGTGCCCGCCGCTACGTCACGCACGAACACGTCGTTCGACCTGTTCGTGTCGCCTTCGACGATGTCGTCGGCGAGGCTGTGGAAGGCGACCAGGCGCCCGTCGGCGCTCAGCGACGGCGCGAACGACATGTTGGAGGCCTCGCCTCCGTCCTTGTTGGCCGACACCAGCCTGGAGGTGCCGGTCGCCAGCTCCTGGACGTAGATCTGGCCGAGTCCGACGCCGTTGGTGAAGGCCAGCACCTTGCCGTCGGCGCTGAGCACCGGGGACCTGGTGTCGGTCTCCGGGTGCGGGACCACGACCAGCTTGAGCACGCCGGTTTCGCGGTCGAGGACGAAGGCGTCCGTCCGGCCGTTGCCGTCGCCCGGCACGAGGCCGTCCGCGTCGCTCTGGAACGCCACGAAACGGCCGTCGGCGCTGATGGACGGCTCGCGGGACTGGTCGGCCGCCTGTGAGCCGTCCTGGGCGACGGAGATCCGCTCGGTGGTGGCGGCCTGCCGGTCGCGCAGGAACACGTCGGCGCGGCCGTTGGTGTCGCCGGGCACGAGGTTGGTCGCGTCGCTGACGAAGACGGCGAGCCGGCCGTCCGCCGAGAACGCGGGCGCACCGGAGATCCCGTCGCCCTGCACGCCGTCGGACGACACGGAGATCCGCTCCGTCGCCCTCTTCTGCCGGTCGTGCACGAAGGCGTCGGTCTGGCCGTTCGTGTCGCCGGGCACCAGGTTGGCCGCCCCGCTGTTGAAGCCGACGTACCTCCCGTCGTGGTTGACCGTCGGCGAGAGCGAGAACGAGTCGCCCACGCCGCCGCCGGTCGGCACCGAGACCCGCTCGGTCGTCCGGGTCCGCAGGTCGGTGGCGAAGATGTCCAGCTCGCCGTTGGTGTCCTCGTCGCTGACGAGGTTGGAGGCGAAGCTGGCGAACACTACGACGTTCCCGTCGCCGCTCAGCTCCGGCCACCACGCCTCGTGGTTGCCCTGGCGACCGTCGGGCCCCAGCGACACGCGCTCGGTGTCCGGCCGCCGCGGAAGGGTCAGGTCGGCGGTGTTCCTGCCTCTGCCGACACTCGCCTGTACGGGCTCCGACCTCGAGATGCCGGCGGCGTTCGCCGAGACGCGGTAGCCGTCGCCGAAGGGGACGTCCTTGACGGTGTAGCGGCCGTTCCTGTCGGTCGTCGCCGACAGGTCGTCGGGCACGCCGAGCACCGTCACCGTGGCGCCGGGCACCGTCGAGCCGGTCGGCCCGTACACCACCCGGCCGGAGAGCGTGCCCCAGCGCGTCCGCTCCAGCTCGAAGCGCTCGCCGGTGAGCCGGCCGGCCCGTACGCGGACGGTCTCGGTGCTGGTCTCGTAGCCGAACCTGGACAGCGTCAGCTCGTGCCTGCCCTCGGGCAGCCGCAGCTCGAAGCTCCCGTCCTCGCCGGTCTGGACGCTGCGCCCGTCCGCCCTGGCCACCTTCACGCCGGCCAGCGGCTCGCGGGTGCGCTCGTCGGTGACGACGCCGCGCACGCCGCTTTCGAGCGCGGCCTCCGCGACGGCGGCGTAGGCGTCGATCCGGCCGGCGCCGACGCGGGGGTTCGGGCGCGGGCCGTAACGGTCGTCGGAGACGGACGTGCCGGTCAGGATCTCCAGCGCGGCGTCCGCGGTCAGGCCGGGACGGGCCTCCATCATCAGGGCGACGGTGCCGGACACGTGCGGGGTGGCCATCGAGGTGCCGTTGAGCGCCCTGTACGCGCCGCCGGGCATGGACGACAACACGTCGACGCCCGGCGCGGACAGGTCGGGCACGACGTACGAGTCCGGCCACTCCGGAGGCGCGGCGAACCAGTCGGTCTTCCTGACCACGCCGCCGCAGGAGAAGGCGGGCACGTCGTCGTTGACGTCGGTCGCGCCCACGGCCACGGACTCGTACACGTTGCCCGGGCTGCTCGACTGGCCGGGCGGGCAGTCGTTGCCGATGGCGAAGGAGGGGAACGCGCCGGCGTAGGCGATGTTCCTGGCCGGCTGGATCATCTCGTCGGCGTAGCCCACGCCGCCCAGCGACATGCTGACGATGTCGGCCGGCTCGCCCGCCTTGACGCCGTCGGCCGTGAACGGCGCGATCGCCCACTGCATGCCGGCGATCACCTGGGCGAAGGTGCCCTGGCCGCCGGGGATGACCAGGGCGCCCATCAGCGTGACGCCGGGCGCGACGCCGATCCGGGTGCCGGAGGCGTTCCCGCCCGCGATCGTGCCCGCCACGTGCGTGCCGTGGAAGCTGCTGTCGTGCGGCTGCGAGGCCACCGGCTTGCCGTCGGGGCCGAACTCGATCCAGCCGCCCGGGTGCTCGGGGTCCGAGGGGTCGGCGGTGGCGAGCTTGCCCTGGAGGTCGGGGTGGGTGATGTCGATGCCGGTGTCGAGCACGGCCACGCGCACGCCCTTGCCGGAGAGTCCGCGCTCGTCGCTCGCCCTGTCGGCGCCGATCTTGGCGATGCCCCACGTGGTGGCGCCGGCCGCCTTGGGGGTGGCGCCCTCCTCGGGCTCGGGCGCGGTCAGCGTGAAGTTGGGGATGATGCGCTCGACCGTCTCGAGCTCCGCCAGGGCGTTCAGGGTGCCTTGCGTGGCCCGTACGAGGACCATGTTCTTCAGCCAGAAGGTGTTGACCACCTGGTCGCCGCGTGAGGTGACGAGCCGGATCACGGGGTCCTGGGTGGCCTCGGCGCTCCTCGCCAGCGTGTCCCGCGCCTCGGCGCGGGACGCCGGCGCCGAGGCCGGGGTGAGCGGGGTGCGCAGCACGACGGCGGCTTCCACACGGGCGCCGTCGCTCTTCAGCTGCGCGGTCAGCTTCTGGTCGATCTTCGGCGCGGCCTCCGGCTTCGCGGCACGGATGTCCGCCGCGGCCGGGCCCGCCGTCAGCGTGCCGAGCAGGACGGCCGGTAACAGCGCGGTGAGCAGGCGTCGTCTGGCGGATCGGCGGAGGGATGGCGGCATGACGCTCCTTCGGTGCTGTGGCCACGAGGGCCGATGGTGCACCTGGAACGCTGACATGTACCGATATTTCCTGACAAGATCGCGTTGCGGCGAATATCAGCCATATGACGTGATTACGACACTCAACCGGAGGAGCGGCGTGCTCGAGGCCATCGGACTCAGGCCCCAGGACGAGGAGGTGTACGACGCCCTGGTCCGCCGGACGCAGGCGACGGTGACCGAGATCGTCAGCGACTGCCACCTGCCCGCCACGGCCGCGCGGCGCATCCTGCACTCACTGGTGGAGCTCGGGCTGGCCACCCGCTCGGTCGGCCGGCCCACCCGCTACGTCGCGGTCTCGCCCGACAGCAGTCTGGAGGCCATCCTGCGCGAGCACGAACGCGAGTTGGACGGCGTGCGCGCGCACATCAGGTCGCTGATGGACGTTTACCGTGCCGGCACGCGCTTCGCCCACCCCGGCGAGCTGATCGAGGTGGTCTCGGGCCGCGACGAGGTCAACCACCGGTGGGTGCAGATGCAGCAGGACACGCGGGCGCAGATGCGCGGGTTCGACCGGCCGCCGTACGCCGCTCCGCAGCAGCACACCGAGTCGAACCCGATCGAGCTCAACCTGCTCCGGCGCGGTGTGAGATATCGCGTCATCTACGACACCAGCGTGCTGGATCTGCCCGGCTGGCTGGAGGACGTGACGGCCGGAATGCGGCACGGGGAACAGGCCAGGATCTCCGCCGGCCTGCCGATGAAGCTGGCCATCTCCGACGACCGGCTCGCCATCATCCCGCTGCTGCGGGCCGGCGACGACGCGGTCACGGCGTCGTACCTGATCCACCCGTCACCATTGCTGGACGCTCTGGTGGCGTTGTTCGAGGCGCTGTGGGAGCGCAGCGTGCCCGTCCGGATGACGGCGGGGGACGGGGAGTTGTCCGACGACGAGGAACGGCTGCTCACGCTCCTGGCGTCGGGCGCGACGGACCGCGCGGCCAGCCGCGCGCTGGGATGGAGCGAGCGAACGGTGCAGCGGCACATCACGAAGCTGATGCGGCGGCTGGGCGCGCGAACCCGCTTTCAGGTGGCGATGGAGGCGACCCGGCGCGGCTGGATCTGAACCGTTCGGGTGATGTGCCGGCGAAGCCGAGAGCCGCTCCCCTCGGCAGCCGGGAGCGCGTCAATGGTCGCGAGGATGTTCCGCGCCTGGCGGCGGCACCTGGAGAGCCGCCAGGCGCGCCGGCGCGGGGGCAGTGACCGAGAACCACACGACCTTGCCGCCGTCGGCCGCCCGCACTCCCCAGTCGTCGGCGATCGCCGCGACGATCCGCAGGCCCCGGCCCGACGGCGCGTCGGGCCCTGGCGAGCGCGGGCGCGGCACGCCGTCGCCGGGGTCGAACACCTCACCGTAGACGCGGCCGTCGCGGTCCTCCAGCCGGAGCGCGTACGCCGACCCGCCGTACAGGACGGCGTTGGTGACGAGTTCGCTGACGATGATGAGGCAGTCGTCGATCAGGTCGTCGTGGCCCCATGCGGCCAGGTCCGCGCGGACCAGGGCGCGCGCCTCTCCGACGCCGGCCGGCACCGAGGGCAGCAGGTGCTCCGCCGTCCGGATCGGCGTCGCGGGCGGGGACCCGTGGCGGAGGGGCATGCTCATCACATCTCTCGGCTTTTGGGAGCGCTCCCACACTACGGTAAGCTCTTTCTGCACGGATGGGAATCCGTGACGGCACACATTGTTGCCATTCCGTGTCCAGCCCGGATCCCGCTCGTGCGGTGACGGTCATTCGGCGGGCAGCGTACGGTAGCCGTTCCAGACGAACCGGGCCGTGGTCACCGCGTCGTCGCCGTCTCCCGTGATGAGCTGGTGGATCGCGATCCCGTCCAGTTCCCGATATTCGCACCACTCGTGGTCGGACGTGAGCACCAGGTCCAGCCCCAGGTCGACCAGCAGGTCGAACACCTGTCCCCGGTTGGTCCTGTCGACCCCCACGAACACCTCGTCGAGCAGGATGAAGCGCGGGCACCCCGGATCGGTCTGGTAGTGCGCGGCCACGGCGGCGAACAGCGGCAGGTGCAGGGCGATGGCCTTCTCCCCGCCGGACAGCGCCCCGTGCAGCTTCCTGGTCAGATCCTGCCAGCCCTGCCCGTCGCCCCGCTCGAGCCTGACCACGAAACGGTGCCAGGAGGTGTAGTCGAGAACCTTCATGAGCTGGTCCTCCCAGCTCGCCGACGAGTTGTCGGCCCGCGCCTCCTCCACGCGGTCCCTGAAGAAGACGTAGAGGGCCTCCTTGTCGGCCTCACTCAGCCCGGCGGGATCGCGCAGCAGCAGGTCGCGGGCGCCGCGGGTGCCGGGCGACTGCGCGGGATCGACCTGCCACACCAGCCGCACGGCCACCCGCGAGGCGGTGCGGACACGTTCGAGGCGCTGGTTCATGCCCTCGACCAGCGCACTCGCCTGCCTGATGCGGTCGGCCATGTGCCGGCGCGTGTCGCCGGCCAGCGTCTGGTCGAAGAGGTCGCGCTCCGCCTCGGTGATGTCGGAGCGCCGCTCGTCGCGCTCCTTGCGCAGGGCCGCGCTGAGAGCCGCGGCCCCCGCCCGCACGCCGCTCACGGTGGCGGTCAGCATCTGCACGTCGTCGTCGGGCGCCAGCTCCAGGTCGGCCCGGCCGGCGAGGACCTCCCTGGCGTGGTGGAAGGCGTCCTGCAGCCGCGCCTCCGCCTCCCTGACGTTCTTCTGCTCGTACGGAACGGCCGCCAGCTGCTCGGCGACGGCCCTGGCCGACTCCAGCACCGCCCTGGCCCCGGCGCCCGCGGGCGGCTCGGCCGTCACCCGCGCGTCCGCCGGCAGGTGCCCGGCCGCGAGCCTCCGGAACCGTTCGCACACCTCGTCGCGCGTCCGTCCCGTCTCGGCGTGCTTCTCCTCCGCCGTGCCGAGCTCTCCTCGGAGCCGGCCGAGCCTGGCGTTGAGCCGGGCCAGGCTCTCGTTGACCGACTTGATGAGCCGGCGGCAGGCCTGGTAGGCGGCCTGGGTCTCCTGGAGTTGTTCGAGCATCTGGTGGTGCTCGGCGCCGACGGCGGACTCGACGGCGGTCAGCTTCTCCGCCAGGACGACGGCGGCGGACGCGGCCTGCTCGGCGCGTTCGACGGCCGCCACGGCCAGGGCCTGGTATTCGCGGGCGGTCTCGCGCGCGTGCCCCGCGCGTTCCCTGGCGGTGCGGGCGGCGGCGCGCCGGTCGTGCCAGACGGTGCCGGTCATCTCCGCGGCGCGCAGGGCCTCTTCCAGGTTGTCGAGCGCGGGCGCGCCCGTGGGCAGCGCGTGGCCCGCGGCCAGCTCGGTGAGCCGCCGCAGCGACGTGGCGACGTCCCGCTCGCGCTCGTGCAGGCGCTGCTCGCAGGCGTGGAGCCGGTCTTCGAGCAACGCGACGCCTCGTACCGCGCCGTCGAGCTGCTGGACCGCCTCGGCGTACGGTGTCCTGTCGGGCCTGCGCCGCAACTCGGCGGCGAGCGTGTCGCGGTCGCCCTCGACGACGGCGAGCAGGTGGTCGCACTCGGCGATCGTGCCCGCGAGCTCGCCGAGCCGGTCGTCCAGCTCGGCGATGCGGCGGCGCCTGGCCCGCTCTCGGGCGGTGGCGCCGATGTAGGAGGGCTCGGGCTTGACCCAGCGGCCCGCAGCGAGGCCGAGCCGCCAGGTGCCGTCGGCGCCGATGACCGCCGGATGGTCGACGCCGATCGCGCTGGGCGCGAACGCGATGCCGGACAGCACGGTGTCGGCGGGCACCGGCGAGTCCGCCTCCGTGAACAGCACGTGGGCGAGGCTGTAGCCGGGCGCGGGCTTGGCCAGCGAGGCCACGGCGAAGGCGTCGTGCTCGCCCGCGTCGAACCCGCCGTCGGGCAGCAGCCACAGGTCGAGCAGGCCGGCCGCTTCGAGCGCGGCCTCCACGCCCGCCTGGGCGACCGGGTCGAGCCCCGACCTGAACGCCACGGCCCGCCACAGCGGCGCGCCAGGGCGGCCCTGCCGGCTCGCGGTACGGGTGGGCGGGGCGGGCGGCGCCAGGACGGTCTGGTCGTTGAGGCGTTCGCGCTCCTTGGTCAGATCGGCGCGCTCGGCGACCAGCCGGTCGCGCAGCCCCGTCAGGTGCTGCTCGCGGGCGGCGTAGCGGACGGCCGCGGCGGTGCGGGCGGCGCCGACCAGCTCGTCCGCCTGCTCGAACCGGTCGGCGAGGTCGGCCACCTCGCCGGGGTCGAGCTTGAGCTGGGTGCAGCCGCCGGCCCATTCGGCCAGGGCCGTGGCCAGGTCGCGGGCCCGCTCGTCGCGCAGGCGCTCGGCCTGGTCGAGGGCGGCCCCGGCGGCGGCGAGGTCGTCCCCGGCGCCGTCGCGGTCCTGCTCGGCGGTGGCGCGGCGGTCGATCGCCTCGTGGTGTTCCGCGGCCCCCGCCCTGACCTCCCTGATCTGGGCGGCCCTGCTGGACACGGCGGCACGCAGCAGCTCCCGCGCCCTGCGCACGTCCTCCTCGCCGTCCGGCCCGCCCGGCGGAGCGCCGGCCGCCTCGCCGTCGGGCCCGTCCCCGAGCTTCGCGCGGGCGTCGTGGGCGGCGGCGCGTGCGCTCTCCTCGTGGACGCCGAGCAAGCCGGCGCGTTCGGCCGCCCTGCGGGCCTCGCCCCTGGCACGGCCGGCCAGCGCGGCGGCCGTGCGGGCGCCGTCCTGGGCCAGGGCGGCCGCCTCCTCCTTGGCGGAGGAGGCGCGGGCCGCCGCTCCGGCCTGGTCGCGCAGCCGGGCCGCCGTCTCGTGCGCGGCCTGCGCCTCCGTACGCAGCCGGTGCAGCTCGCCACCGGCCTGGTACGCCTCGCTCTCCTTGAGCCCTTCGATCTGGGCGGCCAGCGCCAGCTCCTGCGACTCCTCCTCCGCCAGCCGTACGGTGGCGGCGGCCAGCTCGTCCTCGGCCCCCTTGAGCGCCTCCCGCCTGGCCCGGACGTCGGCGGCCAGCGAGTCCAGCGTCTGACCGGCGGACGTCACAGCCGCGGCGGCGGCCCGCAGGACGCGCTGGGCGTACCCGCGCTGGCGGGCGGCCAGCCGGTCGGCCTCCTCCACGTCGCGGTCGAGCAGCCGCAGCTCCTCGCGCTGCCGGTCGAGCCGCTCGAAGCCCTCCGCGATCTCGTGGATCTCGCCCTCGCCGAGCGGCGGCAGCGCGCTGGACAGCAGCTCCGACAGCAGCCCGGGGTCGAGGCGTTCGGACAGCTTGGGGGTGCGGAGCTGGCGCAGGGCGGTGAGCAACGAGTCGTAGCGCTGCTCGTTGAGCCCTCGGTAGAGGGTCTGGCGCACGACGGCCCGGTAGGCGTCGGCGGATTCGTGCACCGTGCCCGACGTGCCGAGCTCCTCGGCGAGCTGGGCCTTGGTCAGCGGCTGGCCGCTCTCGCCGCTGAGCCGGATGCCGTCGGGGGTGCCGACGCGGGACTCGGTCGTGAAGTAGGCGGCGGTGACGTTCTTGGTGTGGACGGTGGCCTGGAGCCGGGCGCCGCAGGTGAACCAGCGTCCGCCGGAGTGCCGGAACTCGATCCACACGTAGCCGACCCGGGTGGCGCCGGCGGCGCCGTCGCCCATGAGGTTCCAGTGCATGGTCCGTTCGGTGCCGCCGAACGTCGACAGCCTGCTCGGCTTGAGGCTGGCGTCGAGCAGGTACGGCAGCAGCAGCTCCAGGACCTTGGACTTGCCGCTGCCGTTGGGCCCGCGCAGCAGCAGCCGCCCCCGGTGGAACTCGAACACCTCGTCGTAGTAGCGCCACACGTTCAGGATCCCCGCGCGTACGGGAACCCAGCGGTCCTCCCCGGCCTGCGCGGTGCGCGAGGGCGCGAGCTCGGTGACTGTCATGCATCCTCCTGGAGGGCCGTGCCGCGGTCGACCCGGTAGCGGGCCGCGGCGGGCAGGGCGGCGACCCGGTCACCCGTGCGGCGGGCCAGCCCGAACATCGTGAGCACCTCCAGCGCGTCGGCGGCCAGCCGCGCCCCGCCACCGTCGGACTGGTACGCCTTCGCCCACTGCGGGAAACGGCGCAGCAGCCCGCCCGCCTCGGCGTGGAGCCGCCGGGCGGTGATGGGCCCGGCCGAGACGAGCAGGTCGAGCAGCAGCAGGGCGGCCACCTTGGCGTGGCTGCCGTCGTCGGGGAACCGGGTGTCGGTGGCGGTGCCGTCGGGGTCGATGAGCAGGAACCCCTCGGCGCGCTCCTCGAGCACGAAGCCGGCCTCCTCGGCGGCGCGGCGCAGGATCCGGCGGCCGGTGAGCGAGGCGGCGTAGCCGGACTCGGCGGAGGTCAGGTCGGCGCGGTAGACGACGGGCTCGTCGAGCAGCCGGCGGATGAGCGAGTGGCGGGCCCTGAGGGTGCGCTGGGTCTCGGTCGGCTCGTCGGCGCCGTAGCGGGCCTCGGCGCCGAGCGCCGCGGTGAGCTCGGCGAGCGTGGCGGAGCCCGTATCCCCGGCAGCGATCCTCGACGGCGGAACGGGCGTGGCGAGCAGCCTGATCACGCGGGTGGTGTCGACCCGGTAGAGCACCTTGGCGTCCTCGTCGTCCAGGTAGGAGTCGGTCGCGCCGTCCATGACGGTGATCGCGCCAAGGTGTTCGAGCAGCTTGAGCGCGTCGACGAGGGCGGCCCGCTCGGCCGCCTTGACCGGGTCGAACACGGGCACGTCCGGCTCGACGGCGGCCGCCTGCACGACCCGCTGGGCGAGCATGCCGATCGTGGTGACCGGCGAGGTGAGCAGCTCGGCCGCGCACAGGCAGAACAGGGTGTAGCGGCGGCGGTCGAAGGGCGCCCTGGTGGCGCGGCGGCGGCGGGCGGGCCGGGTGGCGCTCGGCTCGGTCCTGACCTTGACCAGGCGGGCGTAGCCCTGGCGCGGCTCCACGACCAGCCGCCAGCCGCAGAAGTAGTCGAACCACTGGATGAGCGGCTGGCGGCGTTTCCTGATCAGGTCGAAGGCGGCGGGGTCGCTCTGCCGGGACACGAGCGGCCGGCCGAGCAGGGTCCTGATCGCCCGCGCGATCTCCTCCTTCTCGGCCCTGACGAGCTGGTTGGCGAGGCTGCTCATGCGCCCACCCGGTGCTCGCCGGCCGGCCCGGCAGCCGGCCCGGCGACCGACACGGCGGCGGGCACGGCGGCGGGCACGGCGGCGGGCACGGCGGCGCGGGAGTCGCCGAGCGCGCGTACGTCGATGAGGTAGTCGGGACCGCGGAACCACCCTTCGGAGGTGCGCAGCACCGCGACGGCCCCGTCGCCGGGCGTCCTGAGCACGATCTCGACGCGCCCGTCGGAGGTGACGGCCCGCCGGAGGCCGGTCGCGTCGGGGCGTTCGGCGAGGGCCCGGCCGAGCAGGTCGAGCAGCCGCCCGAACGCCTCGTGGTCCAGCTCCCCCAGCCGCGACAGCCGCATCGCCCCTGCGGTGGCCAGCGCCGCCCATGCGGCCTCCAGCTCGGCGCGCTCCTTCTCGGCCCGCGACCGGCGCCCGGCCCGCAGCTCGGCCACGTCGCGGACCCTGCCCGTGCGGCCCATCCGCTCGGTGCGCCCGCGCGAGCGCAGCAGCGCCGACACCTCCACGGGCTCGGCCTCCGACCAGGGGACCCCGGAGGGGATCAGCTCGGCGTCGGGGTGCCCGAGGTGGGCGTGCCGGGCGGAGCCGAGCCCGAACGCCGCGTCCCACAGCCGGTGCGCGTCGTGCTCGGCGGGCGCGGTGGCGAACCAGCGGGCCAGCGTACGGAAGTCGGCGGCGGCGCTGGAGGAGCGGCGGCGGGAGTCGGTGATCCGGTCGAGCACCTGCAACAGCGCCACGATCGCCTGTCTGGCCACGTCCTGCAGCTGCCGCACCCGCGGCACGACCCGCTCCCCGGCCCTGCGGTCGCCCCTGTTACCGGCCCTGTCGCCGGCCCTGTCGCCGGCCCTGTCGGCAGCGCTGTCGCCGGCGCCGTCGTGGTGGGCGAACCATGACCGCAGCCCCTCCCACCTGGCCGCCCGCGCCGCCAGCCACGGGGTGGCGTGGTCGGTGCCGGGCGCCTTCGGCAGGTCGGCGCCGTCGAGCGCCCGTGCGTGCAGCACGCCGACGCCGTGCTCCTCGACCCTCTCCAGGGCGGCGGCGATGGCCTCGCCGTGCTGCTCCAGGTTGGTGGCGAACTCCTGCAGATAGGTCACCATGGCGGACTTGACCTCGTGGAACGTGGCGAGATCGGCGCCTTCGAGGCGCAGCAGCCGCTGCAGCTCGCCGTTGAACTGCCTGGTGTCGGTGCGCAGCGCGTCGAGATGCCCCTCCAGCTCCCGCAGGCAGGTGAAGATGCGCCGGTTGTGCCGCGGATCGGGGTCGCGCAGCAGGACCTCCAGCTCCCCCAGCCGCTCGGCGATGGCGTCGAGCACCGCGGTCTGCAACGCGCCTGCCGAGGCCAGCGTCGCCGTCGCGTGCCGCAGCCCGGCGAGCGCCGCCTCCCCGCGCTTGGTCAGCGCATAGTGCAGGTTCCTGCGCTCGTACTCCTCGGCGGTCGCGAAGCCGCCGGCGTGGTTGAAGATCACGTCGAGCAGCCCCCAGCCGGCCAGCTGCTTGAGCGTGCCGGACAGGTCGTGGTCGGCGACCGGGGCGTACCATCCGGCCGATCGCAGCCGCTCGCGCACCTCTTCCGAGGTCAGCGCCGTCTCGAGCCGCTCGGCGGCCTCGCCGAAGGCGCAGAGGACGGCGGTGTTCAGGTCGGCCCGCTCGGTGGTGGTGAACCGGAACACCTCCGGCGGCACCCGTGGCAACTCCGCCATCGCCCCGCTCCCCTCCCGCGACACACCCGCACGACTCGCGCCGACAGCAAAGGTAGCGGCAGGACCCGGCGGACCGGCGGCTGTTTGCCCGCACATCACACGGGTACGGCGGGAGCATTGACCGGGGGGTGTGCCGGGGGGTGCGCCGGGGGGTGCGATGGCGGAGTTCGAGGCGACGCGCGGCATGCCGGCCGACAGCATGATCGTGTACGGCGTCGCGTCCGACGTGGAGATCATGGACAGGTGGCTGCCGCAGGGCCTGACGGTGACCGGCAGCGGCCCCGGCACCGTGGAGGCGGGCGGCGAGCTGGTGCCCGGCCCAGGCCCGCACGAAGGGTTGTTCCGGGCCTCGGACGAGCAGCTGCGCGTGGAGTGGGGCGGGCGCGACCATCCCGGCTACGCCGGCTGGCTGCAGGTCTCCGACGCGGCGAGCGGCACGAGCGAGGTGACCGTGCACATCTCGCTGCTCGACGAGCCCGGCTCGGGGGCCCACGCCGACGAGGTGCGCGAGCTGCTCGACCGGTCACTCGGCCAGCTGGCCGACGAGGTGCGCCGGCGCGTCGACGACGCCGGCTGAACGCGCTGACGGCTCCTGCCGCCGGCAGGCGGATGGCGTGCCGGTGCCCGGAGGCGCCAGGGCGTTGACGGGTCCGCCCCACCCCCGGGTGTGGGAGTGGTGAGGTTCGGGTCAACCCCGGCCGTGCCTGCGCGGCGGCGGGGGCACGGCGGGAGAGATTGGGCGGACGTACCCGGAATTTCCCGCCCGAGGAGCCCATGGAGCTGCTGCTGGTCCTCCACGCGGTGGCGGCGATCTGCGCTCCCTGGCTGGCCGCCCGCATGGGACGCGCCTCCTTCGCCGTGCTGGCCGTGCCGCCGGCCGCCGCCTTCGTCTACACGCTCTGGGTGGCGGTGCGTGGGCTGCCCGCGCGGGAGGCCACCACATGGGCACCGGTGCTGCAGCTGGAGCTGGACTTCCGCGCCGACCCGCTGGCCGTGGTGATGATGGCGCTGGTGACGGGCGTCGGCGTGCTGGTGCTGGGCTACAGCGCCGCGTACCTGCCGGCGGACGACGACGGGCTCGGCCGCTACGGCGGCGTGATGGTGGCCTTCGCCGGGTCGATGCTGGGGCTGGTGACGGCCGACAACCTGCTCCTGCTGTACGTGTTCTGGGAGCTGACCACCGTCTTCTCGTACCTGCTGATCGGCTACGACCCGCTGAGCCGGGCGAGCAGGCAGGCGGCGATGAAGGCGCTGACCATCACCACGTTCGGCGGGCTGTGCATGCTGGCGGGTTTCGTGCTGATCGGTCAGGCGGCGGGCACGTACCGGGTGTCGGCGATCGCGGCCGACCCTCCGGCGGTCGGGCCGCTCGCGCTGGTGCTGGTGCTGACGGGGGCGCTGGCCAAGTCGGCGATCTTCCCGTTCAGCACGTGGCTGCCCGCCGCGATGGCCGCGCCCACGCCCGTGTCGGCGTACCTGCACGCGGCGGCCATGGTGAAGGCGGGCGTGTACCTGGTGGCCAGGCTCGGCCCGGCGTTCGGCGACGTGGCGCTGTGGCGGGCGGTGGCCGTGCCGCTCGGTCTGGTCACGATGGTGCTCGCCGGCTGGCGGGCGCTGCGCGAGACGGATCTCAAGCGGCTGCTGGCCTACGGCACGGTCAGCCAGCTGGGCTTCCTCGTGGCGCTCTTCGGCGCGGGAACGCGGGCGACCGCGCTGGCCGGGGTCGCCATGCTGGTGGCGCACGCGCTGTTCAAGGCGGCCCTGTTCCTCGTGGTGGGCATCGTCGACCACGCGGCGGGCAGCCGCGAGACGGGCGAGCTCAGCGGAGTGGGCCGGGCGATGCCCTGGGTGTGCGCGGCGGCGGTGCTCGCGGGGGCGTCGATGGCGGGTCTGCCGCCGCTGGCGGGGTTCGCCGCCAAGGAGGCGGCGCTGGAGTCGCTGCTGGACGCGCCGTTCGCGCTGGCGGGCGTGGTGGCAGGGTCGGCGCTGACGGCGGCGTACACGCTGCGCTTCCTGTGGGGGGCGTTCGCCGTCAAGCCGGGAGTGGCGGCGCGGCCGGTGCACCGCGTGCCCGCGGCCATGTTCGTCCCCACCGCGCTGCTGTCGGTGCTGGGGCCGGCGCTGGCGCCGGCGGCCTCCTGGTACGCGAGCGCCATGTCGGCCTACACGGGGGCCTTCCGCGATCCCGGCCACGAGACCCATCTCGTGGTGTGGAGCGGGTTCGGCCTGCCGCTGTTGTTGTCGGCAGCGGCCCTGGCGGCCGGCGTGCTGCTGTTCGCGGCCAGGGAGCCGGTGGCCAGGGTGAGGGCGGCGCTGCCCGTGCTGGACTCCAGCCAGGTCTTCTGGATCATCCTGCGCGGGCTCGACCGCTTCGCCATCCAGCTGACCGGCTTCGTGCAGCGCGGCTCGGTGCCCGACTACCTGATGCTCACCATGCTGGCCACGGTCGGCGTCGGCGTGTTCTCCGTCGCCTACGGAGGTGCGCCGCGCCTGGACGTGCCGGTCGTCGCCTGGCAGCGGCCGGAGCAGCCCGTCATCACCGTGCTGGTCGCGGCGACGGCCGTGCTGGCGCTGCTCGCCCGCGCCTCCATCTTCCTGGCCGTCGTCGTCGGCATGCTGGGGTACGGGACCGCGCTGCTGTTCCTCGTGCACGGCTCGCCCGACCTGGCGCTCACCCAGTTCCTGGCCGAGACGCTGCTCCTGGTGGTCTTCGCCCTGGTGCTGCGGCGGCTGCCGATCGACTCGGGCAGGGGGCGGCTGCCGTTCCCGGTCAGGATCGGGCTCGGGCTGGCCGTGGGGGTGGTCCTCACCGGCGCGGGCATGCTGGCGGGCAGCGCGCGCGACGTCGTGCCGGTCGGCGCGCACATGGCGATGGCGGCCGAGGAGGCGGGCGCGCGCAACATCGTCACCGCGCTGATCGTCGACGTCCGCGCCTGGGACACCCTGGGCGAGAGCACGGTGCTCGTCGTGCTGACCCTGGGTCTGACGAGCCTGGTGTTCTTGCGGCGCAGGTCGTACCGGATCGAGCCGGTGGAGGCGGAGCATCCGCCGGCGGAGCCGCACTGGCTGGCCTCCACGCTTCCGCGCGGGCGGCGGGTGCTGGCGTTCGACGTGGTGGCCAGGCTGACGTTCCACACGGTGCTGCTGCTCTCGGTGTTCCTGCTGTTCGTCGGGCACAGCGGGGTCGGCGGCGGGTTCGCCGGCGGCATCGTGGCCGGGCTGGCGATCGCCGTGCGCTACCTGGCCGGCGGGCGGAACGAGCTGGCCGTGGCGGTGCCGGTGCACGCGGGCGTGCTGATGGGCGTCGGGCTGACGCTGTCGGCGGGCACGGCGCTGATCGGGCTGCTGTTCGGCTCGGCGGCGCTGGACATGCTGGCCACGGACGTGAGCGTGCCGCTCGCCGGGCACGTGCACCTGTCCACCGGGCTGCTGTTCGACCTCGGCGTGTACCTGTCGGTGATCGGCATGGTGCAGGACGTGCTGCGCGGCCTGGGCGCCGAGCTGGACCGGCAGATCGACGCCGGGGAGGGCTCGTGACCGTCTCCCTGGCGCCGTTCCTGGCCTGCCTCGTGATGATCACGACGGGCGTGACGCTGCTGCTGGAGCGGAGCCTGGTACGCGCGCTCGCCGGCGTCATCGTCCTCGGCAACGGCGTGAACCTGCTGATCGTCACGGCGGGGAGCAGCGCCGGCGGCCCGCCCATCCTGGGCGTCACGCCGCCCGCCAGGATGGCCGATCCGCTGCCGCAGGCAATGGTGCTCACCGCCATCGTGATCACCATGGGCGTGACGGCGTTCCTGCTGGCCATGGTGCACAGGACGTGGCAGCTGACCGGTTCCGACGAGGTGCAGGACGACACCGAGGACCGGAGCGTACGGCTGCGCTCGCGGCGCGGCGAGCTTGGCGACGCGGTCCGGCGCAGGGTGGACGACTACCGCCGGCTACTCGTGCGGCAGCGGGCCGAGCTGGCGAACCTGCAGGCCGAGCAGGCCGAGCGGGAGCGGCTGCAGGAGGCCGACCTGGAGCAGCGCCTGGCCCGGGTGTACGAGGAGCTCGAGGAGTGGATGCGCCGGGGACGGGAGCAGGGACTGTCGGAGGAGGAGCTGCACCGGCGCTTCGAGGACGTCGGGCTGCGGGAGGAGGCGCGGGCGGAGGACAACCTCGCGCGCATCGAGGAGTTGCGCGACGAGCACGTCCGCCGGCGGGCGGCCCAGGCGGCCGAGGTGAAGGAACTGCGCAAGAGGTTGCGGGCGCGGCAGCGGGAGGCGCGCAGGCAGATGCGGGCGGCCATCAGGGACGAGCGCGAGCGCCAGGCCCTCGCGCAGGACCCCGACCTGGAGGGGGACGACTGATGGACCGCCACTCCGGCGCGGAAAGGGGCTGAGCGCGGTGCCGTCCCTGCCCGTGGAGAGCCTCATCTGCGTGCCGGTGCTGCTGCCGCTGCTGGCCGCCGGGGTGAAGCTGGCCATCGGCGGCCGGCTGCGACGGCTGCAGTCGCTCATCAGCCTCGTCACCCTCGGCCTGTCGCTCGCCGTGTCCGTGGTGCTGCTGGTGGCGGCCGAGTCGCGCGGCCCGCTGGTCACCGACCTGGGCGGGTGGCCGTCGCCGATCGGCATCTGCCTGGTCGCCGACCGCCTCTCGACCCTGGTGCTGGTGATCTCGTCGGCGGTGACGTTCTGCGTGATGGCGTATTCGGTCGCCAACGCCTACGACGAGCAGGAGCACGACGCTCCCATGGCGATCTTCCATCCGGCCTTCCTCGTGATGGTGGCCGGGGTGGCGGACGCGTTCCTGTCCGGCGACCTGTTCAACCTGTTCGTGGCGTTCGAGCTGCTGCTGAGTGGTTCGTACGTGCTGCTCACGTTCGGCGGCACCGAGGCCAGGATCCGGGCCGGCGCGACGTACACGCTGATGGCGCTGGCCTCGTCCATGTTGTTCCTGGTGGCGCTGGCCGTCACCTACGGGGCGACCGGGACGCTGGCGCTGGCGCAGCTCGCCGAGCGGTTCCCGTCGCTGCCCGAGCAGGTGAAGCTGCTGCTGGAGCTGACGCTGCTGCTGGCGTTCGCGATCAAGGCGGCGATCTTCCCCATGTCGGCGTGGCTGCCCGACTCCTACCCGACCGCGCCGACTCCCGCCACGGCCGTGTTCGCCGGTCTGCTCACCAAGGTCGGCGTCTACTCGATCATCAGGCTGGAGGCGCTGCTGTTCCCCGGCGGCCCGGTGTCGACGCTGCTGATGTGGCTGGCGCTGGCCACCATGCTGGTGGGCGTGCTGGGCGCGGTCGCGCAGACCGACCTCAAGCGCATGCTCTCGTTCACGCTGGTCAGCCACATCGGCTACATGGTGTTCGGGGTGGCGTTGTCCACGCATGCCGGGCTCACCGGCGCGATCTTCTACGTGGTGCACCACATCACCGTGCAGACCAGCCTGTTCCTGGTGACGGGGATGATCGAGCGGCGCTTCGGCACGACGTCGGTGATCAGGCTCGGCGGCCTGATGAAGGCCACGCCGCTGATCGCGGTGTTGTTCTTCGTGCCGGCCATGAACCTGTCGGGCATCCCGCCCATGTCGGGTTTCCTGGGCAAGCTGCTGCTGGTGCAGGCCGGGCTGGCGGCCGGCGGCTGGCAGGCGGGCACGCTGGTGGCGGCGAGCCTCGTCACGAGCCTGCTCACGCTGTACGCCCTCGCCAAGGCCTGGAACAGGGCGTTCTGGAGCGCTTCGCGCGCCGACCGGGTGGGCACGGTGGTGGAGAGCGAGGAGGACACCGGCGAGGACCCGACGGTGACCACGACGTCGCTGCCGACGGCACTGACCGTGTCGGTGACGGCACTGGTGGCGCTCGGCCTGTCGTTCACGGTGTTCGCCGGGCCGCTGTCGGCGCTGGCCGAGCGGGCGGCGAGCGAGCTGATGGCGCGCGAGCCGTACATCACGGCGGTCCTGGGGAGGGAACGGTGAACCTCAACGTGCTGGCGCCGCGGGTGTTCGGCAGGCGGGTGCCGCTGCCGCTGGTCGCCTGGCTGACGCTGGTGTGGACGGCGTTGTGGGGGGACGTCAGCGCCGGCAACCTGCTGGGCGGGCTGGCCGCCGGAGTCGTGGTGACCTGGCTGCTGCCGCTGCCCGCCGTGGACCCCGGCATCAGGGTCAACCCGGCCGGTCTGGTGCGGTTCCTGCTCTGGTTCGCCGTGGAAGGGGTGGTCTCGACCCTGCGGGTGGTGTACTGGGTGGTCCACCCGGGCCCGCCGCCGACACAGGTCGTCCGCGTGCGGATGCGCACGTCGTCGGAGTCCATGGTCGTCCTGACCATGGTCGCGATCACCGCCGTGCCCGGCAGCCTGGTGGCGGAGCTCTACCCCGAGGAACACGAGCTGGCGGTGCACGTGCTGGGGCGCCCCGGCGATGTCACCGAGGCCGTGCGGGCCGACATCACCGCGCTGGAGAGGCGCATCGTGGAGGCCTTCGGCACCCGGGCCGACAGGGAGGAACTACGGTGAAGGCGGTGTACATGGTGGCGATCGGCCTGCTCGGCTGCGGGGCGGCCGCCACGCTCTTCCGGTTGTGGCGCGGGCCCTCGATGCTCGACCGGGCCGTGGCCCTGGACGTGCTGACGGCCATGGCGATGTGCGGCGCGGGGGCGTTCGCGGTGGTCATGGACGACTACTCGGACCTGCCGATCCTGCTGGTCCTGTCGCTGCTGGGGTTCGTCGGCTCGGTGTCGCTGGCCCGCTTCTACTCGGGGAGGTCGCGGTGAGCGCGCTCGACGTGGTGGCGGCGGCCTGCCTGCTGCTGGGGGCAGGGCTGGCGCTGGCGGCCGGCATCGGCCTCGTACGGTTCCGCACCACGCTGGATCGTATGCACGCCGGCACGAAACCGCAGGTGCTGGGCGTGCTGCTGGTGCTGCTCGCCATGTGGCTGCACCGGCCCACCTGGGCGACCGCCGGCCCGCTGCTCCTCGCCGGGATCTCCCAGGTGATCACGGTGGCGGTCGCGGCCTACATGGTGGCGAGGGCGTCCTACGCGAGGGAGTCGTCGGCGCCGCCCGGCGACGGCTCGGCGCCGCCCGGCGACTCATCCGTCGACTGATCGACACGGCCAGGGCGAGCGCGCCGGCCAGGCCGTAGCCGTTGGAGCGGCCCCTCTCCTTCCTCCGGTGCGGCGGCTAAAACCTTGACAGGATTCTTACCGGCGTAATAGGCAGGTCGCGCACACGATGGCCGGTCGCGTGGTGCACGGCGTTGCCGATGGCCGCGGCCGTGCCGACGATGCCGATCTCGCCGATGCCCTTGCTGCCCATCGGGTTGAGCTCGCCGTCCTGCTCGTCCAGCCAGACCGCCTCGACGTCCGGCACGTCGGCGCAGGCGGGCACGTGATACTGCGCCAGGTCCCTGCGCAGGAACCCGCCGAACTCCTCGTCCGTGAGCGTCTCCTCCATCAGCGCCATCCCGAGGCCCATCGTCATCCCGCCGATGAACTGCGACCTGGCCAGTTCGGGCTCCACGATGCGCCCGGCGGCGAAGACGCCGAGCAGGCGCGGCACGCGGATCTCGCCGGTCACGGAGCTGACCCGGACCTCGGCGAACTGCGCGCCGAAGGCGTGCCTGGCCAGCTGCGCGTCGTTCCCGACCTCGCCGGTGGTGTCGGCGCGGCCCTCCTTGCCGTCGCCGTTCCGCAGCTCCTCGCAGGCCCGTACGACGGCCGACCCCCACGAGGCCGTGCCCATGGAGCCGCCGGCGACGGGCGCCTCCGGCAGGTCGCTGTCGCCGAGCTCGACGTGCACCTGATCGGGTGGGACGCCGAGCGTGTCCGCGGCGATCCGGGCCAAGGCGGTACGGGCGCCGGTGCCGATGTCGGCGGCGGCCACCTGGACGACGTAGTCACCGTCGCGCACGAAGACGAACGCGCTGGCCGGGCGGCGCCTGGACGGATAGGTGGAGGCGGCCACGCCGGTGCCGACCAGCCACTCCCCCTCGCGCCTGACACCGGGCTCCGGGTCGCGGTGCCGCCAGCCGAAGCGGCGGGCGCCCTCGCGCAGGCACATGACGAGGTTGCGGGAGCTGAACGGCAGCCCGCCCTCCGGTTCGGCGTCGGCGTCGTTGACGACGCGCAGCTCGACGGGGTCCATGCCGAGGGCGCAGGCGAGCTCGTCCATGGCGGACTCGAGCGCGTACATGCCGGGGCACTCCCCCGGCGCGCGCATCCACGACGGGGTGGCCACGTCGAGCCGGACCAGCCGGTGCGCGGTGCGCAGCGCGGGCGTGGCGTACATGACGCGGGCCGGGGTCGCGGTCTGCTCGGCGAACTCCACCAACGTCGAGCTCTGCTCGTACGCCACGTGTTCCACCGCCGTGAGCCGGCCGCCGGCGTCCGCGCCGAGCCGCAGCCGCTGGATCGTCGGCGTGCGGTAGCCGGTGACGTCGAACATCTGCTGCCGGGTCAGCGCGATCTTGACCGGGCGGCCCGCGGCCCTGGCCGCCAGGGCCGCGAGCACGGCGTGCGGCCTGGTGGAGCCCTTCGACCCGAAACCGCCGCCGACGTGCCTGGACACCACGCGCACGTCCTCCCCGGGCAGGCCGAACGTCTGCGCGATGGTGTCGCGGTCGGGAGACGCGCCCTGCGTGCTGTCGTAGACCAGCAGCCTGCCCTCGGGGTCCCACACGGCCAGGGCGGCGTGCGGCTCCATCGGGTTGTTGTGCAGGACAGGGGTCGAGTACGTCACGTCGACGCTCGCGGCGGCGCCGGCGAGACCCGCCTCGACGTCGCCTTTCACGGTGTCGGACGGGTAGTTGGGGTTGACGACGTCCGGCCGGTAGAAGCCGGGATGGCCGGTGCGCAGGGCGACGTCGTGGTCGTCCGGGTCGTACTCGACGCGCACGGCCGCGGCGGCGGCGCGCGCGTTCTCGTAGGTGCCGGCGACGACGGCCGCGACGATCTGGCCGCGGTAGGCGACGTCGCGGCTCTGGAAGAGCGCCAGCTCGGCCTCGGCGTCCTCGGCCAGCCGGGGCGGGTCCTCGCAGGACAGCACGGCCAGCACGCCGGGCATCTCGCGGGCCTCGGCGTCGTGGACGCGGACGATGCGGCCCTTGGCGACCAGCGACTGCACGGGGTAGGCGTAGGCGACGGCTTCGACCGGGTATTCGGCCGCGTACGTGGCCAGCCCGGTGACCTTGACGCGGCCCTCGACGCGGTTCACGGTGCCAGCTCCTCGAGGGTCGCGACGATCAGATTTCTGGCCAGCGGCAGCTTGTAGGCGTTACGCGGCAGCGGGCGGGCCTGCTCCAGCTCGGCCTCCGCGGCCTCCAGGAACGCCGCGCCGGTGGCGGGCCCGCCGATCAGCAGCCGCTCGGCGCGCGCGGCCCGCCACGGGACGTGGGCCACGCTGCCGAGCGCGATGCGGCAGTCGCTCACGACACCGTCGGAGCCGACGTCGAGCGAGGCGGCGATGGACACGAGCGCGAACGCGAACGACGCCCGCTCGCGCACCTTCCGGTAGGCGGAGACCCCGGGCGGCGGCGCGGGCAGCTCCACGGCCGTGATCAGGTCGCCGGGTTCCAGCACCGTGTCACGTTCCGGCTCGTCGCCCGGCAGGCGGTGCAGCCCGGGCATCGGGATGATCCGGTCGCCTCCCGGGCCGGTGACGTGCACCTCGGCGTCCAGCGCGGCCAGCGCGACCGCCATGTCCGACGGGTGGGTGGCCACGCACGCGCCGGAGGCGCCGAGCACGGCCAGGTTGCCGTGGTCGCCTTCGATGGCCGGGCAGCCGGAGCCCGGCCGGCGCTTGTTGCACGGCCTGCTCACGTCCTGGAAGTAGGCGCAGCGGGTGCGTTGCAGCAGGTTGCCGGCCACGGTCGCCATGTTGCGCACCTGCCCGGACGCCCCGGCCAGCACCGCCCGCGCGAGCATCGGGTAGCGGGTGCGCACGAGCGGGTCGGCGGCGAGATCGGTGTTGCGCACGGCCGCGCCCACGCGGAGCCGGTCGCCGACCGGCTCGATCACGTCGAGAGGCAGCCGACTGACGTCCACCAGCAGGTCGGGCTCGGCCACGCCGAGCCGCATGAGGTCGACCAGGTTGGTGCCGCCGCCCAGGTACATGGTGCCGGGCCGGAACCGGCGCACGGCGTCGGACGGGCTGCCGGCGCGGGCGTACTCGAAGCGCTTCACGGGGCGGCCTCGGCGATCGCCTTGACGATGTTGACGTAGGCGCCGCACCTGCACAGGTTGCCGCTCATCCGTTCCCTGATCTCCTCGGGCGTCAGCTCGGGATCGAGCGCGACATCGCCGGTGACGGCGCTCGGCCCCGGCTCGCCCAGCATGGCCACGGCCGAGCAGAGCTGACCCGGCGTGCAGTAGCCGCACTGGAACGCGTCGTGTTCGATGAAGGCCGCCTGCAGCGGGTGCAGGTCGTCCCCCTCGGCCAGTCCTTCGACGGTGGTGACCTCGGAACCGTCCACGGCGACCGCCAGCGCGAGGCACGCGTTGGCCCGCCGCCCGTCGATGAGGACCGTGCACGCGCCGCACTGCCCGTGGTCACAGCCCTTCTTGGCGCCGATCAGCCCCAGCCTCTCGCGCAGCAGATCGAGCAGCGACATCCGCGGGTCGACGTCGGCCGCGCGCGGTGTGCCGTTCACCTTCAGGGTGATGTCCATGGCGCACGACTACCCGACGCCCTCGCGCAACAATCCTGAGCACGCCAAATCCAGACGGAGCCTTGATTTGCCCAGTTTTGCGGGAGCCCTGCCGGGTAGCGCGGCGGTCATGGGGCGGGCCATGGACGAACAGACGACGGACTCCGCGGCGATCCTGACCGTGAACGCCGGCTCGTCGAGCCTGCGCCTCGATCTCGTCCAGGGCGGCAGCGTGCTCGACAGCGCGCGCGCCGAGCGTGCCGCCGACCCGGACACCGCGTGGGAGGAGCTGTCGGCGTTCCTCGGCGGCCACTTCGACCGCGACATCCGGGCCGTGGCGCACCGGCTGGTGCACGGCGGCGACGTCGTCCGCGCCCCGGCGGTCGCCGACGACGAGACGGCCGCCGCGTTGCGCGGCGTCATGGGCCTGGCGCCGCTGCACCTGCCGCCCGCGCTGGCCCTGCTGGACGCGGCCCGCGAGCAGCTGCCCTCCGTGCCGCACGTGCTCTGCCCCGACACCGCCTTCCACGCCGGCCTGCCGGACGCGGCGGCGGTCTATCCGCTGCCGTCCGAATGGCGCAGGCGGCACGGCCTGCGCCGGTACGGCTTCCACGGCCTGTCGTACGCCTGGGCCGCGGGCCGGGTGGCCGACCTGCTCGGCAGGCCGCTCGCGGAGCTGGACCTGGTGCTGGCGCACCTGGGCGGCGGCTGCTCCGTGTGCGCGGTGTCGGGCGGGCGCAGCCTCGACACCTCGATGGGGTTCACTCCGCTCGACGGACTGCCCATGAGCAAGCGCTCGGGCAGCGTGGACCCGGGGATGCTGGTGTGGCTGCTGTCGGAGGGCCACCTGTCGGTGGCGGAGCTAGAAGAAGGGCTGGAACGCCGGTCGGGGCTGCTCGGCCTGTCCGACGGCCTGTCCGGTGACACGCGCGATCTGGTCAAGGCCGAGCGTGACGGTGACGGCGCGGCCGCGCTGGCGCTGCGCGTGTTCGGCCACCGGGTGAGCAGGGAGATCGCCGCCGCGGCCACCTCGCTCCGGCGGATCGACGCGCTCGTTCTCACCGGGGAGATCGGCTGGGATCAGCCCGAGGTGCGTGAAGCCGTCTGCGGCCGTCTCGGCCTGCTCGGCGTGCTGCCTCCCGTACGCGGCAACCGCCACGACGACGGGCCGGTCAGCGCGCCCGGCGCCGCCGTACCCGTCCTGGTGGTCCAGGCACGCGAGGAGCTGCAGCTCGCCCGCGAGTGCCTGGACGTCCTCGCGGACACGGATTCCTGACGGAGCGCCGGCGGGCCCGCCGACCGCGGCGCCCGGCGTTTGGACGACTGTCGGTGGCGGGTGATTGGATCCCTGCTGTGGAGGCGTCGGTCGAGCAGCTCGTCTACGTCCGCGAGGACGCGTACACCGTGGCGCGCATGAGCGCCGACGGCGTGCCCGGCTTCGTGGCCACCGGGCGGGCGCTGGGCGGGGTGCAGCCGGGCGAGACGCTGCGGCTGTTCGGCGACTGGAGCAGGCATCCACGCCACGGCAGGCGGTTCGCGGTCAGCGCGTGCGAGCGGGTGACGCCCTCGTCGGTCCGCGCCATCCGCATCTACCTCGGGTCAGGGCTGATCAGGGGCATCGGGCCGCGGCTGGCGTACGCGATCGTCGACCACTTCGGCGAGGCCACGCTCAAGGTGATCGACGCCGAGCCGGAGCGGCTCACCGAGGTGGTCAACATCGGGCCGCAGCGGCAGGGGCAGATCGTCCAGGCGTGGCAGGAGCAGAAGGCGATCGCCGCGCTCATGGTGACGTTGCAGGGCCTGGGGGTCAGCCCGCTGCTGGCCGCGAAGATCTACCAGGTGTTCGGGCCCGACGCCGACGAGGTCCTGGCCACCGACCCGTACGCACTCATCGGGCGGGTCAGGGGCATCGCCTTCCGCGTCGCCGACAAGATCGCTCTGCAGTCGGGGGTGCCCGAGCGCAGCCCGCAGCGGGTCAAGGCGGCCCTGCTCGACCGCGTCGAGGCGGCGGGCAACCGCGACGGCCACTGTTTCGTGCCCGTCGCGGCCCTGGTCAGAGAGACGGCGGAGCTGATCGAGCAGGATGAGGAGCTGGCGCGGCCGATGGTCGACGCGCTCGTGGGCGAGCGCCGGCTGGTCGTGGAGGCCGCCCCCGACCGGCCCGGGCAGGCGGTCGCCTACGCCAAGCACGTCCACGCCCGCGAGGTGGCGCTGACCGAGCAGCTCACCCGGCTGGCGCGGGCCCGCTCCACGCTGCCGCTGCGCCCCTTCCGCGAGGACCCTGAGCTCCACGACGACCAGCGCGCCGCCGTCAACATGGCGCTGACGAGCACGCTCTCCCTCCTCACCGGCGGCCCGGGGTGCGGCAAGAGCCACACGGTGAAGGCCATCGCGACCACCGTCAGGGCGGCGGGCGGCACGGTGACGCTCACCGCGCCCACGGGCAAGGCGGCCAAGCGGTTGTCCGAGCTCACCGGGCTGCCGGCCATGACCGTGCACCGGATGCTGGCCCAGCAGCCCGATCCCGATCCCGAGACGCTGTTCGACGAGCGGCCGGCCCAGGCCGACCTCATCGTGGTCGACGAGGCGTCCATGCTCGACCTGCACCTGGCGACCCGGCTGACCGCGGCCGTGCCGTCCGGCAGCCACCTGCTGCTGATCGGCGACAGTGACCAGCTCCCGAGCATCGGTCCCGGCGACGTGCTGGCCGACCTGCTGCGCGTCACGGAGATCCCGCGGGTCCAGCTCACCCACGTCTTCCGGCAGGCGGGCGGCAGCGGCATCATCGACGCCGCCCACCGCATCCGCGCCGGCCGGTCGCCTGCGGTGGGGGGCGGGTTCTGGTTCGAGGAGCTCGACGATCCCGAGCAGGTCGCCCGGCGGGTCGCCCACCTGGCGATGGTGGCGATCCCGCGCAAGCAGCAGGTCGAGCCCGACCAGGTCCAGGTGTTGTGCCCGATGCGCCGGGGCGAGACGGGCGCCGTCGCGCTCGGGCGGCTGATCCAGGACCATCGCAACCCCGCCGCCGACGGCAAGGCCGAGCACTGGTCGGGGGCGACGGTGTTCCGGGTGGGCGACCGAGTCATGCCGATCCGCAACAACTACGACAAAGGGGTCTTTAACGGCGAGACCGCGACCGTCACCGCGGTGATCCCGGAGGAGCGGATGATCGAGATCCGCACCGACGACGGCGAGAGCGTGCGCTACGGGTTCGACGAGCTCGACGATCTGACCCATGCCTACGCCATCAGCGTGCACCGCTCGCAGGGCAGCGAATACCCGTTCGTGGTCGCGCCGATCGTGGCCGAGGCCGGAGGCGTCATGTTGCGGCGCAAGCTGCTCTACACGCTGGTCACCAGGGCCAAGGCGTGGGTCGTGCTCGTGGGTCAGCGCGAGGCGCTGGAGCTGGCGGTGCACCGGGTGGGCCGGCGCAGGAACACCGGCCTGGCCCGGCGCCTGGCCCTCAGCCTCGAGAGCTGACGTCGCCCGCCGTGGCCGGGGAACATGCGGTTGACGGGCGCGGGACCATGGTGTGGTGGACGAGCGTCGCCTGACACGGATCTCGAAATACCTGGCCCGGCACCTGCGGCACGACCCGCAGCGCATCGGGCTGACGCTCGACGCCCAGGGATGGACGCCGGTCGACGGGCTGCTGCGGGCCGCCGCCGAGCACGGGTTCCCGTTCACGGAGGCGGAGTTGGGTCAGGTCGTCGCGTCCAACGACAAGCGACGCTACACGATCGCGGACGGCCGCATCCGGGCCAACCAGGGGCACTCGGTGCCGGTCGACCTCGATCTGCCCGCCGTCGCGCCTCCCGAGACGCTCTATCACGGCACCGTGAGGCGGTTCGTGGCGGCGATCAAGGAGGAGGGGCTGCGGCCGATGAGCCGGCACCACGTGCACCTGTCGCCCGATCGGGAGACGGCCACGCGGGTGGGCGGCCGCAGGGGCGTTCCCGTGGTGCTCGTGGTGGCGGCCGGGGCGATGCACAGGGACGGGCACGTGTTCCTGCGCAGCGCCAACGGGGTCTGGCTGGCCGACCACGTGCCGCCCGGCTACCTCCGCTTCCCCTCAGGCTGATCGGCGCGGCGTCATGATCAGGGCGCGACGGTGTGATCGCGGCCCGGCGGCGAACCTGCGTCCGGGTAAAGAACGGGTGCGCCGGGGCTACCCGCGCGGGCGCCGGGTAGCCGGAGCGCATGGGAAAGAAGAAGGAACCGGCCGAGGGTGACGAGGTCACCTGGCGCAGCCACGGCTCCACCGCCAAGGGCAAGGTGGAGAAGAAGCTCACCAAGAGGCAGAAGGAGGCCGGCCGCACGGTCGCGGCCTCTCCCGAGGAGCCCCAGTACGTGGTGCGCAGCGAGAAGAGCGGCAAGAAGGCCGTGCACAAGCCGTCGGCGCTGCGCAAGGAAGGCTCGTGAGCGAGGACCGCCAGGAGGTCGCGGCCGAGTTCGGCAAGTCCGTGAACATGACCGCCGGCGAGCTCGAACGCTGGCTGGCCACCGACGAGTCCCGGGCGGTCGGGCAGAAGGACGGCGGCGGCGAGTCGGTCGGCCACCAGTCCGGCAGGAAGATCGTCGACCTCCTCCGGAAGAAGAAGGGCGACTGGACGGACGACGACTACGACCACATGAACAAGGTCGTCGGCTACGTCCACCGCCACCTCGCGCAGCGTCCTTCCGGCGACGTCACGGCGTCCAGGTGGCGTTACTCGCTGATGAACTGGGGCCATGATCCACTCAAGTGACGCGGGGCGTGTTCACGGGCGGACGACTCTGGTGCGCCGGCGCCCTGGAAGGCTGTTACCGTAGTGCGCTGTGAGCAGGGGAGTCGCTCGGCTTCGACTGCCTGCTGAGGGTTCCCTAGGGGCGTGCACGATGCGTGACATGCGGGGCGGCGATCGATGATGGGCGCGACACCGCCCTTTCCAGCTAGATTCCGGCATCCCGCCCAGCTCGTGGTCGCCGCGTTCGGCCTGGCCGTGACCGTCGGCGCCGCCCTGCTCTCGCTGCCGATCGCCACCGAAGAAGGCGAGGCCACGGACACCGTGGTCGCGCTGTTCACCGCCGCCTCGGCCGTCTGCGTCACCGGGCTGGCCGTCGTCGACACCGCGTCACACTGGTCGGCGTTCGGCGAAGTGCTGATCGCCGGGCTGTCCCAGGCGGGCGGCCTCGGGATCATGACGCTGGCCACCCTGTTCACCCTGCTTCTCTCGGGCCGGCTGGGGCTGCGGGCGCGGATCGCCGCCCAGACGGAGACCAAGACGCTGAGCATGAGCGACGTGCGCAAGCTGGTGCGCAAGATCTTCCTCTTCAGCCTGGCCTGCGAGGCCGTCGCCGCCGTCCTGCTCACCGGCCGCTTCGTCATCGGCTACGGCGAGTCCTTAGGCCGCGCCGCCTACCTGGGCGCCTTCCACGCGATCTCGGCCTTCAACAGCTCCGGGTTCGTGCTCTGGCCGGACAACTTCACCCGGTTCGTCGCCGACCCGTGGATCTGCCTGACCATCGCGACCGCGGCCATCGTCGGCGGGCTGGGCTTCCCCGTGGTGTTCGAGCTGGCCCGGTCATGGCGGCATCCGAGCAGATGGACGGTGCTGACCAGGATCACCGTCGCGGTGACCGTGACGTTGCTGCTGTTCGGCACGCTCGTCTTCCTGGCCACCGAATGGCGCAACCCCCGGACGTTCGGCCCGCTCGACGACGGCGGCAAGCTGCTGGCCGCCTTCTTCACGTCGGTGATGCCGCGCTCGGCCGGGTTCAACGTCGTCGACATCGGGCAGATGTACCCATCGAGCTGGCTGGCCACCGACCTGCTGATGTTCATCGGCGGCGGCAGCGCCGGCACCGCGGGCGGCATCAAGGTGACCACGATCGGGATGCTCGCGTTCATCGTCTGGACCGAGCTACGCGGGGAGAACAAGGTGAACATCGGTCACCGGCGGCTTCCCGAGACCACGCAGCGCCAGGTGGTCACGATCACCGTGATGGGCGTCGCGCTCGTGACCATGTCGACGTACGCGCTGCTCGCGCTCACCCCCCACCGGCTGGACCAGGTGCTGTTCGAGGTGATCTCGGCGTTCGGCACGGCGGGCCTGTCCACCGGCATCACCCCGGACGTCGGCACGGCCGGGCACCTGCTGCTGACGGTGCTGATGTTCATCGGCCGGATCGGCCCTCTCACCCTGGGCTCCGCCCTGGCACTCAACAGGCGCGCCCGCCACTACGAGCTACCCGAGGAGCGAGTCATCGTTGGCTGAGTACAAAGGCGACCCCGTCGTCGTCATCGGGCTGGGGCGATTCGGTACGTCCCTGGCGCTGGAGCTCACCCGGCGCGGCACCGAGGTGCTGGCCATCGACAGCCGGCCCAAGATCACACAGAGCCTGGCCGGGCGGATCACCCAGATCGCGACCGCCGACGCCACCGACATCGAAGCGCTGCGCCAGCTCGGCGTGTCCGACTTCTACCAGGCGGTGGTGGCCGTGGGCAGCGACATCGAGGCCAGCATCCTGACCACGTCGCTGCTGGTCGAACTGGAGATCAACGACATCTGGGCCAAGGCCATCAGCACCCAGCACGGCCGTATCCTCAGCCGCATCGGCGCCCACCACGTCGTCTTCCCCGAGCACGACATGGGCGAGCGGGTCGCCCACCTGGTCAGCGGCCGGATGCTCGACTACATGCAGGTGGACGACGACTTCGCGCTGGCCAAGACCACGCCGCCCAAGGAATATGTCGGCATCCCGCTCGGCCAGTCCAACCTGCGGCGCAAATACGGGGTCACCATCGTGGCCGTCAAGCCCTCGGGCGAGGAGTTCACCTACGCCACCGCCGAGACCGAGCTGTCCTACGGGGACGTGGTCCTCGTCTCCGGCCGTACCGAACAGGTCGAACGCTTCGCGGAGCTGCCATGAGGGTTGGTACTGCTTGGACTTGTATCAGTGTTTCTCAGCGTTCCTGCAAGCCCTGATTCGGGCCGCGCCCCGCGCCGCGGCCCGCCCCGTGCCGTGACCTTCGCCCTCCGGGCATCCCGAGCCGTGACCTGCGCCTTCCTGGTGTCCTGGGCGGGCCGTTACACGGTCGCAACCTCGGCGACGGCATCCTAGGTTCGGTGGAACTCCGTGAAGCGGACCGTCTCCTCGCCGCCGCACGCGCGCTGCTGGGCGAGCACGCCGTCGTGCACCGGCAGGCCGCCGCCGCCCTCGGCAAGGTGCGCCTCGACGCGGCCAGGGCGCAGCTGGAGTCGGTCCCGATCTCCCGGCTGAAAGACGTCACCGACGGCCGGCTGCGCGTCGCCACCCTGGAGAAGGCCGGATACACCACCGTGCGGCAGGTGCTGGACGCCTCGGCGTACCAGCTGCAGCTGCTTCCGGGGATCGGCGCGCGGACGGCGGGCCACATCCACGCGGCCGCCCGGCAGATCGAGCGGGCGGCGGCCGACGCCGCGAGCGTCCGCATCGACGTCGAGCACCACGACCAGCCGGTCACCGACCTCGTGATCGCCCTGCACCGCCTGGTGCGGGTGGGCCCCGACCTGCCCCGGGCGGTCGCGGCCGCCCGCGACCTGGACGGGCGGCTGGGGCCGCTGCTGTCCGCGGCCAGGCCGGCGCGCAGCCGCCTGCGCATGTGGTTCACGCTGCCCAAGCGGCGGCAGCGGGCGCGCGACGCGCTGGCCGAGATCTCCGGCCTGCTCGACGCCTCGGCGGAGACGCCGTTGCTGCTCGCCCAGGTCACCACCGATCTGCTGCGCCCGCCCGCGTCCGAGCTGGAGGCCTGGGCGGACTTCGAGTCCCGCTCCCCCGAATACTTCGGGCTGCTGACCGACCTCGCCGGGGCGCCCCTGCCGACGGGCGAGACCTCGCTGCCCGGCGACCTGGCGGCCAAGGTCGGCGGGCAGCCGCTCGACGACACCTACCGCCGGGTGTCGCTCCGTGGTTACCAGGCGTTCGGCGCCCGTTTCGCCCTCGCCCAGGAACGCGTGATCATCGGCGACGAGATGGGCCTGGGCAAGTCGATCGAGGCCATCGCCGTGATGGCGCACCTCAGGGCGAAAGGGGCGACACATTTCCTGGTGGCGTGCCCGACGAGCGTGCTGATCAACTGGGTGCGGGAGATCGAGTCGCGCAGCACCCTGCGCGCCCACCCGCTGCACGGGCCCGACCGGCTCGCGGCCCGGCAGGAGTGGGAGCGGCAGGGCGGCGTCGCCGTGACCACCCTCGACAGCCTCCACCGGCTCGGCACGGAGGCCGTGCCCGGCCTGCTCGTCGTGGACGAGGCCCACTACGTGAAGAACCCGCAGGCCAAGCGGTCCCAGACGGTCGCCTCGTGGTGCCGGCGCGTCGACCGGGTGCTCTTCCTGACCGGCACGCCGATGGAGAACCGCGTGGAGGAGTTCCGCGTGCTGGTCTCCTACCTGCGGCCCGAGCTGGCCGCCGGCCTGCGCAACAGCGACATGGTGGCGGGCGCGCAGGCCTTCAGGAAGGCGGTCGCGCCCGTCTACCTGAGACGCAACCAGCAGGACGTACTGGCCGAGCTGCCCGACCGGGTCGAGGCGGACGAGTGGGTGGAGTTCAGCGGCGCCGACTTCGCGGCCTACCGGCAGGCCGTGTCCGACGGCAACTTCATGGCCATGCGCCGCGCCGCCTACGCCGAGCCCTCCACCTCGGCCAAGCTGAAGCGCCTGCTCGAACTCGTCGAGGACGCCGAGGCCAACGGGCTCAAGGTGGTCGTGTTCTCCTACTTCCGCGCGGTGCTCGCCTGCGTGCGGGCGGAGCTGAACGGCCGCGCGCACGGGCCGCTGTCGGGCGACGTCGGCGCCGCGCGCCGGCAGCAGGTGGTCGACGAGTTCTCCGCGGCCAAGGGCCACGCGGTGCTGCTCAGCCAGGTGCAGGCGGGCGGGGTGGGGCTCAACCTGCAGGCGGCCTCCGTCGTGATCCTGTGCGAGCCGCAGGTCAAGCCGAGCATGGAGACCCAGGCGATCGGCCGCGCCCACCGGATGGGGCAGGTCCGCAAGGTGCAGGTGCACCGGCTGCTCACGGTCGACTCGGTCGACCAGCGCATGCTGGACATCCTGCACCGCAAGTCGCGGCTCTTCGACGCCTACGCCCGGCGCAGCGACCTGGCCGAGTCGGCGGCCGACGCGGTGGACATCTCGGAGCAGGCGCTGGCCCGGCAGGTGGTCGAGGAGGAGCAGCGCCGCCTGCTCGACCACGGTGACGGCATCGGGTGAGCTCACACCCGTACGAACGGCTCCCCGGCCTCGGCGATCGACGCGACCTGGACGTGAGCCCGCCACCCACCGGCCGAGCCGCGCCTTCGCGACCTGGACGTGAGCCCGCCGCTCAGCGGCCGAGCCGCGCCTTCGCGACCGGCACCAGCACCTGGCCGGTGACGAACTCGCTCCACAACCCGAAGGTCAGCGACGACCCCGGCTTGGCCGTGGTCTCCACGAAGCTGACGGTGCGGCCGTGATGCTCGCGAGTGGCGCCGAACGACAACCGGAACCTGGTGGTGCCGGCGCGATCCTGGGGCGGGGTGTCGTTCGGCGGCAGGATCTCGTCCAGCGCCCACCGGTAGTCCTTCCGGTACGGGCGCGACACCCGTTCCAGGGTCTGCTCCAGCACCACGCCGGTGGAGGGCAGCACGACCAGCACGCCGGGCGAGCGGCCGATCCGGGTGTTGAAGGCGAGCACCTCGCGCGGCTCGCCGGTAGCGTACTCGGCCAGCCCGGTGCCCACCTGGGAGCCGTCCGGGCAGGCGGTCGCGCCCTTCTCCTCGATCAGGGCGCGGTCGCAGGTGGGGAAGGCGTCCGGGTTGAAGCGCACCGACCGGTCGAACAGGAACACGAACCGTCTGGCGCCCGCCGGCACCTGCCCGGTGCCGGCACGGCTGCGCCGGTCCCAGGCGAGCGTCACGCCGCGGCCTGGACCGGCGGTCGCCGTCACCGCCAGGGAGTCGATGTTGCGGGGACCCTCGACGTCCGCCTCGTGGGGCCGCTGCGGCCCGCCGGGCGCGGGGTCGGCGTGGGCGGCGGACGCGGGCGCTGCGGGAGCGGTCAAGGACGCGAGCGCGGTCAGGGCGGCCAGCGCGAGCTTCGCCTTCATGGATCCTCCAAGGGGGTCGATCAACGTCGCGATGGTCACTCAACCAGCGGGCACCGAAAGATCAGGTAAAGCCGTCGGTGAGACTTCCAGCATTTTCGAAGCGTCAGGGGGTGTTGCTAGCGTTCTCGGCCAGTAGTGACGACGTGACGGGAAGACCAGATGGCGCAGTGGCCGGGAGGACCCCGGGATCGATTTCGGCACGCCGGGCCGCCACCCCACCGCGCCGGCAACCGGGCCAAGAAGTTCCGCATGGCGTGGGGGTCGGCCGAGGCGGAGGACCCGATCACGGTCTGCCGCGACGGCGCGGGATACGGCTACAGCTACAAGCTCAAGCGGTGGGACGGCCCCGACACGGATGACTCTCTCTGCCGGCTGAAGGGCGCCTATCGCTACATCTCCGACGGCATCTTCACAGGCGGCATGACGCAGGCCCAGGCCGGCAAGTGGATCAACGAGCTCCAGACCGGCTACGAGGGGTTCGTCAAGCCGGGCGAGCTGCGGCTGGCCGAGGTCAAGGGCAAGCAGTATCTCCGGCTCGTCGCGAGAGCCGGTCAACCGGCGCGTACGACCCGCCCGCGGTCGCGGAGCCAGGCGTAACCGCTCACCGCGATGCCCGCGACCGTGACGGCCGCCGCCACGAGGTAGAGCGAGCGCAGCCCGAGCCCGGCGTCGATGACCCGGCCGCCGAGCCAGGCGGCGAAGGCCGCCGCGAGCTGGTAGGCGGAGGCGTTCACCGCCATGGCCAGCGTGGGCGCGGCTGCGGCGGTGGCCAGCACCCGCGCCTGCATCCCGGGGATGACGGAGAAGCCGAGCGCGCCGACCACGAACACCATCACCGCCGTGACGGCCGTGCTGCCGCTGCCAGCCCACATGAGCACGAGCGCCCCGGCGAGCAGGGCCAGCAGCCCGATCTGCGCCCGCATCGGCGACATGTCGGACAGGCGGCCTCCGACTATGTTGCCGGCCGCCGCGCCCACGCCGTACACCAGCAGCAGGACGGCGACCGCGCCGGCGGCGAACCCGGTGACGGTGGTGACGAGGGGCGCGAAGAAGGTGAAGATCATGAGCAGCCCGGCGTTGCCCACGGCGGTGACGGCGATGGCGAGGAGCACGTCGCGCCCGCGGAACACGCGCAGCTCGGCCACCGCGGAGGTGGCCGGCGCGGCGTCGCGGACATCCGGCACCAGCCGCGCCACCAGCAGCCACCCGGCCGCGCAACACGCGGCGATGGCCAGGAACGTGGCCCGCCAGCCGTGCGCCTCGCCGATGAGGGTGCCGATGGGCGCGCCGAGGATCATCGACAGGTTCATCCCGAAGACGAGCGTGGACACGGTGGACGCCTGCCTGTCCGGCGGGGCGGTGGAGGCGGCGATGACGATCGCGTTGGCGAAGAACGTGGACGTCACCAGCGCGGTCACGACCCGCGCGGCGAAGAGCACGGGATAGGCGGGCGCGAGCGCGGAGGCCAGGTTTCCCGCGATGGCGATCGCGAGCAGGGCCAGGATGAGCGGCTTGCGCGGGAAGCGGGCGCTGAGCGCCGTCAGCGCCGGGCCGCCGACGATCATCCCGATCGCGTACGCCGTCACGAGCAGCCCGGCGGCCGGGATCGACACGGTCAGGTCCTCGGCGAGGTCGGGCAGGATCCCGGCGATGACGAACTCGCCGGTCGTGATGCCGAAGACGCAGAGCATCAGCGCGGGCACGCCGGCGTTGGTCCTGATCACGAAGACTCCTATTCTTTACTGATCTGTACAAAATGACGGCAGCACGAACCCCGCGGCGGATCCCGCGGGGTTCACAGGGCGGCGACGGCCCCCTCGACGACGTCGAGCAGCGCCCGCCGGTCACCGGTGACCTTGGCGAGCACGCGCAGGCCGTAGTAGGCACTCTGGAACGCGCGTGCCACCTGGAGCGGCGGCCGGTCGGACGCCAGCTCCCCCGTGCTCTGCCCGACCTCCACCAGCCGGAGGATCGCCTGCTCCAGATCGGTGAACTGGCGGCGCACGAGCCCGGCGACGGCCTCGGTGCGCCCGCTCGACTCGGTGGCGGCGTTGAGCGCCAGGCAGCCGCGCCGGCCGGGGTCGGCCATGTCGGCGTCGATGACGCCGAGCATCAGGTCTCTCAGCCGGTCGCGCACGGAGCCGGGCTCGGCCAGCATGGCGAGCTGGGCCTCGCCCCTGGTGTCGGCGTAGCGGCGGATCGCCGCCTCGTAGAGCCGGTGCTTGCTGCCGAAGGCGTTGTAGAGGCTGCCGCGGCCGAGCCCCGTGCGGGAGCACAGGTCCTGGGTGGTGGTCGCTTCGTACCCCTTCTCCCAGAACAGCTCCATCGCGGCGTCGACGGCGACCGCATCACTGAACTCGCGTGGCCTGCCCATGGAGGGGAGGCTACCGGATTCTGTACAGGACAGTAAAGAACATACCGCGCCGGCTTACGCCACGCTCGGGCGCGGCCCGGGTGGCGGCGGACGAGGGGGAAGAAGTGCTTAACTTGGCTACGTAAAACGTTTCATTGCTCCGCGTCACCCCGGAAGGACACCCTTGGACTACGAACGCCAGCCGTACAGAAGGTGCGGCCGCAGCGGTCTCCTGCTCCCCGCCGTGTCACTAGGCCTGTGGCACAACTTCGGCGGAGGCAGGCCGCTCGACAGCCAGCGCTCGATCCTGCACAAGGCGCTCGACCTCGGCATCACCCACTTCGACATCGCCGACCGGTACGGCCCTCCGCTGGGGGCCGCCGAGTCCACGTTCGGCCGGATCTTCCCCCGGTCGATGCGCGACGAGGTCGTGGTCACGACCAAGGGCAGCAACCCCATGTGGGACGGCCCGTACGGCAAGGGCAACTCCCGCAAGCACCTGCTCGCCACCCTCGACAGGTCGCTGGAGCGGCTCGGCCTCGACTTCGTCGACATCTACTACCTGCACCGCGACGACCCCGACACCCCGCTCGAAGAGCAGGTGGCCACGCTCGACCACATGGTCCGCAGCGGGCGCGTCCTCTACGTCGGCGTCTCCAACTTCTCCCCCGAGCGCACCGCCCAGGCCGCCCGCCTGCTGCGCCAGCTCGGCACCCCGCTCCTGGTGCACCAGCCGTCCTACTCCCTGCTCAACCGGGGCATCGAGGACTCGTTGCTGGGAGTGCTCGAGGAGCAGGGCGTCGGCTGCGTGGTCTACTCGCCGCTGGCGCAGGGCCTGCTGACCGACCGTTACCTCGACGGCATCCCCGCCGACTCGCGCGCCGCCGAGGGGCGTTTCCTCACGGCCGACCGGGTGACGCCGGAGGTGCTGGCGTTCGTGCGCTCGCTGTCCGAACTGGCAGAGGCGCGTGGCCAGACGGTGGCCCAGCTCGCGCTCGCCTGGGCGCTGCGCGACCCGCGCATCACCTCGGTGCTCGTGGGCGCGTCCAGCCCCGAGCAGCTGGAGGCCAACGTGGCCGCCGTCGACAACCTCGACTTCACCCACGAGGAGCTGGCGGCCATCGACCGCGCCGCCAAGGAGTCCGGCGTCACGGCCTAGCGCGCCGCCCCTCGGCCGGCGGGCGGCGGCGCCTGCGGCGCTCAGCCGTCCGGCCGGTCGAGACGCTGGTAGAGGCCGTACACGAAGCGGGCACGGTACGCCGTGCCCGCGTGGGTGAACTCGACCGACCAGTGGTGCGGCGCCTGCCCCTCGATCGAGGTGGCCCCCGGGAAACTCGTGCCCACGTCGGCGACGACGCACGTCCAGGGGGTGAGGTCGGCGAAGGCCAGCCGCACGTCGCCGCGGGGCCGGACGAACCACTGGTTCCAGACCTCGCCCCCGGGCCCCGTCAGCACCTCGAACTCCAGGCCCGGCCACGACGGCAGGGCCCACCGGTGCACGTCGCAGGTCAGGCTGCCGAACGCGCGCGGGCCCGCGTGGTGGGGCGGGCCCAGCGCCATCCGGAACACCGCCGCTCCCTTGGGAGCTCGGGCCGCGTGGGCCAGCCGGGTCCAGTGGGTGTGCGCGGCCCGCACCTCGGCCCTGGACGCGCCCATGGCGGCGAGCGCGTCCTCCACCCGGCCGGCGTTGAGGTCGCGCATCCGGTGCATCAGGGCCAGCTCGAACTCGCGCACCCGGAACCGCATGCTCCCAGCCTGTCAGAGGGCGCCGGTCGTTCGGACGGCTCAGAAGGCGAGCACGGTCACCGAGTGCGGGCCCACGGCCCACGTGCCGTCGCTCGCCTCGACCTGCCCGAGGTCGCGCACCGCGACCGTGTCCGGCGCGCCGAGGGTGTTGACCGCGTGCAGGTCGCCGGTCCCGAGGGTGCGGATCCGCGCGCTCACGGGGGTGTCGCCGGCGGCGCCGTCGAGGACGATCCGCAGGCGCACGCTCTCGTCGCGGTGCCGGTTGACGACCGCGACCCGCACGGAGCCGTCGTCGGCCCGGGTCGCCGACACGTCGATGTAGGGGACGGTCATGGGCGCGGTGAGCAGCCGCCCGTCCGGGCCGCGGTTGTCGCCGAGCCGGACCGCCGCCGACCGCGCCGGGCCGTCCACCCGCGACGGCAGCACGGTCGGGCCCGTGTGGTGCCGGTAGAGGTGCCAGACGTGGTAGATGGCCGAGCGCAGCGCGCCGCCGGGACGGGCGACGATCACGCCGTTGGCGTTGACCAGGTTCACCGGGTTGGCCATGCTCACGGGCGCCGGCAGGCCCGCGGTGCGGTGGATGGCGTGGAACACCCCGGCGTAGAAGACGAGGTCGCCGACCGTGCGCGGGCTCCACCGGTTCACCCGTACGGGGCCCGGCCGAGCAGCGGACGCCACGTCGGAGAGCTCGCGCGGGGCGATGCCGCCGTCGTCTCCGGGGAGCGGCTCCGGCCAGGCCGCGGGCTCCAGGTGGCGCATGTTCCACTCGTCGAGGGCGAGCGCGGGCGGGCGGTCCAGGCCGGCCTCCGCGGCGAGCGCCGTGACCAGCTGGGAGTAGGACTGGATCTCCCGCTCGAAGTAGAGGGACTGGGCGACGACGTCGTCGTAGTCGTCTCCGGTCCACAGGTGGGTGCCGGCGCCGTACAGGTGGAGGGACAGGTAGTCGAGCAGGTGGCCCGCCTGCCGCATCAGGGGGCGCGTCCACTCTTCCTGCTGCCAGGGGATGCCGACGCCGATCAGGCGGAGGTCCGGGTCGACCAGGCGCATGAACTTGGCGTGCTCGCGGGCCGCGGCGGCGTACTCCTCGGGCGGGCGGTGGCCCATCTGCCACGGGCCGTAGACCTCGTTGCCCACGCCCCAGTACTTCACCTTCCACGGCTCGGCGCGCCCGTTGCGGGCGCGCCGGCCGGTGAGCGCGGTCTCCTGGGCGGCGTTGGTGTACTCGACCCAGCGCACCGCCTCGTCGACGTCCCGGCAGGAATGCACGAGGTACGGCTCCGCGCCCACGGCCTCGCACCAGGCCAGGAACTCGTCGGTGCCGAAGCGGTTGGACTCCAGCCCGCCCCAGGCCAGCTCCAGCCGGCGGGGCCGGGCGTCGCGCGGGCCGACGCCGTCCTCCCAGTGGTAGGCGGAGGTGAAGTTGCCGCCGGGCCAGCGGATGGGGCCGGGGGCCAGCTCGCGGCAGAGCTCCAGCACGTCGGCGCGCACGCCTTGCAGCAGGCCGGGTTCGTCGATGGACAGCGGCGACCCTTCGTCGAAGACGCCGCCCTCGATGTTGCCGAAGAAGGCGGACTCCAGGAAGTGGCCGTAGACGTCGTCGTCGATCCGGCCCTCCGGGTGGCGGGTGTCGATCGTCACGAGCGCCTCACGGGCGGGGACGGGCATGTCAGAGATCTCCGTTCCGGTCATTGCTTCACCGCTCCCGCGATGCTGTCGACGAACTTGCGCTGGAGCACGACGAAGACGGCGATCACCGGGATCAGCGAGATGACCGCCGCGGCGGCCATCCCCGACCAGTCGGTGCCCCGTTCTCCGACGAAGACGGTCATGCCCACGGCCAGCGTCCGCAGGCCGGGCTCGCTGAGCGTGAACACCAGCGGCAGAAGGTAGACGTTCCAGGCGAACAGGAACGTGAGGATGACCACCGTGGCGGTGATCGGCCAGGCGAGCGGGAGCATCACGCGGAAGAAGATCGTGAAATGTCCGGCGCCGTCCAGGCGCGCGGTCTCCTCCAGCTCCTTCGGCATCCGCCGGAAGAATCCCGCGTAGAGCAGGGTCGAGGCGATCTGCCCGCCCGCGCCCAGCCCGAGGATCACGCCGGCGTGCGTGTTGAGCAGGCCGAGCTGGTCGGTCAGCTGGGTGATCGGGATGATCGTGTAGCCCTCGGGGAGGAAGAAGGTGACCAGGAACACCCCGATGAGCAGCTTCTTGCCGACGAAGTCGTAACGTCCGAGCACGTAGCCCGCCAGCGCGCTGCGCACGACGACGAGCAGCACGGTGCCCACGGTGATGACGAGCGTGTTGACGAAGTACGTGGCGAAGCCCACCTCGTTCCAGGCCCGGGCGTAGTTCTCCCAGACCGGCTCCTCGGGCAGCAGGGCGAGCCCGCGGCCGAAGATCTCGGGCGAGGACTTCAGCGACGCCGAGACGAGCCAGGCGAACGGGTAGACCCACAGGCCGCCGAGCACGAGCAGCAGGACGACCGTCACCACCTGACCCGGGCTGGGGCGGCGGAGCAGGCGGGCGCGCCAGCCCGGGCCGGCCTGCGTGGTCGCCGTCATGACGCGCCGGTCCTTCCTCTGGCCCAGCGCATGCCGACGGCCTGGGCGATCGCGAAGCCCACGGTCAGCAGCCCGAACAGCACCGCCGCCGCCGACGCGTAACCCAGCTGGGGAACGGTGGCCTGGAAGGCCGTACGGAAGATGAAGATCTCGATCACCTCGGATGAGAAGGACGGGCCCCCGCCGGTGAGGGTCTGCATCAGGTCGAAGACGTTGAACGCGGCCACCGTGTCGATCAGAGTGATGATCACGAGGAACGGCACGAGCAGCGGCATCGTCACGTGGCGGAACTCCGCCCAGGCGCCGGCGCCGTCGATCATCGCGGCCTCGTGCACCCCCTGCGGGATCGTCTGCAGCGCGGCGAGCCAGTAGATCAGCGTGATGCCCAGCCACTTCCACACCCACACGGTGATCCCGGCGTAGAGGGAGGTGCCGGCGTTGGCCGCGAAGTTCGCCGGCGCGTCGATCAGCCCCGACCAGACCAGCGCCAGGCTCACCGGGCCGCTCGCGTCGAGCAGCAGGGTGAACACGACGCCGACGATGGCTCCCGTGGTGACGACCGGCAGGAAGAACAGCGTGCGGAAGAAGCCCTTGAACGGCGTCTTCTTCCGGTTCAGCACGAGCGCGAGCGCCAGCGCCAGCCCCACCCGCAGAGGTACGGCGAACACCAGGAACACGATCGAGTTCCAGAACGCGTTCCAGAAGAGGTCGTCCCCGATGAGCCGCTCGAAGTTCTCGACGCCGACGAAGGTGCCGGCGGTCGCGAAGCCCGGCCAGTCGAGGAGGGCGAACCACCACGAGGCCAGCAGCGGATAGACGGTGTAGGCGCCGTAGCCGAGGAGGGTCGGGAGCAGGAAGAGGTAGATCCACCAGTCCTGCCGCAGGCGGCGCAGCAGTCCGCGCCCGCCGCGGTCCCGCGCGGCCGCCACGGCCGGACGCTCGCGCCGCCGGATTGTCGTTGTCATCGTGCTCCTGTTCGCGGGCGGGCTCGGGTCAGCGCTCGGCGTAGGCCTGCTGGTCGTAGTCCGCCTTCCTGTCCCAGTTGGCGAACACCCAGGCCTTCGTGTCGACCTCGACGCCCTTCTCCTCGCGGACGACCTTGATGGCGCGCTCGCGCTCGGCGCTCATCGCGTCGGTGTAGCGGCGCAGCTCGCCGGCCACGTCGGAGGTCGATCCGGTCAGCACCGACTGGACGATGTCGCCGAGGTTCGGATGGACGTCGCGCATCTCGGCGAGCACCTGCCAGACGCCAGGGGTGGCGACCTCGGGCGCCGGGGCGATCCGCACGTCGTCCTGGAAGTTGGCCACGCACTGCCGGTAGGCCGGGTGCACCTCCGCCTCGTCCACCACATCGGCCAGGGCGGGCGGCTGGTCCATGGCGGCGGCCAGCCTGGCCTGGAACTCCTTGGTCGTCATCTGCAGCATGAGGTCGGCGGCGTCCTTGGCCCGCTTCGACTGGCTCGACACCCAGAAGGTGCCGGACTGCGGAGGGCTGTAGACGAAGTTCCTGCTCGTCTCGGGGCAGGGGATGCGCCAGGTCCCGACCCCGCGCTCCACGGCCTCCGGCTCGTCCACGCGCAGGCCGCCGATGAACCAGGCGCCCCACAGGTACACGCCCGCCTGACCGGCCGCCCAGCGGGCGCGGGCGTCGCGGGCGCCCATCGACGGGGACGCGGGATGCACGACCTTGTCGGTCTGCAGGGCGATCAGGAACTCGATGGCGTCGGCGTACTCCTGGGCGTCGAAGGCGTACGCGCCCGTCGTCCAGTCGATGCCGCCGGGCGCGCCGGCGGTCATGGCCAGCCGGTTCACCAGGAACTGCAGGTATTCGCTCTCCTTGCTCGGCACGACGATCCCGTACACGCCGTCGCCGGTGCCCTTGGTGAGGCGCCGGGCGACGTCGCGCAGGTCGTCCCAGGTGGCCGGCTCCTCCTCGGGGTCGACCCCGGCCTGCTTGAGCAGCGCGGTGTTGTACCACGGCACCGCCTCGTGCCAGCGGCCGGAGAACATGGGGAAGGAGTAGATCTCGCCGTCGAAGCGGTGCATGCCGTCATGGAGGAACTCGCCGACCGGGCTCCCCTTGAAGTCGGCGAGCTTGCCGATCGGCTGGAACCAGCTCTCGCTGACCAGAGCCGCGGCGGAGGTTCCCAGGCCGGCCAGCGAGTGCACGTCCGGCATCTGGTTGCTGCGCCGCCCGACCTGGAGCGCCTGCCCCAGGTCGGGCACGTCCATCTGGCGCCGCTCGATCGTGACCCCGGGATGCTCCTTCATGTAGGGGCCGAAAAGATCGTCCTGCAACATCTTCGTCAACGGGCGGAACTGGTCCCACCACTGGAGGGATCCGCTCGAGCCGCCGGTTTCCCGGCTCATCTGCCCGCCACCCGTGCATCCGGCCAGCGCCGCGGCGAGTGCGGCGGCGCCGGCGCCGCCGATGAACTGGCGTCGGCCCATGCTGGGTCGCCCGGCGCTCCCGGCGCCGGGCCGGCTTCCAAGGATCCGTTGCTGCCGCCGCATGGCGACTCCTCTTCGTCGGTTCGGTCAGCGACCTGTCCCGCCCTTCCCTGATCGCAGGGATCCCCCGGTCAAGCGGATTTATGTTTGCGCAAACCTATGTCCGCCGCCCATCAGCGTCAAGATGGTGCCGGTGAGGTTTCTGCGTAAACGGCACCGGCCACTGCGCTGGGCCTCGTCGACTTGACATCGTGATATGCATGTTTGCGTAAACAAGAGGAGCGAGCACACGAGGGCTCGGGGAACGATTTCCGCGGCCCTTGGCGGAGATGTACGCTGTCGGCGGCGACACGTCCTTGAGCGACGTCGAGAGCGTCGGCGGCCAGGCCCTGACCGGCCCGTCCCCGCCTTTTCGTAGGCTCCGCCCGCTGCGATGACGAAGGGAGACGCCCGGCGTGGTTCGAGCACCAGGCACGAGAGCGTCCGGAGGGCCGTCCATGGCCGACGTCGCCGAACTCGCCGGGGTCTCCGGCCAGACCGTCTCCAGGGTCGTCAACGGCAACGACCGCGTGACCGCCGCCACCCGGCTCAAGGTCGAGACGGCCATGAAACAGCTGGGCTACCGCGCCAACATCGCCGCGCGGGCGCTGGCGACCGGCCGGTTCGGCACGATCGGCGTCGTCACGTTCAACCTCAGCGCCGTGCTCAACGTGCGCATCGTCGAGGCCGTCGTGACCGGCGCCCAGGCGCGCGGCTACTCGGTGAGCATCGCGGTGGTCGACGCCCCCACGGAGAAGGACGTGCGCGCGGCCGTGCGCGGCCTCACCGACCGGGCGGTCGACGGCGTGATCGTGATCGAGGCGCGCGTGCTCGACACCCCCCACCTCCAGCTGTCCGACGAGGTGCCCCTGGTCATCGCCGACAGCAAGGCGGCGCACCGGCATCCGACGTTCGGCATGGACGAGGCGGCCGGCGCTCGTGCCGCCGTCGATCACCTCCTGGAGCTGGGGCACGCCACGGTCCACCACGTGGCGGGGCCCGCCGGGTCCAATCCCGCGCAGCGGCGCAGGGCGGCCTGGCAGCGGCTGCTGAAGCGGGCGGGACGCGCGATCCCGCCGCCCGTCGTCGGCGACTGGTCGCCGCGGTCCGGCTACGACGCGGCTCTGCGCCTGCTGGCCGACGACTCCGTGACCGCCGTCTTCGCCGCCAACGACCAGATGGCGGTGGGCGTCCTGCGGGCGGCGGCCGAACTGGGCCGCCGGGTGCCCGATGATCTGAGCGTCGTCGGGTTCGACGACCTCGACTTCGCGCCCTTCCTCACCCCGCCGCTGACCACGGTGCGCCAGGACCTCGCCGCGGTGGGGCGCCGCTGCCTGGAGCATCTGATCGCCCAGATCGAGACGCCCGCCGGACCCGCCACGGCCGCCGGCACCAGCCGGTTCGTCCGTCCCGAGCTGGTGGTCCGCGCGTCCACCGCGCCGCCGCGCCGCTGAGCCCGCGCCGACCGGCCATTGACAGCACGATCGAGTTAGCGCAAACATGGCCGGGCGAGTGCGCCGATGACCACCGCTCATCCCCCCAGGGAGCAACCATGCTGCGCCGACTGCCGATCCTCACCATGACCGCGGTTCTGGCCTTCTCGACCGCCGCCCACGCCACCGCCCAGGAAGGCGGACCCGTACGGAACGTCCAGCCCCGCGCTCTCGGAGCCCTCGGGGCGAACTTCAACCAGAACCTCGACGCGCTGGACTACCGTGAGCTGCGGGAGGCCGGCGCGCGATGGGTGCGCGGGTTCTACCCGATGCCCGCGGCCGACGACATCGACCCCGCCGACCACTTCGCGATCCGCACCCTCACCGAGGCCGCCGGACGCGGCTACGACACCCTGCTGAGCCTGAAGTTCCCCTACAACCAGGCCTCCTTCCCCGCGCCCGGCAGCAAGGAGATGGCCGCGGAGCTGGCCCGCCTCGACCGGGTGCTGCCCGCTGTGATGGGCAAGGTCGACATCATGACGATCGGCAACGAGCCGTTCATCGAGAGCCTGCCCGCCGAACGCGACGAGCGGCTCAACACCTTCTACGAGACCGTCGCCCGCCACGTGATCGACTATCGGCGCGAGCACTGCGGCGCGGGCTGCGGCACCAAGCTCTACATGGGCGCGCTCAACCGGCTCGACCTGGCCGACCGCCGCACGCCCGCCGCTGAGCGCTGGATGACCTTCGTCCGCGAGACTCCGGAGATCGAGGGCGTCGACATCCATCCCCACGTGCCCGCACCGGAGAACACGCAGCCGTTCCTCGACTACATCCTGCCGCGGATGCGCGCGGGCCAGACGTTCCTCGTCACCGAGTTCTCGCTGGTGTGGCACTGGAAACGGCACCTGGAGGACCCCGTCGCGGCGGACTTCGCCCGGCGGTACGGATTCGCCCCCGGCACCAAGGTCTGGCAGGTGATCAAGGCCGCCATCGACGACCCCTTCCCCCAGCGCAAATGGCGTGACTTCCTGACCAGCTGCCCGTGGTTCACGAGCCAGTCGACCTTCCTGCGCGACCAGATGCGGCTCTACCGCGGCACCGGCCGGCTGGCGGTGGCGACGTACGGCTTCAAGCAGGACGACCTGATGGTGCGCAACTTCGGCCCGGACAAGAACCCGTGGCTGCTCAACAGCGTCTTCGCCACCTACACCGTCAAGCCGCGCGGAGAGGGGACGTCCGCCCCCAACTACTGGCTCGGCGCCTTCAAGGCCCAGCAGCGGAGGTGACTCCCCCGGCGTCCCACCCTGAGGCCCTGCCGGGACGGGCCGGACAGCCTGCCCGGGCGGCGGGCCGGGGGCGCACAGCCGGGTACGCCTGGCGGGGTCCCGGGTTCGCCGGTGGCACGGCCTGCGACATGCCGCGCACCTGCGCATCGTGCGGTGCGGGCCGGGTCGTTGGCACCATGGTCACGACCGGCGTGGAGCGCGGCAGGCGATCCCCGGAGTCCCGAAGGAGCTGACAGGATGCCGAACACCTGGCTGACCGGCCGTTTCCGGCTCGATGTGCCGCTCGTCGGCGCGCCGATGGCGGGCGTGGGCGACGGGCGGCTCGCCGCGGCCGTCTCCAGGGCGGGCGGGCTCGGCATGGTCGGCGTGCCCCCCACCGCGCCTGGCTCGTGGGTCACCGAACAGGCGGCGGTGGCCGCCGCGAGCGGGCGGGCGTACGGCGTCGGGCTGATGGCCTGGGCGCTGCCGGGCAACCCCGGCCAGTTCGAGGCGGTCCTCACGGCCCGTCCCGCCCTGGTGTCCGTCAGCTTCGGCGACTACCTTCCGTACGTCGGTCCGCTGCGGGAGGCCGGCGTCACCGTGGCCGTCCAGGCGGGCACCACGGACGAGGCCCGCGCCGCCGAGCGGGCCGGGGTGGACGTGGTCGTCGCCCGCGGCGGCGAGGGCGGCGGGCACGGGCGCGCCGACGTGGCCACGCTGCCGCTGCTGCAGAGCGTTCTGGACGGGGTGGACGTGCCGGTGCTCGCCGCCGGCGGTATCGCCACGGCCCGTGGCCTGGCCGCCGTCCTGGCAGCGGGCGCGGAGGGCGCCTGGGTGGGCACCGCCTTCCTCGGGTGTTCGGAGACGACCGCCTCGGAGGCGGCTCGGCAGCGGATCCTCGACGCCGGCGAGACCGGCACCGCCTACGGGCGTGTCTTCGACGTGGCCCAGCGGCTCGCCTGGCCCTCCGAGTACGGCGGCCGCGCCCTGCGCAACGCGTTCTTCGACCGGTGGGCGGGCCGGGAGGCGGAGCTGGCCGGCGACGAGACGGCGCAGTCGGAGCTGGCGCGGGCCCGTCGCGAGGGCGACTTCGACACCGCCTGCGTCTACGCCGGGCAGGCCGTGGGCCTGGTGCGGCGGCAGCGCACGGCGGCCGACGTCGTAGAAGACTTCGCCGCCGCCGACACCCTGCTGTCCCGCTTCACCACCCCCCACTGACCCCGGCCGCTTCACCTCCCTGGCGGCTGTCGAACCGCACGCCGGGGAACCCGGGCTTCCCGTCGAGCAGGTCCGCCGGGGCGCCCTTCAGGTGCCGGTCGAAGAACGCGAGCGTGTACGCGTTGATGATGGAGTGCGCCCGCTCGGCGCCGATCGGCCCGGCCAGGCCCGCCGCGCGCATGAGCGGCGACCAGAGGGGCGCGTCGGTGTAGTCGACGTGGTACGTGTCCAGCATGAGCACGAAATAGCCCGCTCCCGGCAGCTTGTCGTACAGCGCCCGCATGGTGATCTGGTGCCGCTCGACCTCGGCCTCGTCCCAGCCTTCCCGGCGCATGGTCGCGGCGTCGCGGGTGAGCCACATGGCCGGCTGCTCGATGCCGTCGCGCACCACGCCTTCGGGCATGGGGGCGTCCATGATCAGGCAGGCGCGCAGGCGGGGTTCGCGCGCGCAGGCCTGCGCGGTGACGATGCCCCCGAGTGAGATGCCGAAGACTCCGGTACGCCGCAGGTCCAGCCGCCCGGTCAGGACGCCGCGGGGGTCGGCCTGGTCGAGCCCGGCCAGCCGGTCGAGCGTGAAGGTCACGTCCTGCGCGAGGTGCGGGATCATGCCGTCCGCGAGGGGGCGGCCGTTCAGCACCGGCGCTGTCGCGGCCGGCTTGAGGCTCTGATCGACGAGCGCCATCAGGCGGTCGCGTGGCAGCCCGGCGATCGAGCGCCCGTCGGGGAACCGTACCGATCCGGCGGCGTACGGCTGGTCGATGGCGACGACGACGTAACCGCGGGAGACCAAGGGCTCGACCTGGAACATGTTCATCTGCCGGAAGCCCTGCGCCCCTTCCAGGAACACCAGCACCGGATGGCGGCCGGGCACGGCGGGGGCGGCGGTGACGGCGTTGCTGGTCGACTGGCGCATGTGCTGGAAGGTGGCGTCGGGCACGCCGGCCAGCCCGGCGACCGCGGTGATGACTCCGGGATCCTCCACGTACGGGCTGCGCGGGGCCGACGGGCCGGGCCGCGCCGGATACCAGATCTGCACCATCAGCTCCCGGCGCGCGGCCGGGTCAGGGCCGAGGATCTCCTGGCGGCCTGCGTCCGTCCAGTGATAGGTCAGCGTGCCGATGCCGTGCGGGCCCTCGGGCGGGGGGAAGCTCAGCACCGGCAGCACCATCGGCAGGGCCACGGCCGGCACCAGCCCCATCGCGCCGAGCGCGGTGCCGAGCCTGCCCGCCCAGGAGGGAACGGGCGGGCGCAGGGTCCGCCAGAGCCACCCCGCCGACAGCGCCACGGCGAGGGCGTACGCGGGGACGAGCGGCATGCGCGCCCCTTCCACCAGCACCTGCGCCACGGCGGCGAGCGCGGCGAGCGGCGCCACGTGCCGCGCTCGGCGCAGTGGCGGCACCGCGAGCACGAGGAGCGCCAGCAGGTCCACCGCCACCAGCACGATCTCGAAGGGTCTCATTCCGTCCTCCTCTCCTGGTGCCTCTAGAATCAGCTACCTGGCAGTAGCTGTCAATACGGCAGTTACTGACAATCATGAGCACACCCAGTACGCTGGCCCCGTGCCCCTGACCCTTCGCCAGCGCAACCGGCTGGACGCGATCCACCGGATCATGGACACCGCCATGGACCTGTTCGACGAGCGCGGCTACTCCGCCGTCACGATCGAGGAGATCGCGGCCGCGTCCGGCGTGTCGCCGCGCACCTTCTACCGCTACTTCGGCACGAAGGAAGGCCTGTTCACCGCCGATCCCCTCGCCGCCGTCGGCCTCGACGGCTACTCCGGGCAGATCGACCCCGGCGACCTGCCGGGCACGCTCGAACGGCTGATCGTCCGCATCGGCGAGGGTCCGGACGCGTCCGAGGGCGGGCCCCGCAGGTCCTGGCGGGGGATGCGCTACGTCATGGAGGAGCCCTCCGTGCGGGCCGCCGTCTACGGCGCGCTCGACGAGGAGGCCGAGCGGCTGGCCGCCCCGCTGCGGGACGCCGGCCAGAGCCCGGCACGGGCCCGCGTCATCGCCCGGTCCTACCTGTTCGGCGCCTACTTCGGCGCGCTGGAGCAGTGGCACCTCGACGGCCGCTCCCGCCCGCTGCGCGACTACGTGCGGGAAGGCCTCGCGGCCCTCGCCGACCAGAGCGCGGGCGGCGGCGCCCAACAGCGGGGGCAGGCATGAAACGGGGGTGACCTGCTCGCGGCGGCGCTGCTGGAGGGCGGCCCGCCGGCGCGGGTGGGGCAGGGTCAGCGCCCAGGAAGCCGTGGCAGTGCCGCCGCATGAGCAGCGGCGGCACAGGCCACGATCTCCGGCCTTCGGCTTCAGGCCGGGGAGCGCGTCAAACCACGGCGCCCGACCCCTTGCGGGCCTCGGGTGCGCGGCGCTTGGCGGGCTCCGGCGGCGGCCGCCGGTCGAACCTGGACAACACGATCGACACCGGCCCGGCCACGAAGGAGGAGGACAGCGTACCCATCACGATGCCGGCCACCAGCGCGATCGCGAAGTCCTGCAGCGAGTCACCGCCCAAGACCATGAGCGCGACCAGGATGAACAGCGCTCCGAGACCGGTGTTGACCGTGCGCGGCATGGTCTGCAGGATCGCGCCGTTCACCGACGCGGCGAACGGCTCCTTGCGGCGTGCCGTCCACAACTCCCGCACCCGGTCGAACACCACCACCTTGTCGTTGACCGAGTAACCGACGATGGTCAGCATCGCGGCGAGGAAGACGCCGTCGATCGGCTTGCCCAGCCACGCGAACAGGCCCGCGACCACGAACACGTCCACGAGCAGCGCGATCACCGTCGCCGCGCCGAACGTCCACCGGAACCTGATCGCCAGGTAGAGCAGCTGCATCGCGACGGCCACGCCGAGCGCGATGAGCGCGTTGCGGCGCAGTTCCTCACCCAGGCTCGGGCCGATGAACTCCTCGCGCTGCTTCGTCACCTCGCCGGCTTCCCGCTCCAGCTCCTGCTCGATCTGCGCGGCCTCGTTCATGCCGAGCTCGGCCGCGCGCACGGTGACGGTGTCGCCGCTGGACTGCACCACCGCCGTGGGCAACCCGGCGCGCGAGACCGCCTCACTCGCGGCCTCGGCCGGGATCGGGCGGTTCGTGGTGAACTCCACGAGCCGGCCTCCGGTGAACTCGACGCCGAAGTTCAGCCCGCGGACGAGCAGCCCGGCGACGGCCACCAGGACCAGTCCGCCCGCGACCGTCAGCCACAGCTTTCCGGCCTTCATCAGCTGCGGGTTCTTGCGGGCGAGCCAGGTCCTGACGGTGCCGGGCGAGGCGACGCCCGACAGGCGGGGGCTCATCTTGTTCATGGCGAACTCGGTGAGCACGCGGGTGATGAGCATCGCGGAGACGAGCGAGGCGAGCACACCGACGGCCAGCGTCACGCCGAAGCCCTTGACGGGACCCGACGCCAGCCAGAACAGCAGGCCGGCGGCGATCAGGGTGGTGATGTTGGAGTCGGCGATGGCGCTCCAGGCGTTCTTGAAGCCCTTGGCCATCGCCGACTTCAGCCCTCTCTTGGGCGCCTGGCCGTACTCCTCCCTGGCTCGTTCGAAGACCAGCACGTTGGCGTCGATGGCCATGCCGATCGCCAGCACGAACCCGGCCAGGCCCGGCAGCGTCAGCGTCGCCCCCATCGCCACCAGCGCCGCGTAGGAGATCAGGCCGTAGCAGACCAGCGCAATCGTGGACAGCAGCCCGGACAGGCGGTAGACGGCGATGATGAACCCGGCCGTCAGGATCAGGCCCACGACCGCCGCCTGGGCGCTCGCCTCGATGGCCGCCTCTCCGAGCGTCGGGCCCACCGTACGCTGCTCGACCATGGCGAGCGGGACGGGCAGCGCGCCGCCCTTGATCAGCACGGCGAGGTCACGGGCCTCCTGGTGCGTGAACGAGCCGGTGATCTCGGACTTCCCGCCGGGGATGCCGACCTTGCAGGCCACCGACGGGTCGAGCGGCGGCGAGGAGATGATCTCCTTGTCGAGCACGATCGCGACCCTGCGTTTCGGGTCGCCGACCTGCTCGCACGCGGCCGCGCCGGTCAGCCGCTGCCAGGCGGCGGCGTCGCGGAAGTCGAGGGTCACGAACCACCCGGGGCCGCGCTGGGGGTCGCTCTGCTCGGCGGCGTCGCTCACCCCGTCGCCGGTGATGGCGGGCGGCCCGAGGTTCAGCGGCTGCCCGTTCTCGTCGGGCAGCGCCGACTTGTCCCCCTGCTTGGCCGCGCCGGTCACGGGGTGGAACGCGAGCTGCGCGGTGCGGCCGATGACCTCGGCCGCCTTGCGCGGGTCGAGCACGCCGGGCAGCTCGACGATGATGCGCTTCTCCCCCGAGCGGACCAGCGTGGGATCGACCACGCCGAGCGCGTCGGCCCGCTGGCGCAGCACGGACAGCGCGCGGTCGGTGGCGGCCGCGTCGGCCTTGACGGTCGGTGAGTCTCTCGCCTCGAAGACGAGCTGGGTGCCGCCGCGCAGGTCGAGACCCAGGCGCGGCTCCATGGACAGCGCTAGTACGGATGAGATCGCGATGACGGCGAGCGCCGTCACCGCACGCCAGAACGGCGCACGGAACATGGCAGCCTCCACAGGCTAAAACGTGCGGAAAAAGATCGTCAGTGCGCTGTGGAGGGAGGCGCGCGGGCGGGCGAGGCCACCGGCTTGCGCTGCGCTGTGGCCTCGGGGGCGGGCCTGGAGACGACCACGGCCCACGCGGGCCGGACGTGCAGGAGCTCGGAGGCGGGCAGCGCCGCGCCTCCCGCGCCGGTGAAGGTGTGCGTGCCGGCCCATATGCGCGCGGCGGCGGGCTGGAGCGGGTGCTGCCGGGCGGCGGGCTGCTGCCCGGCCGCGAAGGTGGCGGTCTTGACGGTGGTGACCGGCTGGACGGGCTGCGCGTGCGCGACGGCCGGCAGGAACCAGGAAAGGAGGAAGACCAGTGCGGCAGGCAGTCTCCCGCGCATCACTCCTCCTCCCCCTCAAAGCTCCCAGCCTAGCCCCCTGCGGCCGGTGCGGGGATCATTCCCGTCGCGCGGCGGGGCACGTCGGCCCCTGCCTGAACCGTCCCGGCTGTCGGGCAGCGCCGAGCGGCCGGCCTGACTTGCCGGCCTTCCATCCTTTTGCCCGGAACACCGGTCCGGCTTAGCCGCCGTTGACGGTCGCGAGACTACGCTTCGGTAATGCGGCTTACCAGTTGCTTCAGCGGCTCGCCGCGGGGGGAGTGACGACGTTCTCCCGCGTCCCGCCGCGCCGGCACGGCGGCCCACGGGGAGGCCATGCATGAACAAAGTGCCCAAATTCATCGCCGGTCCGAGCGGATATCTCGACGACCGGCTGGGGGTGGCGCCCACCCTCAAACGCAATCTGCGCAAGATCTTCCCGGACCACTGGTCGTTCCTGCTGGGCGAGATCGCCCTCTACACGTTCATCATCCTGCTGCTCACCGGAACGTTCCTGACCTTCTGGTACACGCCCAGCATGGGACATGTCGTCTACGACGGCTCCTACGCGCCGCTCAGGGGCGTGATGATGTCCGAGGCGTACGCCTCGACCCTGGATATCAGCTTCGATGTGCGCGGCGGTCTGCTGCTCCGGCAGATCCACCACTGGGCCGCCCTGCTGTTCATCGCCAGCCTGATGGTGCACATGATGCGGGTGTTCTTCACCGGCGCCTACCGCAAGCCGCGCGAGCTGAACTGGCTGATCGGCATCGCGCTGTTCACCCTGGCCCTGGCCGAGGGGCTCACCGGCTACTCCCTGCCCGACGATCTGCTGTCCGGCGCCGGGCTGCGGATCACTCAGGGAGTGCTGATGTCGCTCCCGCTGGTGGGCACGTACCTGTCGTTCCTCCTGTTCGGCGGCGAGTATCCCGGCGATGTCGTGATCCAGCGCTTCTTCACCCTGCACATATTGCTGATCCCGGGCATTCTGATCGCGCTCATCACCGCCCACCTGGCGCTGATGTGGGTGCAGAAGCACACGCAGATGCCGGGCAAGGGCCGTACCGAGAAGAACGTGGTGGGCGCGCCGCTCCTGCCCGCCTTCATGGCCAAGTCAGGCGCGTTCCTCCTCTTCACGGTCGCCGTACTGGCCGGGCTGTCGACCTTCACCCAGATCAACCCCATCTGGCTGTACGGCCCCTACACGCCGTCGGACGTCTCCGCGGGATCCCAGCCGGACTGGTACATGGGCTTCCTCGAAGGCTCCCTGCGCATGATGCCCTCCTGGGAGATCAACCTCTTCGGCACCGCCCAGGCGGGCACGTTGCCGCTGAGCGTGCTGATCCCGGCGCTGGCGCCGCTGGGCCTGATCCTCACCGGCCTGGTGCTCTATCCGTTCCTGGAACGCTGGATCACCGGCGACCGCCGCGAGCACCACGTCGCGGACCGTCCCCGCAACAACCCGCACCGCACCGCGATCGGCGTGACCGGCATCACCTTCTACGGCCTGCTCCTGGTGCTCGGCGCCAACGACCTGATCGCGACCTTCTTCAACGTCAGCCTCAACTGGACGACGTACGCCGGCCGGGTGCTGATCTTCCTGGGCCCGGCGCTGGCCTACCTGGTCACCTACCGGCTGTGCCTGGGCCTGCAGCGGTCGGACGCCGCCACCATCGATCACGGGGTGGAGTCCGGCGTCATCCGGCGGCTGCCCCACGGGGAGTTCATCGAGGTCCACACACCGCCGTCGGACGACGTCGAGGCCCACCTGCGCGGCAGGTCAGCCATCCCGATGTTGCCCGGGGCGCGCGGGGACGGCGAGCGCGTCCCGCCCGAGACCGCCCGGGGCCCGCTCGGCCGGCTCAGGCTGAGGATGAGCCGCGCGTACGGCGAGGACCAGATCCCGTACGGCGACGGCCACGACGGCGAGAAACAGGCTGCGAAGACACCCGAGAAGAAGGCGCCACCAGGCTGACGCCCGCCGCGTCGTCGCCGGTCACGGCTGCGCGCGTCCGTGCTGGAGCGCGCCCCGCAGCCAGCGGCCGAGGCCGCCGGAGGCCGGCCGGCCGCGCCAGGCCAGATGCGCGTCGGGACGGACGAGCCAGACCTCGTCGTCTGGCCAGCCGGCCGGTGTGAGCACGACGACGCGATCGCCCAGGGACGCGCCCGCCTCCGACCGGCATGCGGGCGCGGCTCGGGCGGTGGCCAGCAGCGCCCAGCGCCCGCCCAGTTCGGCATGCAGCCGGGTGACGTCGCCGTCCGTGTCGACGCACCGCAGGTCGGGAACGCGGTCGCCGGATCGTGGACGGCGGCCGGACCCGAGCAGGGAGCCGCGGACCGCCAGAGGGCCGCGGCGGTAGCTCACTCCCAGCTGCGAGGCGATCTGGGTGGCTCGGCGCTGCACCGCGGGGTGGTTGCCCAGCGGCGCCAGCACCCACTTGATCAGGAGCCGCAGCAGCGGGCCGTCGCCGATCTGGAGGCGGGTGGTGGCGCTGGTGTTGCGGAGCACCTCGGTCGCGAGCGGACGGCGTTCGTCCTGGTAGGTGTCCAGCAGCCGCTCGCCGGCGTGGCCCTGGATGACGAGCGCGAGCTTCCAGGCGAGGTTCTCGGCGTCGCCCATCCCCGTGACCATGCCCTGCCCGCCCATCGGGCTGTGGATGTGGGCCGCGTCACCGGCCAGCAGGACCCGGCCCCGGCGGTAGGCGTCGGCCAGCCGGCGGTGGACGCGGAAGACCGACGCCCAGACCGCGTCGCGGACCTTCTCCCCGTCGAGGCCGGCGCGCTCGCCCACCAGGCGGCGGAAGGCCGTGAGGATCTCGGGCTCGGTGAGCTGCTCGTCCTTGGCGCCCGGCAGGTAGGCCATCAGCCGCCACCGGTCGTCCGATTCGCCCCCGGGCATGGGCATGGCGAACAGCGGCCCGTCCCGGTGCGCCCACCCGTGTCCGCCGGCGCGGGCGAGATCCCAGCCGGCGTGCACGTCGGCCAGGAGCCACTGGTCGGTCAGCGGCGCGCCGGGAAAGGGGATGCCGGCCAGTTTGCGCACCGTGCTGTGGCTGCCGTCGCAGCCGGCCAGCCAGCCGGCGCGCACCTTGCGCCCGCCGTCGAGCACGGCGGTGACCCCGTGGTCGTCCTCGGCGAGGTCGGTCAGGGCGGTGCCCCATTCCACGTCGACGCCCAGCTCCGCCAGGCGGGCGCGGAGCTGGGCCTCGATGTCCGTCTGGGGCAGGACCAGCGCCGGCTTGGGCGTGCCCGGGCCGGCCTCGCCGAAGCGGGTGACGATCGCGGCCCGCCCGCCGATGTAGGTGGTCAGGACGAGGGAGGGGGCCGAGCGGCCGGGCAGGTCGCCGAGCGCGCCCAGCCGGTCGAGCACCTCGGCGCCGCGGGCGTGCAGGATGTTGGCGCGTGAAGTGGTGGCCGGGCCCGGCGCCTGGTCCACCACCCGCACCGTCACCCCGTGCAGCCGCAGGGCGCAGGCCAGTGCGAGACCGGCGGGCCCGGCCCCGACCACCAGGACCTCAGCGGAATCTGCCATGGCCACCACCTATGAATGATCGACGTCAGGACGGAACTGTTACGTTCCCTCGTCGTTACGTTAGCCCCCACTACGATGGAACACAACCGTTCCGTCTCAATGGAGGGTCTTCCGGATGCCCGACGCCACCTCCGGCCCCGACCGCCGGCCGGCAGGCGCGGCCGTGCTGCGCGCCGACCTCACCGACGCGATCCGCCAGGCGGCTCTGGACGAGCTGATCGACAGCGGCTACGCCCGGATGTCCATGGACGCCATCGCCCGCCGCGCGGGGGTCGGCAAGGCCGCCATCTACCGGCGCTGGGCCTCCAAGGAGCCGCTGGTGCTGGAGATCCTCACCCGCACGGCCGACGAGGCCGTGCCACTGCCCGACACCGGCACCCTGCGCGAGGACGTCGAAGGCTTCGTACGCCACGCTTCCGCGCTGCGGGCCGACCCGCGGACCATGCGCGTCCTCACCGACCTGACCGCCGAGGCCACCAGGAACCCGCGCCTGGCCGCGGCCCTGCAGACCAGCGCGGAGCAGCCCCGCCGCTCCGCGGGAGCCCGGCTGCTCCACCGCGCCGTCGAAAGAGGCGAGCTGCCGGCCGACCTCGACACCGAGCTGGCCGTCGACTGCCTGGTCGGGCTGGCCTACCTGCGGCCGCGCACCCCGTGGCAGCCCGCGGAGTCCCTGGACGACCACATCGCGCCGCTCGTGGAGGTCATCCTGGCCGCACTGGCGGCCTGCCGCCGCCGGTAGCTCCAGCGTGGGCGGGCCCGGCCGGCGGACGTCCGGGCCCCGTGACGCAGGTCACCCCTTTTCTCGCCGGCACCCCTTTGACCGCACCGGCGAGCGGCGTAGTGTGACTAATTGACCAGATTTCACATCGAGTCAAAGGGGTCGTGGTGCGGGAGCGGGCAGACCGGATTCTCGACGCGGCCGGGGAGCTGCTGCTCCGGCACGGTTACCGCAAGGTGACCGTCGACGACATCGCCGCACGGGCCGAGGTCGGCAAGGGCACCGTCTACCTGCACTGGCGCACCAAGCACGAGCTTTTCGACGCACTGCTGCTACGCGAGTCCATCGAGCTCGTGGAGGAGTTCACCGCACTGATGCGCCAGGATCCGGCGAACGTGCAACCGCACCGCTTCGCACGCCTGTCCTTCCTCAGCATGTGCCGCAAGCCGCTCCTCCGAGCGGTGCTCACCACGGACCTCGATCTGCTCGGCAAGCTCGCCAAACACCCGATGCGCAGCCACGACCTGCTCGCGGCCCAGCGCTTCTTCCAGGTCGCCGAGAAGTACGCGCTGCTCAGGACCGACGTGCCCAACCTGCCGTACACGATGACCGCCGTGCAGACGGGCTTCTACGTCCTCGACGGTTCCGAGAGCACCGAATCCGCGCTTGACGAGGAGAGCAGGGCCGACGCGCTCGCCTTCGCCGTACGCGAGGTGTTCGAGCCGGCGCAGCAGCCCTCGCGTGAGGTGCTCGCCGCGGCGGCCACGGAGTACATCTCGATCTTTACGGAACTGGTCCCGCCCTACAAAAAGTGGATCTACGACTAAGGAGAGGCGATGGCCGACATCGTCCAGCGGTACGCCATTCCCCAGCAGCACTTCTGGCTGCACGGGCCGCGATCGGGCCAGCCGGTCGAGTTCGACACGGCCACCGGGATGTGGAACGTCTACGGATATCCGGAACTGCAGGAGATCCTGGGCGATCCGGCGACGTTCTCCTCCGACACCATGCGCGTGATTCCCAAGAGCATGATGCCGGAGGCGGAGGAGTTTTCGATGGAGGGCTTCATCACCCAGATCGACCCGCCGGAGCACGGCAAGCTGCGCAAGCTGGTCAGCAGCGCGTTCACCAGGAAGGTGGTCGCGGATCTCGAACCGAGGATCGCCGCCCTCACCCACGAACTGCTCGACGCGGCGGCCGAACGGGGCCGGTTCGAGCTGGTGACCGACCTGGCCTACCCCCTTCCCGTCATCGTCATCGCCGAACTGCTGGGGGTGCCCAGCAGTGACCGTGCCCTGTTCAAACAGTGGGCCGATGCGCTGTTCGAGCGTGACAGCAAGATCTCACTCACCGAGCAGTCAGAAGAGCGCGAGGCCGAGCTCAAGGCGGCGATGAAGCCGTGGATGGAGATGTCCGGCTATCTCGCCGCCCACGCCGCGGAGCGCAGGGCGCGACCGCGCGCCGACCTGCTCACCAAGCTGGTCGAGGCCGAGGTGGACGGCGAACGGCTGCCCGACGACCAGGTGGTCAACTTCGCGATCGTCCTGCTGCTCGCCGGGCACATCACCACGACGATGCTGCTCGGCAACACGGTGCTGTGCCTCGACGCCTTCCCCGAGCAGCAGGACAGGGTCCGGGCCGACCGCTCCACCGTTCCTGCCGTGATCGAGGAGTCCCTGCGCTACTTCACCCCGTTCGCCGCCCTCGCGAGGACCACCATGCGCGAGACCGAGCTGGGCGGCGTGACGATACCCGCCGACCAGCTCGTGATGGCCTGGCTGGGACCGGCGAACCGGGATCCCCGGCAGTTCCCCGACCCCGGCGTCTTCGACCCCGGCCGCGACCCCAACCCGCATCTCGCCTTCGGCCGCGGCATCCACTTCTGCCTCGGCGCGCCCCTGGCCCGGCTGGAAGGACGGGTCGCGCTCAACATCCTGCTCGATCGCCTCGACCCCCTGCGCGCCGACCCTGACGAGCCCGTCGAGTTCATCCCCACCCCGACCATGACGGGAGTGCGCCGCCTGCCGCTGCTCTGGCCGCCGCGCTGACCGCGCCCCGCCGGCGGGGCGAGCCCTGTGGCCCGCCCCGCTCCAGCCACCGCTCGGTGGCCTCGACGATCTCGTCGTAGAGCGCCGCCACACGTGATCCACGCCATACTGTTACATCAAATGGATTTGATAGAGTCGCCGCGGCCGGCCACACCAGAGGAAGGACCGCGGCGGTGAGCGAGCACGTCACCGGAGGTTCCGGCGAGGCGAGGGCGTCCTGGCACGCGGTGCGGGAGGTGGCGCTGCTCTTCCTCAAGCTGGGCACCATCGCCTTCGGCGGCCCGGCCGCGCACACCGCGATGATGCGCGACGAGCTGGTGCGCCGCCGCGGCTGGGTGAGTGACGAGCGCTTCGCCGACCTGATGGGCGCGACCAACCTGATCCCGGGGCCCAACTCCACCGAGCTGGCCATCCACCTGGGCCACGACCGTGCGCGCATGCGCGGTCTCGTCGCGGCCGGGGTCTGCTTCATCCTCCCCGCCGCGCTCATCGTCACCGCCCTGGCCTGGGCCTACGTCACCTACGGCAGCACGCCCGCGGCCGAGGGCCTCCTGTACGGCGTCGTCCCGGCGGTGATCGCCATCATCGCCCACGCCCTGTTCGGCCTGTGGCGCACGGTGATCAAGACCGTGTGGCTGGGCGTCCTGGCTCTCGCCGCGCTGGCCGCCTACCTGGCGGGGGTCAACGAGCTGCTGATCCTGGCGGCCGGGGCGCTGCTGGCGTTCGCCGTACGCCTGCCGCGCCGCCCGCCCGGCGGTCAGAACCGGCTGCCTGGCGTGCTCGCCGCCCCGCTGCTCTCCTTCGGCGGATCGCCCCTCTTCCCCGACCCGACCGGAGGTCAGCTGACGCAGCTGTTCCTCACCATGCTGAAGATCGGCTCGGTGCTGTACGGCAGCGGTTACGTGCTGCTGGCCTTCCTGCGCGGCGATTTCGTCGAGCGGCTCGGCTGGCTCAGCTCGCAGCAGCTCGCCGACGCGGTCTCCATCGGGCAGGTCACCCCCGGGCCGGTGTTCACCACCGCCACCTTCGTGGGCTATGTCGTCGCCGGGCCGATCGGCGCGTTCCTGGCCACCGTGGCCATCTTCCTGCCGTCGTTCGTCTTCGTCGGCCTGCTCACCCGGCTCACCGGCTGGCTGCGTTCGAGCGGGTGGGCGTCCGCCCTGCTCGACGGGGTGAACGCCGCGGCGCTGGCGCTCATGGCCGGGGTCTCCTACCAGCTCGCCCGCACGGCCGTCGTCGACCCGCTGACCGCGGCCATAGCGGCGCTCAGCCTGGTGCTGCTCTGGACGACCAGGCTCAACAACGCCTGGCTGATCGCCGGCGGCGCCGCCGTCGGGCTGGCCCGCACACTGCTCGGCTGAGTCCATCAAATGCTTTTGATGTATTCTGGCGGCATGGTGACCACCGGCCGAACCGCCCCGGCGTTCGTACGCATGGCCGCCCATCCCCTGCGATGGCGCCTGCTGACCGCGCTGGCCACCGGCGACCACCGGGTGCGTGAGCTCGTCGAGCTGCTCGGCCACCCGCAGAACCTGATCTCCTACCATCTGCGGCTGCTGCGCGGAAGCGGGCTGGTCACCGCCCGTCGCAGCAGCTTCGACGCCCGCGACAGCTATTACCACCTCGACCTCGAGCGCTGCGCGCACGCGCTGGCCGAGGCGGGCGCCGCCCTCCATCCGGCGCTGCACCTCGATCCCGCCCCGTCACCCGCCCCGTCATCCAGCCCGTCATCCAGCCCGTCATCCGGCGCGCCCGGCGAGGTCCCGGCTCGTCCCCGGGTGTTGTTCGCGTGCACCGGCAACAGCGCCCGCTCGCCGATCGCCGCCGCGCTGCTGCGCCACCGCAGCGGCGGGCACGTGGAGGTGACCAGCGCCGGCAGCCACCCGAAACCGTGCGTGCATCCCAACGCCGTACGCGTCCTGCGCGAGCACTACGGCGTCGACCTGCCCGACCGGCGGACGCGCCATCTCGACACCGTGGCCCACCGCCGTTTCGATCACCTGATCAGCCTGTGCGACAAGGTCCGCGAGGTGCATCCCGTGTTCGGCGGCCGCCCCCGGCCGGCGCACTGGAGCATCCCCGACCCGGCCGCGCCGGGCGACGACGATCAGGCGAGCTACCCCGCCTTCCTGCGCACGGCGGAGGAGATCGACACCCGCATCCGCTACCTGCTGCCCGTTCTCACCCGCACCGCCGACCCGGAGGAAACGTCATGACCACGCCACCCGCCGAACTCGCCGGCGTCCGCTACATCGTCGACGACGTGGCCGCCGCCGTGCGCTTCTACACCACGCACCTCGGCTTCACCCTGCGCGCCAACCCCGCGCCCGCCTTCGCCGACGTGGTCCGCGGCCCGCTGCGGCTGCTGCTGTCCGGGCCGGAGAGCTCCGGCGCCCGGGCCACGCCCGAGGGATCCGCCGCGCCGGGCCGCAACCGCATCCATCTCACCGTCCACGACCTCGACGCCGAGATCGACCGGTTGCGAGCCGCCGGGCTGTCCTTCCGCGGCGAGGTCGTCGCGGGGCCGGGCGGGCGCCAGATCCTGCTCGCCGACCCGGCGGGCAATCTCGTCGAGCTGTTCGAGCCCGCCGGGCGCTGAGCCGCGATCATCTGCAGCGCCGGTGCACCTCGTCCACCCGTTCGGTGAGGCCGGCTCTGTCGAGGTGTTCGAGCAGCGGCACGACGACGCGGCGGGTGGTGTCGAGGGCGTGTCTGGCCTGGCTGACCGTGAACGGTTGCGGCAGCCGGCCCAGCAGTTCGGCCGCCCGTGCGTCGGCTCCCGGCAACAGCGCGACTCCTTCGCCCACGCGCAGCAGGCTCCCGGCCCGTTCGGCCGCGGCCAGTTCCCGCGGGCCCAGGCCCAGCTCCGCCAGCCGGCCCGCGTCCGGCGCGTGGAAGGGCCGCGCCGCCAGGTCCCGTCTCAGCCGCTCGACCGCCCTGGCCACCCGCTCCGGCAGGCCCGCGGGCCCGGCCACGATCCGCCCCCCGGCGAGCGTGAGCGGCGGCCGTACCAGCGTGGCGACCAGCCGCCGGTCGGGCAGGCCCAGCTCGTGGCGGGCCGCCTCGATCGGCATGGCGGGATCGAGGGGATGGCCGGCCGCGTAGTGCCGCACCGCCTCCACGAGCCGCCGGCCCAGGTCCTTCCAGTGTCCCGGATCGGCGTGCCACTCCCCTGACGTTCCGGGAGTGTCCGGCGCGACGCCCATCGCACGCAGGTCGGCGGCGCGCAGCAGCCGGTGCAGGCGCAGGGCGTACGCCGTGCCGGGCGCGACGGCCTCCGGCAGGGCCGCGTCCAGCAGCGCCGCCTCCAGGAAGGCCGCGCGCTGCCTGGCGGCGCCCCTGCGGCCCAGGGCGGGCGGGCGCACGTCGAGGACGCTCGCCCCGGCGAGCACCCGCATCTCCGACCGGTCGCGTCCGGGATCACGCAGCAGCAGCACGTCGCCTAGGTGCAGCGGCACCGGCCTGGCCAGCCGCAGCCGTACGACGCGCCCGGCGAGCGGCCGCGCCTCGGCCGCCACCGCCGCCGACCCGATGTGGACCGTCAACCGCCGGGGCAACCCGGCGGACTCGCGCCGCAGCCCTCCGACGTGGGCGACGCGGACGTCCACCAGGTCCGTGGACGTCCAGCCGCCGGGCGTGACGAGCGCGTGCCCGCGCCCAGGGACGTCATGGCCGCGCAGGTTGACCGCCACCCTCGCGACCCCGGTCACCGTGTCCCGCGGCTCCTTGAGCGACTCGAGCCCTCTCACCCGCACCGGCTCGCCGGCGAGCAGCAGTTCGTCGCCCACCGAGACCGTTCCGGCGGGCAGCGTGCCGGTGATCACCGTTCCGCTGCCGGTCACGCTGAACGCCCGGTCGATCCAGAGCCGTACCGCTGCGGCCGGATCGGGCCGGGGCAGCCCGGTCACGAGCCGGTCCAGCGCCTGCCGCAGCTCGGGCAGCCCCTGGCCGGTGCGCCCGCTCACGGCGACCGCCTCCACCTCGCCGAGTCCGGCCGTTTCCAGGCGGGCGAGGGCCTGGGCGACCACCGGGGCCGGATCGGCGAGGTCGGACCGGGTCACCACGAGCAGGCAGTGTCGTACCCCGAGGGCCTCCAGGGCCACCAGGTGCTCCTCCGACTGGGGCATCCACCCCTCGTCGGCCGCCACCACGAACATGACGGCCGGCACGGGCCCGACCCCCGCGAGCATCGTGGAGAGGAACCGTTCGTGACCCGGGACGTCCACGAACGCGAGCCGTTCGCCCGACGGGAGCGCCGTCCACGCGTAGCCGAGCTCGATGGTCAGGCCGCGCCGGCGTTCCTCGTCCAGCCGGTCGGGCTCCATGCCGGTGAGCGCGCGTACCAGGGTGGACTTGCCATGGTCGACGTGCCCCGCGGTGGCCACGACGTGCATCAGCCCCGCACCTCCGCGGCCGCCAGCACCGCGCGCTCCACGTCGTCGTCGCGCTCGGGCGGGACGGTGCGCAGGTCCAGCAGCAGGCGAGCGTGCTCGATCCGGCCGACGACCGGCGGATCGCCCGTGCGCAGCGGTACGGCGAGCCGTCCGGGCAGGCTCACGGCGGCGCTCGGCAGCCTCACGCCGGGCGCGCCGCCACCCCCCACGGCGGCCGTGCTCGGCACGCTCGACGCGTCCACCCCGGCGCCGGCCAGCCGGCCGGCCAGGACTTCGGCGCGCCTGGCCAGCGCCGCCGGGACGGCGTGCAGCGCCTCCCGGACCGGCGGTACGGGACCGCGCAGCGTCGCCTCCAGCGCGGCGAGCGTGAGCTTGTCCACCCGCAGCGCCCGGGCGAGCGGGTGCCGGCGGCAACGTTCGACCAGGTCGCCGCGGCCCAGCAGGAGCCCCGCCTGCGGCCCGCCGAGCAGCTTGTCACCGCTGGCCGTCACCAGGTCGGCGCCCGACTCGATCATGGTGGTGGCGTCCGGTTCCGCGGGCAGCAGCGGCTCGCGGACCAGCAGGCCCGAGCCGATGTCCACGACGACGGGCACGCCCAGCCCGGTCAGCTCGGGCACCTCGGCGGCGCCGGTGAAGCCCTCGATCCGGAAGTTCGACGGGTGGACCTTGAGCACGAACCCCGTCAGCGGCCCCACCGCGGCGGCGTAGTCGCGGGCGGAGGTGCGGTTGGTGGTGCCCACCTCGCGCAGCCGCGCCCCGGTGGAGACGAGCAGGTCGGGGATGCGGAACCCGTCACCGATCTCCACCAGTTCGCCCCGGCTGATGAGGATCTCCCGCCCGGCGGCGAGCGCGGTGGCGACCAGGACGAGAGCGGCGGCGTTGTTGTTGACGACGTGGACGTCCGCCGCGGCGGGCACGGCCGCGGCGAGCGCCTCTACCGCGCCCCGTCCTCGCCGTGCCCTGGCGCCCGTCACCAGGTCGAACTCCACGTCGGCGGGCCCCGCGGCGGCGGTCATCGCCGCGACGGCCGCCGCCGACAGCGGCGCCCGGCCGAGGTTGGTGTGGATCAGCACGCCCGTGGCGTTGACGACCGGGCGCAGGCTCGCCGCGTGCGCCGGGAGGGCCGCCACCGCCGCGTCGGCCACGTCCCCTGGGCTTATCTCGCCCTGCCGCGCCCGGTCCTGGGCAGCCGCCACCGCCGCCTTGACCACCGGCCTGCCCAGCCGCCCGCCCGCCTCCACCAGGCGCGGGTCGGCGAGCACGGCGTCGGTGCGCGGCACCTGCCTGCGACGGTCCATGTTCCCGAACATAAGCGGAGGCGGACGGGAATCGAACCCGCCAGGCCGAGGACCTCGGCCTCGTCGGTTTTGAAGACCGCGGGGGCCACCAGGCGCCCAGACGCCTCCAGGGGAGAACCTACCCACCGCGGGGTAGGTGACCCGGCGGCACACGCGAACTGCAGTGAGGACGGCCATGACATCGGCGAACGTGGTGGAGGACGGCCCGGTCCGGCTGACGCGGTACGCGCATGGAGGCGGCTGCGCCTGCAAGATCCCGCCCGGCGAGCTGGAGGCCGTCGTCGCCGGTCTGAAAGCGCCGCGTCCCGGCGCCGCCGGCTCACCGGCCGGGGAGCTGATCGTGGGACTGGACGACGGGGACGACGCCGCCGTCGTGCGGATCGACGGTGACCGGGCGGTCGTGGCCACCGCCGACTTCTTCACGCCCGTGGTGGACGACCCGTACGACTGGGGGCGCGTAGCGGCGGCCAACGCCCTGTCCGACGTGTACGCCGTCGGCGGGGAGCCCCTCGTCGCGGTGAACCTGCTCGGCTGGCCCCGCGATCGGCTGCCGCTCGACCTGGTGAAGGAGGTGCTGCGCGGCGGCCTGGACGTGGCGCGGGAGGCGGGCTGCCACGTCTCCGGCGGCCACAGCGTGGACGACCCGGAGCCGAAGTACGGCATGGCGGTCACCGGCCTGGCCGACCCGGCACGGCTGCTGCGCATCGACGCCGCCCGGCCCGGCCTGCCGATCTCGCTGACCAAGCCGCTCGGCATCGGCGTGCTCAACACGCGGCACAAGGCGACGGGCGAGGTGTTCGCGCAGGCGGTGAACACGATGACCACGCTGAACCGCGACGCCGCGCGGGCCGCGCTGGCCGCCGGGGTGGAGTGCGCCACGGACGTGACCGGCTTCGGCCTGTTCGGGCACCTGTACAAGCTCTGCCGGGCGAGCGGCGTGACGGCGGTGGTGGACGTGGCGGCTGTGCCGTACCTGGAGGGCGCCCGGCAGGCGCTGCGCGACGGCTACGTGAGCGGCGGCACCCGCCGCAACCTCGACTGGGTACGGCCCCGGCTCGACCCTGGCGGCTTCGGCGAGGACGAGCTCCTGCTGCTGGCCGACGCCCAGACGTCGGGCGGCCTGCTGGTCGCCGGCGAGGTCCCGGGCGCGCCGGTCATCGGCGAGCTGGTCCCCCTGGACGGTCCTCACCTCCGCCTGCGCTGACGCCTCGGGCAGCGCGTGGGAGGTGTCCGGTGTGGGGGCCGTCGCCGTCGGGAGCGGGTGTCGGGGCCGCGTCGAGGCGTTGGCGTTGGGGGACGACGGTGTACTTCGGGTCGGCGGCCGAGGCGCGGCCCGCTTCCAGGATGCCGAAGCGGGTGCACAGGGAGCCAGCCGTGAGGGCGACCCCGGCCAGGGCGGTGAGGGCGCGGCTGCGCCCCGCGACCACCGCGAGCATCCCGCCGCCGGCCGTCAGGGCACGCCCGGCACGCATGAGCCGGCCGGCCCGGCCCGTCCGGTACGGCTCCCCGACGAACCCGAGCCGCCGTTCCAGCACCTCGCCCGCGACCAACTCCGTGGCCGCCCCGAGCCCGGCCACGGCACGGGCGGGACCGGCCTGGGCCCGGGGCGTGCCGAGCATGGCGACCGCGCCCGCCGCGGCCATCGCGCTGCCCGCGAACAGGAACGGCAGCTCCCGGTACGCCTCGTGCCAGGCGGGTACGGCGGTGTCGGCGATCAGGACGGCGGTGTAGGTGGCGGTCAGCGGCCCGGTCACCCCGGTGGCCAGCAGCGCCGCGTCGCCGGCGGCCGGCAGGAGGCCGGTCAGGGCCCGGGGCAGGACGCCGGTCAGGGCGCCGGGCAGGACGCCGGGCAGGGCGGCCGCCGACAGCCCGCTCTGGGCGGTGAGGATCCACGAGCCGACGCTCATCGGGGAGGTGGGCTTGAAGACCCGCAACATGTTGAGGAACCGTTCCGGCCTGCCCAGCTCGGCGGCGAGCAGGGCGGCTCCGAGGGACGCCCCGGCCGCCGCCGCGATGCGGGCGGTGCGGTCCAGGCGGGTGTGGCCGGTCAGCCGGGCCATGACGGCGATGGTGGACGAGGCTCCCGACATCCCTCCCAGATAGAGATATGTCGGCATGTGGGGCTCGTGCCAGACGGGCGGCTTGAGCACCGGGCGGCCGTAGTAGGACCGGAACTCCGCCTCCGGCACCACCGCCCGCTCCCGCGTCACCGCCGCTCCCCCCTGCGCGACGGCCCGAGGAAGGCGAGGGCCACGGCGCCCGTCGCCGACAGCGCGGCCGCGCCCGCCCAGCGCCACATGGCCGGCAGGTCTCGGGTGGTCACCACGGGATCCGGCGGCAGGCCGTACACCTCGGGCTCGTCCAGCAGCAGGAAGAACGCCCCCGCCCCGCCCACGCCGTCATCGGGGCTCTCGCCGTACAGGCGGGCCTCCTCGTGGCCGTCGGCGCGCAGGCGGGTCACCCGTTCCTCGGCGCGCTCCCGCAGCTCGTCGAGCGGCCCGAACTGGATCGAGTCGGTGGGGCACGCCTTGGCGCAGGCCGGTTCGAGGCCGCCGAGCTGGCGGTCGTAGCACATCGTGCACTTCCAGGCCCGCCCGTCGTCCTCCCGCCGGTCGATCACGCCGTACGGGCAGGCGGGCACGCAGTAGCCGCACCCGTTGCAGATGTCGGACTGCACCACCACCGTGTCGAACTCGGTCCTGAACAGCGCCCCGGTCGGGCAGACGTCCAGGCAGGCGGCGTGCGTGCAGTGCTTGCACACGTCGGAGGACATCAGCCACCGGTCCACGCCCTCCTCGTCGCCGGCGCGCACCGGCCGTGACTGCTCGATGAAGGCGACGTGCCGCCAGGTGTTCGCCCCCAGCATGCCGGTGTTGTCGTAGGAGGTCGCCTCGAAGACGAAGCCGTCGTCGGGGATCTGGTTCCACTCCTTGCAGGCGACCTCGCACGCCTTGCACCCGATGCAGACGCTCGTGTCGGTGAAGAACCCCATCCGCTCAGCCATGGCGGTACCTCTCCAGCAGCTCCAGCGCCGCCCGGCCCCTCGGCCGGCGGCCCGGCCGCACGTCACAGGTCATGGCCTTGCCCTCCTGGATGTAGACGTTCGGGTCGAGCACCAGCGGCATCAGGTCGTTGGCGACGTCACCGGTGACCAGGCCGCGGCCGCCCCACCCCCAGTGGTACGGCAGCCCGACCTGGTGCACGATCCCGCCCCCGACGCGCAGCGGCCGCATCCGCCCGGTGACCAGCACCCTGGCCTCCACCACGGCGCGGCTGGTCGCGATCGTGGCCCAGCCGCCGTTGACCAGTCCCACCTCACCGGCGAGCTGCGGGGACACCTCGCAGAACAGCTCGGGCTGCAACTCGGCGAGGTAGGCCAGCGGCCGGCTCATCGCGCCCGCCGTGTGGTGCTCGGTCAGCCGGTACGTCGTCAGCACGTACGGGAAGCGTCCCCCCGGAGCGTTGTACGGGCTCTCGGGCCGGTGGTAGGTGCGGCGGGCCGGGTTGGCCTGCTGGGTGTAGAGCGGGTTGGCGACCGGCGACTCGTGGGGTTCGTAGTGGGCGGGCAGCGGTCCGTCGACGAGGCCGGCCGGCACGTACAGCCAGCCCTTGCCGTCTGACTGCATGATGAACGGGTCCGTCCCGGCGAGCGCGGCCTGGGCGCGGGCGCCTTCGGGCGGCACGTAGCCGGGCGGCTTGCCGATCTCGCAGTCGGGCACGTCGTCCCCGGTCCACTCGCCGCGCTCGGCGTCCCACCACACGTACGCCTTGCGCTCGCTCCACGGGCGGCCCTCGGGGTCGGCGGAGGCCCGGTTGTAGAGGATGCGCCGGTTGGCCGGCCAGGCCCAGCCCCATTCGGGCGCCACCGCGCTCTGCTCCCGGCCGGGGCGGCGGCGGGCGGCCTGGTTGACCTCGTCGGCGTACACGCCGCAGTAGATCCAGCAGCCGCAGGTCGTGGAGCCGTCGGGCTGGAGCTGGGTGGAGTTCGACAGGGCCCGCCCGTCGGGGCCGACCCCGTTGATCTCGCGGAGCACGGCCTCGGCCGAGGGCTCGCGGTGCACGCCGTGCTCCGGATAGTCCCAGGTCAGCTCGCGTACCGGCCGGTCGATCTCGTCGCCGGTCATCCGCTGTCTGAGGAGCTTGCCGAGGTGGTAATAGAACCACAGCTCGCTGCGGCAGTCGCCGGGCGGGTCGAGCGCCTTCTCCCGCCACTGGAGCAGGCGCTGGGTGTTGGTGAACGTGCCCTCCTTCTCCACGTGGCTCGCGGCGGGCAGGACGAACACCTCGGTGGCGATGTCCTCGGTGCGCAGCTCGCCCGTCTCCAGCTCCGGGCCGTCCAGCCAGAACGTGGCGGTCTCCACCAGGGTCAGGTCCCGGACGACGAGCCAGTCGAGGTTGGCCAGGCCGAGGCGCTGAGCCCGGCCGCCGGAGGAGCCGACGGCGGGGTTCTCCCCGACCACGAAATAGCCCTTCACGGTGCCGTCGATCTGGCCCATCACGGTGGTGTAGTGGCCGTGGTCGCCGGTCATGCGCGGCAGGTGGCCGAAGCAGAAGTCGTTCTCCTCGGTGGCGGCCTCGCCCCACCACGCCTTGAGCAGGCTCACCATGTAGGAGCGCCGGTTGCCCCAGAAGCCCGTCGTGCCGCCCTCCACCTCCAGGTAGTGGTCGAGGCCGCGATGCCGTCGGGCGTGCGGCATGTCCAGGTAGCCGGGCAGGATGTTGAACAGCGTCGGGATGTCGGTCGAGCCCTGGATGCTGGCGTGGCCGCGCAGCGCCAGGATGCCGCCGCCGGGCCGTCCCATGTTGCCGAGGAGGAGCTGCAGGATCGAGGCGGTGCGGATGTACTGCGCGCCGACGGTGTGCTGGGTCCAGCCGACCGAGTAGACCCAGGCGGTGGTGCGCTCGCGGCCGGAGTTGGCGGTCACCGCCCCGGCCAGTTCGGCGAAGCCGTCGCGCGGGATGCCGCACAGCCGCTCGACCAGCTCCGGGGTGTAGCGGGCGAAATGCCGTTTCACGATCTGGTAGACGCAGCGCGGGTGGGTCAGCGTCGGGTCGGTGCGCGGGCTGGGGTGCGCGCCTGGTCCGCCCGCCCCGTAGGTGTCCGCGCCGGCCGCCTCGGCGTCCTCGGGCCCGCCCTCCGCCTGATCGGCCGGGGGCTGCTCACCCGCGGGCTCGTACGCCCAGCTCCTCGGGTCGTACGTGGCCGTCTCCTGGTCCCAGCCGGAGAACAGGCCGTCGAGGTCCTCGGTGTCGCGGAAGTCCTCGGACACGATCGTGGCGGCGTTGGTGTAGGCCAGCACGTACTCGCGGAAGTCCAGCTCGTTCTCCAGCACGTGGTTGATCAGCGCGCCGAGCAGCACGATGTCACTGCCCACGCGGATCGGCAGGTGCCGGTCGGCCAGCGCGCTCGTACGGGTGAAGCGCGGGTCGACGTGGTAGACCTTGGCCCCGCGGGCCTTGGCCTCCATCACCCACTGGAAACCGACGGGGTGGCATTCGGCCATGTTGGAGCCCTGGATGACGATGCAGTCCGCGCCTGCCAGGTCCTGCTGGAAGGTGGTCGCGCCGCCACGCCCGAAGCTGGTCCCCAGACCGGGGACGGTGGAGGAGTGTCAAATGCGGGCCTGGTTCTCGACCTGGATGGCTCCGAGGGCGGTGTAGAGCTTCTTCATGAGGTAGTTCTCTTCGTCGTCGAGCGTCGCCCCGCCCAGGCTGGCGATGCCCAGCGTGCGGCGCACGACCTTGCCCTCGTGGGTCTCCTCCCAGGTCTCCCGCCGGGTGCGCGCCACCCGGTCGGCGATCATCTCCATCGCGGTGTCCAGGTCGAGCCGCTCCCAGGCGGTGCCGTACGGCCTGCGGTAAAGCACCTCGGTCTGGCGGCCCGGATGGGTGACGAGCTGCTTGCTGGCCGAGCCCTTGGGGCACAGCCGGCCACGGGAGATGGGCGAGTCGGGATCTCCCTCGATCTGGGTGACCTTGCGGCCGTCAGGGCCGTCCTCGACGTAGACGAGCTGGCCGCAGCCGACGGCGCAGTAGGGGCAGATCGAGCGGGCGACCGTGCCGGCGTCCTCGGTGCGGGGGCGCAGAGCGTCGGTGCGGGCCGAGCGGGCCGCGTCGCTCCTGCCGTCCTCGCCCATGAGCTGGCGAATCACCGGCCACCGGGCCAGCCATCCCCTTCCTGGCATGATGCGGCTTCTGCCCGTATTCACCTGGCCCATTCGGGCGGCTCAGTCAAATTCGGGGCACGCAACGGCCCTGTGACGGCCCGTTCGGCCGAGGGAAGATCGTCCGAACGGCCGATGCCGGGCCGGGGCGGCGACCCTTTCCGCCGACGTGGACGTCCGGTCTGGCTCAAGCGCTCATGCCAGGGTTCACCCGGCGGGCTCCGGCTCAGCGGAGGGCTGGATGCTCAGCTGTTCGGCCCGGGAGAGCCCGGCGGCGGCGTCCGGGACCAGCCCGAGGCTGACGGTCTGGCGGCTGAGCAGGCCGGCCAGCGCCCAGTCGGCGGCGACGCGGAGCCGGTTGCCGGCGGCGGGCAGGGCGAACAGGTGGTACGCGCCGGTGATCGCCGCCGCCGCCCGGCCCGTCACCCGCAGGTTGAACGGCGCGGCGACGGCCTGCCCGCCCCCCAGATCGGCCACGGCGCCCAGGTCGCGGTGCCGGTAGGGCCGGGCCCGCCCGTGGCCGAGGCCGGCGGCGACGTTGCGGGCGGCGGCGCTGGAAGCCACCCTGGACGCCGTCAACCGAGCGGCGAACGTGGTCCGTCCTAGGAGCAGGACCCCCTCTGGGCCGAGGGCCGAGCCTCAGCCGAGCGCGCGGTCGAGGTTGAACGCCGCGCTGATCAGCGCCAGGTGGGTGAAGGCCTGCGGGAAGTTGCCCTGCTGCTCGCCGCTGCGGCTGATCTCCTCGGCGTACAGGCCCACGTGGTTGGCGTAGGTCAGCATCTTCTCGAACGCCAGCCTGCCCTCCTCCACGCGGCCCGCGCGCACGAGCGCCTCGACGTACCAGAACGAGCAGATGGAGAACGTGCCCTCCTCCCCGCGCAGGCCGTCCGGGCTGGCCTCCGGGTCGTAGCGGTAGACCAGCGAGTCGGACACCAGCTCGGCGGTGAGCGCGTCGAGGGTGGCCAGCCACTTCGGGTCGGTCGGTGAGATGAACTTCATCAGCGGCATCATGAGGACCGCGGCGTCGAGCACGTCGGCACCCTCGTACTGCACGAACGCCCTGAGCTCCTTGGACCAGCCGCGGCGCATGAGCGTGTGGTAGATCGTGTCGCGGGCGAGCCGCCAGCGCGGGATGTCGGCGGGCAGGCCGCGCCGGATGGCCACCCGCATGGCCCGCTCGATCGCCACCCAGCACATCAGCCGCGAGTAGAGGAAGTTCCTGCGCCCGCCGCGGGTCTCCCAGACGCCCTCGTCGGGCTGGTCCCAGTGGTCGCAGACCCAGTCCACCAGGCCGCAGACCTCGTCCCAGTGGTCGCTGGAGATGGGCTGCCCCCACTTGTCGTAGAGGTAGATGGAGTCGATGAGCGCTCCGTAGATGTCGAGCTGGAGCTGGTCCGCGGCGGCGTTGCCGACCCGCACGGGGGCGGAGCCCTGGTGCCCTTCCAGGTGGTCGAGCTCGCGTTCGGGCAGGTCGGTACGCCCGTCGATGCCGTACATGATCTGGAGCGGCCCGGAGGGGCCGTCAGCGCACCGGGTGACGCGCCGGGTCAGGAAGTTCATGAACGCCTCGGCCTCGCCGGTGAATCCCAGCCGGAGCAGGGCGTAGACGGCGAAGGCGGCATCGCGTACCCAGAGGTAGCGGTAGTCCCAGTTGCGCTCGCCGCCGATCTGCTCGGGCAGGCTCGTCGTCGGCGCGGCGACGATCGCGCCCGTCGGCGCGTACGTGAGCAGCTTGAGGGTCAGCGCGGACCTGTGCACCATCTCCCGCCACCGGCCGCGGTAGCGGGAGGCGGACAACCACCGCCGCCAGAACGTCACCGTGGCGGCGAACTCGTCCTCGGCCTCGGCGTACGGGCACGAGCGCGGCATCACGTCGCCGCCGACCTGGTCGAGCGCGAACACCTCCGACTCGCCCTCGTCGAGGGTGAAGGCCGCCCTGGCGTCCAGGTCGTCGCATTCGACCGGCACCGTGGCGGTCAGCGCCAGCGACAGGTCCTCCGACTCGAACAGCACCATCCCGTCGTGTTCGCGCACGCGGTGTGGCTGCGCCGCGTAGCCGAACCTGGGCGCCACCCGCGCGTGGAACGGGATCGACCCGCGCACGCAGATCACCCGCCGGATCAGCCGGTGGCGGCGGGCCTCGCCCGAGTCGCTGGTCACCGGCATGAAGTCCTGGATCTCGCCCACCCCGCCCTCGGTGAAGAACCGGGTGATCAGGACGTTGGTGTCAGGGAAGTAGAACTGCTTGGTCTTCGCGGGCACACTTGCGGCCAGTTCGAACGCTCCGCCCTTGCCGGCGTCGAGGATCGAGCCGAAGACGCTGGGCGAGTCGAAGGTCGGGCAGCAGTACCAGTCGATGGTGCCGTCGGTGCCCACCAGCGCCACGGTGCGCAGGTCGCCGATCAGGCCGTGCTCGGCGATCGGCAGGTAACGGGCGGGCCCGCCGCGGGCTCCCCGATCGGATGTCTCGGCCATGGCAACCTCTTTCCGGCGTCGCGCTCTCCCTACCCACGGTTGCGCCGCCGTCTCGCCCCCGATCCGGCGGTGCGAACCGTCATGGGCGTGCCACGTGTCGGCGGGGCTGCCCCGATCCCGCCGCCTTCCGGTGCACACTGGCCCGATGGGGGTGCGGGTCCGGGTCGAGGGCGTGGTCCAGGGGGTGGGGTTCCGCCCGTTCGTGCACGGGCTCGCCACCCGGCTGGGGCTGGCGGGCCGGGTCGGCAACGACGCCCGCGGCGTCTTCGTCGAACTGGACGGCGAGCGCGACCGGATCGCCGAGTTCCTGACGCGGCTCGAACGCGACGCGCCCCCGCTGGCCGCGATCGAGCGCGTGACCGTCACCCCGACCGGCCGGGCGGCCGCCGGGGGTGAGGGCCGGTTCCTGATCGTGGCGAGCGAGCGCTCGGGAACGCCGCGCACGCTGGTCTCGCCCGACATCGCGACGTGCGCCGACTGCCTGGCGGAGCTGGCCGACCCCGCCGACCGGCGCTACCGCTACCCCTTCGTCAACTGCGTCAACTGCGGGCCACGGCTGACGATCACCCGGGCCCTGCCGTACGACCGGCCGCTGACCACGATGGCGGGCTTCGCCATGTGCGACGCCTGCCTGGCGGAATACCACGACCCGGCCGACCGGCGCTTCCACGCCCAGCCCGTCTGCTGCCCGGCCTGCGGCCCGGCGCTCAGGCTGGTGGACGCGCGGGACACCCCGCAGGCCGGCGGCGACGTGCCGGCCGCCGCCGCCCGAGTGCTCCGCGGAGGCGGGGTGCTGGCGGTGAAGGGCCTCGGAGGCTACCACCTGGCGGTCGTGGCCACCGACGAGCGGGCCGCCGCGGAGCTGCGGCGGCGCAAGCGGCGGGCGGACAAGCCGTTCGCCGTCATGGTGGCCGACCTGGCGCAGGCCCGCCTGCTGTGCGAGGTGGACGCGGTGGCGCGGGCGCTCCTGACCGGTCGCGATCGCCCCATCGTGCTGCTGCCGCGCCGCACGGACATCTCCGGGGCCGTGGCGGACGCGGTCGCCCCCGGGCAGCGTCACCTCGGGCTGATGCTGCCGTACACGCCGCTGCACCACCTGCTGCTCGCGGAGACGGGCGCGCCCATCGTGCTGACGAGCGCGAACCTCGCCGGCGAGCCGATCGAGTACGACGACCGCGCCGCCCTCGACCGGCTGGGCGGCATGGCGGACGCGTTCCTGACCCACGACCGGCCCATCCACCTGCGGGCCGACGACTCGGTGACGCGGGTGGTCCGGGGCAGGGGCACGCTTCTGCGGCGCTCGCGCGGCCACGCCCCGGCCCCCTTCACGCTGCCGTGGGAGGCGCCCCGCCCGGTCCTCGGCTGCGGCGCGGCGCTGAAGAACACGTTCTGCCTGGTGAGGGGACGGCACGCGGTCGTCTCCCCGCACCTCGGCGACCTGGAGGGCTACGAGGCGCTGCGGGCGTACGCGGCGGGGATCGAGCACTTCTCGGCCCTGCTCGGCGTGCGTCCCGAGGTGGCCGCGCACGACCTCCATCCGGACTACCCGTCCACCCGGTACGCCCTGAGCCTGCCGGACGCCGAACCGGTCCCGGTGCAGCACCACCACGCGCACATCGCCTCGTGCCTGGCCGACAACGGCGAGCACGGCCGGGTGATCGGCGTCGCGTTCGACGGCCTCGGCTACGGCGCCGACGGGACGTTGTGGGGCGGCGAGTTCCTCCTGGCCGACCTGGTCTCGTTCGAGCGGGCCGGGCATCTGGCGCCCGTTCCGATGCCGGGCGGCCAGGCGGCGGTCAGGCAGCCGTGGCGGATGGCCGCCGCCTACCTGGCGGGCCTGGACGGCGCGGCGGGCCCCTGCGAGGCGGCGGTGGCCCGCCGCGCGGGGGCCCGGTGGGAGAGCGTGACCGCGCTGGCCAGGCGCGGCGGGGCGGCGGCGCCGCTGACCTCGAGCGCCGGGCGCCTGTTCGACGCCGTGGCGGCGCTGGCCGGCGTGCGCGACACGATCACGTACGAGGGGCAGGCCGCGATCGAGCTGGAGCAGCTCGCCGACCCCATGGAACGCGGCGCCTACCCGGCGGGCATCGCGCGGCACGACGGGGTGCTCGTGGTCGCCGGCGCGGACCTGGTGCGGGCGGCGCTGGAGGACCTGGCCGGGGGCGCCGGCCCGCCGGTCGTGTCCGCCCGCTTCCACAACGGCGTCCGCGAGCTCATCGTGCGCTGCTGCACGGCGCTGCGCGAGGAGACGGGGCTGACGACGGTGGCGCTGTCCGGTGGCGTCTTCCAGAACGTGCTGCTGGCGGAGCGCACGGTGGAGCGGCTGGAGCGCGCAGGGTTCAGGGTGCTCACCCATGCGGGCGTTCCGGCCGGCGACGGCGGCATCAGCCTCGGCCAGGCAGCCGTCGCCGCCGCCCGCGACCTCTTCCGGTAGCGGGCGCGTTCCGCCTCCGCGCAGGTCAGCGAGGTTTCGGCCGGCCCCGGGGGCGGTATGTCCGCTACGTAGAGCTACTGTCCGGGCACATCACGACACCGGACCGGAATCTCTGCATCCGGCCACGAAAGGGGCTTGGGCCATGACGACCACGCAGACACCAACAGGTCTGGACGAGCTTCACATCCTGTGGACCTCGGAGGGGATGAGCTGCGACGGCGACACCGTCTCCGTCACCGCGGCGTCCCTGCCGAGCCTGGAGGACGTGCTGCTGGGGCTCGTGCCAGGGCTGCCCAAGGTGCACCTGCACAACAAGGTCCTGGCGACCGAGGTGGGCGACGCCTTCATGGCCGCCTTCCACCAGGCCCACCAGGACGAGCTGGGCCCGTTCATCCTCGTGGTCGAGGGGTCGATCCCCAACGAGAAGATCAACGGCGACGGCTACTGGACGTCGATGGGCAACGACCCGGCCACCGGCGAGCCCATCACGGTGAACGAGTGGATCGACCGGCTGGCTCCCAAGGCCTGGGCGGTCGTCGCCATCGGCACCTGCGCCGCGTACGGCGGCATCCACGCCATGGCCGGCAACCCGACCGGCTGCATGGGGCTGGCCGACTACCTCGGCAAGGACTTCCGCTCGGCCGGCGGCCTGCCCATCGTCAACGTGCCCGGCTGCCCCGTGCAGCCGGACAACTTCATGGAGACCCTGACCTGGCTGCTCTACCAGGCGGCGGGGATGGCTCCCACCATCCCGCTCGACGAGATGCTCCGGCCCACCTGGTTGTTCGGCAAGACCGTGCACGAGGGCTGCGACAGGGGCGGCTACTACGAGCAGGGCGACTTCGCCCACGACTACAACTCTCCCAAGTGCCTGGTGCGCGTCGGCTGCTGGGGCCCGGTGGTCAACTGCAACGTCACCAAGCGCGGCTGGATGGACGGCGTCGGCGGCTGCCCCAATGTGGGCGGCATCTGCATCGCCTGCACCATGCCCGGTTTCCCCGACAAGTTCATGCCGTTCATGGACGAACCCCCCGGCGGATCGGTGTCGGCGGCGGTCAGCGGCGCGTACGGCTCACTGATCCGCAAGATGCGGTCGATCACGAACAACACGGCCAACAAGGAACCGAAGTGGCGTCACAACCGCCGCAGGCTGACGAGCGGGTACGACCCGCGCTGGGGAAACGGCTAAAGGGAGAGTGGCGAGGTGACAACCCGTACAGCGGGCGCCAAGCAGCAGGCGGGCGAGGCCCGCGAGCTGGTGGAGATGTCCTGGGACCCGATCACGAGGATCATCGGCAACCTGGGCATCTACACCAAGATCGACTTCAAGAACCGCGAGGTCGTCGAGTGCAAGAGCACCTCGTCGCTGTTCCGCGGCTACAGCGTGTTCATGAAGGGCAAGGACCCGCGCGACGCGCACTTCATCACGAGCCGCATCTGCGGCATCTGCGGTGACAACCATGCGGTCTGCTCGATCTACGCCCAGAACATGGCGTACGGGGTCAAACCCCCGCCGCTGGCCGAGTGGATCATCAACCTGGGCGAAGCGGCCGAGTACATGTTCGACCACACCCTCTTCCAGGACAACCTCGTCTTCGTCGACTACTGCGAGCAGATGGTCAAGGAGACCAACCCCAGCCTGCTGCGGCGGGCGGAGACCGCGGAGGCGCCGAACGCCGGGGTGCACGGCTTCCGGACGATCGCCGACATCATGCGCGCGTTCAACCCGTTCAGCGGCGCCGTCTACAAGGAGGCGCTGCAGGTCAGCAGGGTGACCAGGGAGATGTGCTGCCTGATGGAGGGCCGGCACGTGCACCCGTCGACGCTCTACCCGGGCGGCGTGGGCACGGTGGCGACGCCCCAGGTGTTCACCGACTACCTGGTGCGGCTGCTGCGGGTGCTCGACTTCGTGAAGAAGGCCGTCCCGATGAACGACGACCTGTTCGACTTCTTCTACGAGGCGCTGCCCGGTTACGAGGAGGTCGGCCGCCGGCGGGTGATGCTCGGCTGCTGGGGCGCCTTCCAGGATCCCTCGGTGGTCGACTACGACTACCGGACCATGAACGCCTGGGGCAGGAAGATGTTCGTCACCCCGGGCATCGTCCTGGACGACGAGTTGCTGACCACCAACCTGGTGGACATCAACCTCGGCATCCGGATCCTGCTGGGCAGCTCCTACTACGACGACTGGCAGTCCGAGGAGACGTTCGTCACCCACGACCCGCTCGGCAACCCGGTGGACCAGCGCCACCCGTGGAACCAGACGACCCTGCCCAAGCCGCAGAAACGCGACCTGGAGCACGGCAACTACAGCTGGGTGATGAGCCCGCGCTGGTACGACCAGCGCACCGGCGACCACCTGGCGCTCGACACCGGCGGCGGCCCGCTGGCGCGGTTGTGGTCGACGGCGCTCGCGGGCCTGGTCGACACCGGCACGGTGCGCGCCACGGGCCGGAGCGTGGAGATCAACCTGCCCAAGAGCGGCTCCCTGCCGGAGATGCGGCTGGAGTGGAAGGTGCCGCGCTGGGCCAACACCATCGAGCGCAACCGGGCCCGCGCCTACTTCGTCGCGTACGCGGCGGCGATGGCGGTGCACTTCCTCGACCAGGCGCTGGGTGAGGTGCGGGCCGGCCGCACGCAGGTGTTCTCGGACTTCGACGTGCCGGACGACGCGATCGGCTGCGGCTTCCACGAGGCGGTGCGCGGCGTGTTGTCCCACCACATGGTGATCCGCGACGGCAAGATCGCCAACTACCACCCGTACCCGCCGACGCCGTGGAACGCCAGCCCGCGCGACATGTACGGCACGCCGGGGCCGTACGAGGACGCGGTGCAGGGGTTGCCGATCTTCGAGGAGAACGGGCCCGAGGACTTCAAGGGCATCGACATCATGCGTACGGTGCGCAGCTTCGACCCCTGCCTGCCGTGCGGCGTGCACATGTACCTGGGCGGCGGCAAGGAGCTCAAACAGGTGCACTCCCCCACCTTCGGCGCGAGTCTCTCCGGTTAGGGGCGAGGGATGGACGATCGCATCGCGCGGATCGAGGTCATGCTCGACGAGGCCGGCCCTGACGCGGTCGAGCTCGTCAAGGAACTGCTCGACCTGTACGGCGAGGGCCTGGCCCGCGTCATGGCGGTCCTGGAGGAGGAGCAGGCGGCGCGGCTGGCCGCCGACGAGTCGGTGGCGCCGCTCCTGCTGCTGCACGACCTGCATCCGGTGGACGTGCGGGCCCGCGTGGAGGCGGCGATCGGCGGCTCGGCCGAGGTGCTCGCCGTCGAGGACGACCTGGTACGGCTGCGCGTGCGGCCCGCCGGCTGCCGCTCCTCGTCCGAGGCCGCGACCTCGGCCCTGCGGGAGGCGGTACGCGCCGCCGCCCCGGAGATCGAGCACGTCGACATCGAGGTCGAACGCCGGGAGACGCCGCTGATCCCGGTCGAGAGCCTGGCCGTGCGCTCCGGCCCGCGGGCGCCGTGACCGGCCTGCTGCGCCGGCTCGCCACGCAGGCGCAGCAGGCGCGTGAGCGGGAGCCGTCCCGTCAGGCGGAGGCGTGCGCGTTGTGCGGCGAGGCGCTGCCGGACGTGCACCGCCACCTGCTGGAGCTGCCGTCCCGCGAGCTGCGCTGCGCGTGCCGGGCCTGCCAGGTGTTGTTCGACCACGTGGCGGCCGGTGGCGGGCATCTCGTCCTGGTGCCGGACCAGCGCAGGCGGCTGAGCGGCTTCGTCCTTCCCGAGGAGGTCTGGGCGCGGCTGGGCGCCCCGGTGCGCATGGTGTGCCTGGTGCGCGACTCGGCCTCCGGGGGGATCGTCCAGTTCTACCCCAGCCCGGCGGGGGCGGTGCGGGCGCCCGCCGACCCGGCGGCCTGGGACCTGCTGGTGCGGGACAACCCGGTGCTCGCGCAACTGCGCCAGGACGTGGAGGCCCTGCTCGTCGACCGCGACCGCGGCACGTGGATCGTGCCGCTGGACGACTGTTACGCGCTCGTGGGGACGATCCGGGCCCGCTGGCGCGGGCTGACCGGCGGCCAGGACGTGCGCACGCACCTCGCCAGATTCTTCACCGACCTCGACGACCGGTCCTTCACCGTACCGGCCACCGACACCAGGAGCCCAGCGTGAGCAAGAAACACCCGATCAGGACAGGCCGCCCGGACGTGCACCCCGACGCCTCCTCACATGTGAAGGGCGTCAAGGAGGGCAACAGCCGCGGCAACTACGACAAGCAGGAGGGCCACCTGCCCGACGGCCGCTCCACGGCCCGGCGCTCGACCGGCATCAATCCCCGCAAACACGATCCCATCGACCCCGACATGCCCAACCTGTCGCCCGCCTGATCACGATGCCACCGACAGCACCGGCCGTGCGGATCGAGGTCCACGGCGTCGAGCCGGCCGCTCCGGCCGCCGCGCCCGCCCTGGACTTCCGGCTGCGCGTGCACGCCGACGCGCCGGTCCGCGCGCTCACGCTGGCCACGCAGCTGCGCATCGACGCCGACGCGCGCGACTACGACGAGGACGCGCGAAGACGGCTCGAGGGACTGTTCGGCCCGCCCGCGACGTGGGGACGCAACGTGTCCAGCCTGCTGTGGGCGCGGACCGTCACCCACGTGCCCGCCTTCACCGGCAGCACCCAGGCGACGCTCACCGTCCCGTGCACCTACGACTTCGACGTGGCCGCAGCCACCTACCTGCACGGCCTGCCCGGCGGGGAGGTGCCGCTGCGGTTCCTGTTCACCGGCACCGTCTTCTACCTCGACGACGGCCGCCTGCAGGCGGCCTGCCTGCCGTGGGACACCGAGGCGGGCCACCGCATGCCGGTGCGGGCGTGGAAGGAGCTCATGGACCGCCACTTCCCGCGCACGGCCTGGATCCGGCTGGAGCGCGACACGTTCGACCGCCTGTACGCGCACCGGGTGCGGCACACCCTGCTCGGATGGGACGACACGGTCAGGTCACTGTTGGAAACGAGCGGAGGCTGACCGCGCATGGACCCGCAGACGGATCAGGTACGGCAGATCGCCCAGGCCGTGCTGTACGAGGGCTACCTGCTGTGGCCGTACCGCGAGTCGTCGCTGAAGAACCGGCACCGCTGGACGATCGGCGGCGTGCACCCGGAGGCGTACGGCCGGGCCCACGAGGGCAACCGCTGGCGGATGCGTACGGAATGCCTCGTCGAAGCGGAGCCCGGCGACACCGTCGACGTGTGCGTACGGTTCCTGCACGTCGTCACCCGCGAGCCTGTCGCCGGCGGCCCCGGCCGCCTTCCCGGCGAGGAGGCGCGGGAGCGCGAGCTGACCATGCCCGGCCTCGTCGTGGACGAGCTGGCGCAGGGCCCGGCCGTCACGGCCATCGACCTGCCCGCCGGACGCCGGATCGAGCCGCTGGACGGGCTGTCTCCTGGGGCGGGCGGGCAGGCGGGGACGGTGGTGCGCAGCTGGGAGGCGCTGCGCGGCCGGATCGAGGCGAGCGCCCGGCGGCTGGGACCCGGCCTGTTCACGATCGCCGTGGAGGTGGTCAACACCACGCCCTGGGGTCCTGGCACCCGCGCCGACGCGCTGCGCCGCACGCTGGTCTCCGCGCACACCGTGCTGCACGGGCCGCGGGCCCGGTTCGTCTCGCTCATGGATCCGCCGCCGGAGCTGCGCGAACATGCCGAGGCGTGCCGCAACGAGGGCGCCTGGCCGGTGCTCCTAGGTCCGCACGGCGACCGGCACACCGTCCTGGCGTCGCCGATCATCCTGTACGACCACCCGGAGATCGCGCCCGAGAGCCCCGGCGACCTCTTCGACAACACCGAGATCGACCAGTTGCTCACGCTGAGCGTGCTCGCGCTCAGCGACCAGGAGCGGCAGGAGATCCGCGACGGCGACCCGCGCGCCCGCGCGATCCTCGACCGCTGCACCGCGCTCGCTCCCGAGGACCTGATGCGCCTGCACGGTCTCATGCGCAGGACGGAGCCACAGGCATGAACGACTTCTGGACGCGGATGGCCGGGCGCGGCCCCGGCGAGGTGATCGTGGACGGGACGGTGGTCGGCCCCGGCAGCCTGGTCCGGCTGCGGCCGAGAAGCCGGACCGACGTCTTCGACCTCGTCCTCGACGGCCGGGTGGCGGTCGTGGAGAGCGTGGAGCAGGACGACGAGGGCGCCCTGCACGTCGCGGTCACGCTCGCCGACGATCCCGGACGCGATCTGGGCGAGGCCAAGATGCCCGGGCACCGGTTCTTCTACTCCGCCGAGGAGATCGAGCCGATGGGCGAGCACCGGGAGCGGCCGGGCGGCGCCCGGATCCTGGTCGCCGGCATCGGCAACGTCTTTCTCGGGGACGACGGCTTCGGCGTCGAGGTGGCCCGCCACCTGGCCGAAGGGCCCGCCGTCCCGGGCGCGGACGTCGTCGACTTCGGCATCCGCGGCATGGATCTGGTTTACGCGCTCCAGCGCGCCTACGCGGGCGTGATCTTCGTGGACGCGGCGCCACGCGGCCACGCCCCCGGCACGCTCACCGTGCTCGAACCCGCCCTGCCCGGCGACGGTGAGGCGTCCTCGGGAGGGCCCGCGGAGGGGCCCTTGGAAGGGCCCTTGGAAGGGCACGGCATGGACCCGGTCAGCGTCCTGCGGCTGGCCCGGCGGATGGGACACCTGCCCGCCCGGGTGCGGGTCGTCTGCTGCGAGCCGGTCACCGCCGACGAGGCGCTGTTCGAGCTCAGCGAGCCGGTGCGCGCCATGGTCGGGACGGCGGCCGGCCTCGTGAAGTCCCTGGTTATGGAAATGATTGCGGAAAACGCCGGGCCTGGTTCCCGGGATCCGCTCCCACAGTGAGGTGATGTAGAGATGTGGAAGAAGCGCGTGGTGAAGCTGGTCGCGCTCGGCGGACTGGTGGCGATCGTCGTCCACCAATGGCCGGAGATCCACCGGTACATGAAGATCAAACGAATGTAGGACGGCATGCATGAGATCGGGATGTGCGAGGGCCTGGTCGAGCTGATCGAGCGGCGGGCGGCGGGCAGGCGGGTCACGGCCGCGCGGGTGCGGGTCGGCGCCCGCCACGCCGTCGTGGACGCCGCCTTCGGGCAGGCCTTCACGCTGGCCGCGGCCGGCACCGCCGTCCAGGACGCCGTCGTGGAGCTGGTCATCACGCCGATGACGGTGGGCTGCCGCGCGTGCGGCGGCCGCTCCGAGTCGGCCGACCCGCTGGCGGCCTGCCCGCTCTGCGGCGACGAGGGCGTCGACCTCAGCGGCGGCGACGAGCTGGTCCTGGAATCGGTCACCTTCGGCGAGGAGGCGGCCGATGTGCCTCGGCATCCCCGGTGAGCTGGTCGAGTTCTCCCAGGAGCACGAGGATCTGGCCGTCGTCGACGTGAGCGGCGTGCGCCGGCGCGTCAACGTCGGTCTGCTCGCCGACGAAGGGCTGCGGCCCGGAGACTGGGTGCTCGTGCACGTCGGCTTCGCGCTGTCGAAGATCTCAGAGCGGGAGGCGCAGGCGGTGTTCGACTACCTCGAAGGGCTCGGGCAGCCGTACGCGGACGAGCTCGACGCGCTGCGCGGCTCGGACATCGGGTAACCGGGACAACCAGGGGGCACGGATGCGGTTCGTCGATGAGTACCGCGACGCGGGCCGGGCGCGGGCGCTGGCCGAGCGGATCGCCGGGAGCTGCCGGCCGGGGCGCCGGTACACGTTCATGGAGGTGTGCGGCGGCCACACCCACACCATCTACAAGCACGGCCTGGAGGATCACCTGCCGTCCGAGGTGAACCTCGTGCACGGCCCCGGCTGCCCGGTCTGCGTGATCCCGATGGGCCGGGTGGACGACGCCATCCACATCGCCCGGCAGCCGGACGTGATCATGACGTCGTTCGGCGACATGATGCGCGTGCCGGGCGGATCGGGGTCGTTCCTGGACGCCAAGGCGGCGGGGGCCGACATCCGGATGGTGTACTCCCCGCTGGACGCGTTGAAGATCGCGCGGGCCAACCCGGACCGGCGGGTCGTGTTCATGGCCATCGGCTTCGAGACCACCGCGCCCTCCACCGCCATGACGGTGCTGCGGGCCGCGGCCGAGGGTCTCGGCAACTTCTCCGTCTTCTGCAACCACGTCATGATCATCCCGGCGATCAAGGCCATCCTCGACTCGCCTGACCTGCGCCTCGACGGGTTCATCGGCCCCGGCCACGTCTCGGCGGTGATCGGCTGCCGGCCGTACGAGTTCATCGCCCGCGACTACCGCAAGCCGCTGGTGGTGGCCGGCTTCGAGCCGCTCGACATCCTCACCTCGGTGCACATGCTGCTCGGGCAGCTCGCCGAGGACCGCTGCGAGGTGGAGAACCAGTACGCCCGCGTGGTGCCCTGGGACGGCAACCGCATCGCGCTGTCGACCATGGGCCAGGTGATGCGGCTGCGGCCGCACTTCGAGTGGCGCGGGCTGGGCTTCATCGCCCACTCCGCCCTCGCCATGGCCGACGAGTACGCCGCCTTCGACGCCGAACGGGTCTTCGACCTGCCCGGCCTCCGCGTCGCCGACCCCAGGTCGTGCCAGTGCGGCGAAGTGCTCAAGGGCGTGCTCAAGCCGTGGGAGTGCAAGGTGTTCGGCACCGCCTGCACCCCGGAGACGCCGATCGGGACGTGCATGGTCTCCTCCGAGGGCGCGTGTGCCGCGTACTACAACTTCGGGCGGTTCAGCCGCGAGCAGATCAGCGCGGCGGCGCGCGAGCCGAGGGAGGCGAGCCGGTCGTGACCCGCGAGCAGCAGGTGCTCGACCGCATCGAGCGGATGCGGCGGCGCAAGCCCGTCGTCAGGGAGGAGCGCATCACGCTCGCCCACGGCGCCGGAGGCAAGGCCACCCAGACCCTGATCGAGGCCGTCTTCCTGGAGGCGTTCCGCAACCCGATGCTCGCCCCGCTGGACGACGGCGCGCTCGTGCGGCTCGGCGACGGTCCTGTGGCCTTCACCACGGACTCGTACGTGGTCTCGCCGCTGTTCTTCCCCGGCGGAGACATCGGCGACCTGGCCGTCAACGGCACCGTGAACGATCTGGCCATGTGCGGGGCCCGCCCGGTCCACCTGTCGGCGGGCTTCATCCTCGAAGAGGGCTTCCCCGTCGCCGACCTGCGGCGCATCACCGCCTCGATGGCGGCGGCCGCGGCGGAGGCACAGGTGACGATCGTCACCGGTGACACCAAGGTCGTCCAGCGCGGCAAGGCCGACGGCTGCTACGTCACCACGGCCGGGGTCGGCGTCGTCGAGCAGCCGGTCACGCTGTCGGCCTCGGGCGCGCGGCCAGGGGACACGGTCATCGTGTCGGGTCCGATCGGCGCTCACGGAGCCGCCATCATGCTGGCCAGGGACGACTTCGGCATCGAGGCGGCGATCACGTCCGACACCGCGCCGCTGCACGGCATCGTCGCCGAGCTGCTCAAGGCGCTGCCGCGGCACGTCAGAACCCTGCGGGACGCCACCCGGGGCGGTGTGGCCACCGTGCTCAACGAGGTGGCCCGCGCGTCCGAGGTGGCCGTGGTGCTGCAGGAGGACCAGGTCCCCGTACACTCCGAAGTGACCGGAGTGTGCGAGCTGCTCGGTCTCGACCCTCTCTACGTCGCCTGCGAGGGCCGCTTCGTGGCCGTGGTCGACGGCGAGCACGCCGGGGAGGCCCTCGACACGCTGCGCGCCCACCCGCTGGGCGCCGAGGCCGCGATCGTCGGGACGGTCGCCGCCGACCCGCCGGGGCTGGTGCTGCTGCGCACCGCCTTCGGCGGCACCCGGGTGGTCGACGTACTGGTGGGCGATCCGCTACCGCGCATCTGCTGAGACCAGCTCGGCCAGCACGTGGTAGAGCGTCGCCTGCGCCTCCTGGATCCGGTGCACCGACGACGACGGGATGACGAACAGGTGCTCGGCCAGCCGTTCCTCGGCCATGCGCCCGCCTCCCGAGCCGGCGAAGCCGACGGTCGTCATGCCCTGGCTCCTGGCCTGGGCCAGGCCGCGCAGCACGTTCGCCGAGCCGCCGCTGGTCGACAGCGCGCAGGCGATGTCGCCGGGCCCGCCGAGCGCGGCGAGCTGGCGGGCGAAGACCACGTCGAACCCGACGTCGTTGCCGAGCGCCGTCACGAGCGCCGCGTCGCCGGTCAGCGACACCGCCGGCAGGCCGTGCGCGGTGCAGAGGTCGGCCACCGACTGCGCGTCCGTGCTGCTGCCGCCGTTGCCGAAGGCGAACAGCCGCCCGCCGGCGCGGAACGCGGCCGCCAGCTCCGCCGCGGCCACCGCCAGCGGCGTCAACAGCTCGTCGAGCACCCGCCGCCGCAGCTCCAGGCTCTCGCGGGCCTTCTCCTCGGTGGACGCCCGCACGTCCAGCGGGTCGCGCCGCAGGAACGGGTACATCGTCTCGGTCATGCGCCTGCCCTTTCCACCACGGCGATCGCCTCGCCCGCGTGCACCAGCACGGTGTCGCCGACGCGCGCCTCGACCAGCGCCACGCTGATCTCCTCCGTACCCGCGCCCGCCCCTGTGCCCGCGCCACCTGTATCCGTACCTGTGCCTGTACCTGTACCGACCAGCGCCAGCCCGCCGGGCAGCAGGCCGACGACGCGTACGCGCACGGCGACGTCGCCGCACGTCACGCAGGAGTCGCAGAACGGTGCCGCCTCTTCGTCACCACCGCCGGTCACGTGCCCTCCTCCGACTCCAGGAACACGTGCGCCAGCTCCCACAGCAGGTGGTACACCGTGATGTGGATCTCCCGCACGATCAGCGGATCATCACTGTGCGCGGCCAGCACGTGCTCGGCCGCGACGCCGCCTCCCGCGGCCCCCGCGCCAGCCGCCGACTCGCCCGCCGTCCTCACGCCCGCCGGCGCGCCCGCCGCTGTCGCAGGCGTGTCGCGGGTCGCGCCCGCCACCAGGGCGACGGTCAGCATGTCCAGCTCGCGAGCGGCGGCGAAGTCGCCTGCGGCCGGGAGCACGCCCACGGCGATGTCACCCGGCCGTCCCAGCACGGGCAGCAGGCCGGGCTCGCCGCCCAGGCAATGCGCGGGAAGCGCGGGCTTGCCGACGATCACCGGGTGGCTGAACTCCACCGCCACGTGCGCCGCGTCGGCCGCCGCCGCGCCCCGGCCGAAGGTCAGCAGCCTGCTCCCCCTCCGGAACCGCCCGGCCATGGCGGCCGCGGCCTCGACCACGGCGCCGGCGTCGGCCACCAGCGCCAGACCGGCGGACTCCCGGCCGGTGCGGATCCGATCGAGCACTCCGGCCATGCCGCCACCCCGTCTTCCCCCGCGTACCACGACACCGCCCATTCCACCGTGGTCCCGCGCGGCCGGCGCGGCGTTTCCCGCAAGGGGACCGGCAAGGTCCCGGCAAGTTTCCCCACGCGGCCCCGCCGGAGGGTCCGTACGACTGTGTGCCCGCGACGTGGGTAGATCTCATGCCGCCGCCCGCGTGGCGGCGCAGACGTGATCCCCCACCGAGAGGACGTCATGTTCCCGGTCATCCTCGCCCGGATCCGGATGCCGATGATCATCATCGGCCTGCTCCTGGCGATCGGCGAGTTCGTCCACCACGTCCCCTCGCTCAGCGTGGCGGGCGTGATCCTGTTCCTGGCCGGCTTCGCCTCGATGTTCCTGCCCGTGGGCTCCGTCGAACGCGCGCCGATCCCGATCGCCAGCCCCGTACGGGGACGCTGGCTCGCGGTCAACAGCCCGGCCGACAAGGTGCCCAGCCACGGCCTGCACGCCTACGGCCAGACGTACGCGGTGGACCTGGTGAACTGGCCGGACGAGAACACCGAGTGGAAGGCCGTGGTGCGCGCGCCGTTGATGAGCCGCCCCGAGACGTTCCCCGGCTTCGGCCGCCCGATCTACGCGCCCGCCGCCGGCACCGTCGTCGCCGCCAGGGACTTCTGGCGCGACCACCTGAGCCGCAACTCCTGGCCCGCGCTGGTCTACACCATGGCCGAGGGTGTCGTGCGCGAGCTGGCAGGCCCGGGTGGCGTGCTCGGCAACCACGTCATCCTCGACCTCGGCGACGGCGTGTACGCCGCGTTCGCCCACCTCAAGCGCGGCTCGGTCCAGGTCCGCAAGGGTGAGCGGGTCGAGGCCGGGCAGTTGATCGGGCAGTGCGGCAACTCGGGCAACTCCAGCGAGCCGCATCTGCACTTCCAGCTCATGGACAACGCGCACCCGTCCATCGCGGCCGGGCTTCCGTTCACGTTCGAGGAGACCCTTCCCGACGGCACCACCCACCGACGCGTCCCGAGCAAGCGGCAGCCCCTTCTGTCACCGGCGCGCTGACCGTCCCGCGCGCGGAGTCTCCACCCCGTAATACGTCAGAGCTACGCCGGAGGTGCACCCCGCAGCGGGACGCCGGCTAGCCGCGGTGATCCATACCTTCGAGGCCCGAGTACGTCTCCGGCACGGAAGGATCACCGCCCATGGCGACCCGCCGGCGAGGCAGCCTGCGCCGCGTCCTGCTCACCACGCTCGTCACTGCCTCGGTGGCGGGGCCTATCAGCGGCGTGACCCGCCCAGGAGCGGTGCCGGCGCCCGCGCCCGCCCCCGTGGCCCCACTGGCCGCCGCGACCCCGTCCGAGCTCGCCCGGCGGTACGCGTCCGCCCGCGCGGAGATCCTGGCCGCCGAACGGACGGCGGCCCGGCACGGCCACCGGTGGCGGGCCGCCCGGCTGCGGGAGATGGCCGATACCGCGCGGCGGTTCCTGGCCTTCGACGGCCGGGACGGCGGCCGGACCGTGGAGGTTCTCGGCGACCTGGCCGCCGCCGAGCGGATCGCCGTGATGGTCCCGGGCGCCGGCATCGACCTGGACAAGTACGGGATGTTGCGCGGCGGCTCGTTGCGCCTCCATGACGCGCTCGGCGACCGGTCGGCCGTGGTCGCCTGGCTCGGCTACCCCACGCCGAGCAGCGTGAGCCTCCAGGCGTTGACCCCCCACCGCGCCGCCGAGGCCGCTCCCCGCCTGCGCGCCTTCGTACGGGAGCTGCGCGCGGCCAGGCCGGACGCCCGGGTCACGCTCCTGTGCCACTCCTACGGCTCCGTGGTGTGCGGCCTGGCCGCGCCGGGGCTGGACGTCGCCGGCATCGTCCTGTTCGGCAGCCCCGGCGCGGGGGTGCCCGACGCCGCCGCGTTCCGTACCCCGGCCACGGTGTGGGCGGGGCGCGCGGCGGGAGACTGGGTCGCGGGCCTGCCGCATGTGTCGGTCGCGTTACCGTTCGTCACGGTGGGGCTGGGCGCCGACCCGGCCTCGCCCCGGTTCGGCGCCCGGATCTTCGCGGCGGGCGGCGGCGGGCACAGCGACTACCTGGCCCCCGGATCGAAGGCGCTGGCGAGCATCACGCGGATCGTGTCCGGGCAGGCCGGCGCCGATGCGTGACCTCAGCGCACGGATCATGTCCGCACGACCCGCACGAACGCGTGACCTCACCGCGCGGATCGACGCCGCGACCCCGGACGGCCGCGACCGCGCCCTCGACGCCCTGCGCGCCCTGGCCATCCTCGGCGTGGTGGCCGGGCACTGGATGGTGACCGCGCTGGTCGTGGAGAGCGGGACCGTGCGGGTCGCCAGCCCGCTGCGGCACATGCCGCAGCTCGCGCCGCTGTCGTGGGTGTTCCAGACTCTGGCGGTCTTCTTCCTGGTGGGCGGGCTGGTGGGGACGCGTTCCCACCTCCGTGCCCGTGCGCGGGGGGTGCCGTACGGGCGGTGGCTCGCCGGGCGGGTGGCCCGGCTGTTCCGGCCGGCGGTGGTCGTGCCGGCGGTGTGGGCGGTGGCGGCCCTGGTGATGCTGGCCGTCGGGGCGCGGCTGGAGAGCGTACAGGCGCTGGTCAAGCTCGTGCTGTCGCCGATGTGGTTCCTGCTGGTGTTCACGGCGCTGACCGCGGCGACCCGGCTGGTGTCGAGGCTGCACCCGGCTTGGCCGCTGGCCGTGGTCGCGTGTGTCGACCTGGTCAGATTCGGCGGCCTCGCGGAGGGCCTGCCGGCCGGGCTCGTGGGCGGCTCGCTCTGGTGGATCAGCGTGGCGGCCGGGTGGCTGGTGCCGTACTGCATCGGGGCGGCCTGGGCCCGCGGCCGCCTGAAGGGGCGCGCGACCGGATGGGTGCTGCTGCTCGGCGGCGGGGCCGCCGCCGTCGCGCTCGTCGGCTGGGGCGGCTACCCCGCCACCATGGTCGGCGTGCCGGGGGCGCCGCTGTCCAACCTCGACCCGCCCTCGCTGGCCGCCGTCACCTTCGGGATCGCCCAGAGCGGCGCGGCGCTGCTGCTGCTCGGCCCGCTGCGGCGGCTGCTGCGCCGCCCAGCCGCCTGGGCCGCGGTGGCGCTCGCGAACCTGGCGGCGATGACGATCTTCCTGTGGCACCAGACCGCGATGATCGCGGTCGCCTCGGTCGCCCTGCTCGCCGCGGGCTGGACGCCGTGGACCGGGCTGCACACCGTCCCCGACGGGCCGGACTGGGTGCTCGCCCGGGTGGCCTGGCTTCCGGCGTTCGCGGTGGCGCTGCTGGTGTGCTGCGCGGCGTTCCACGCTCACGAGCGGGTACGATCGCCCGCCGGGCCGGTTGCGGAGCGCCTGCATGCTGGATCATCCTGACCGGGGGCGGGTCGAGGGCGGAGGGGACGTGGGCGAGGTGGGCAGGCTGCGACGAGCCCTCGACGCCGTACGCGCGGACCTGTGGACGGCCCGCGCCGACCCCCTTCCCCGCATGTCGCGTCCGCGTGGGCTGTCCCGCCTCCCGCACGTTCTGGTCATCCTCTACGCGCTGGCCATGGGCCTGCTCCCCGATGGGGAGGGCATCGACCCGACGGTTCCGCTGCTCGCCATGATCCACGCGGCGGTTCTCTTGCTGGCGATGTCCTGACCGCTGCCCGCCTGGTGGGCGTCGATCGCCGTCATGCTCATCGGCGCGCGTACGGGAATGACCTATCTTCCGTGGACCGAGAGTTTCCCCTGGATGATCGCCTCGCACGAGGTGGCTTTCGCGACCCCGGACGGCCGCACGATGGCTCGCCCTCAGGCGACGCTCATGATCGACGACGCGGTGGCGTACCCGTGGACGGGCTCCGGCATCGCGCTGCAGGCCGGTGTGATGTTCCTGCTGGCGCTGCGGGTGCGCCCCCGGGTCACGGCCCAGGCGCTGGCGATCACCACGCTGGCGGTCGTGCTCTGCGTCTGATCGCCCAGGGCCTGTCGAACGCGGAGATCGCCGAGCGCCTGGTCGTCGCCGAGCAGACCGTCAAGACCCACGTGAGCAGGATCCTGGTCAAGCTCGGGCTGCGCGACCGCACGCAGGCGGCCGTCTACGCGTACGAGACGGGGCTGGTGCGCCCGTCGGGTTACTAGGCGCGCACTAGGCGCGCCTTCCGTGCGCTGACAGCGAACCGGGTCCGCTGTCGGTGAACCCGCCTGGGCGCTGGGCGCTCGCGGTGCTTGGGTGGCGGGATGGACATCGTGGTTCTGGGCGGAACGGCATGGGTGGGCCGGGAGGTTTCCCGGCAGGCGATCGAGCGCGGGCACCGGGTGACGTGCCTGGCGCGCGGCGAGAGCGGGCCGGTGGCCGACGGCGCGGCCCTGGTGGCCGCCGACCGGCGTGACCCTTCGGCGTACGCGCCGCTGCTCGGCCGCGACTGGGACGCGGTCATCGAGGTGTCGTGGCAGCCGGGCTTCGTGCGCGAGGCGCTCGCCGCGCTGGGCGGCCGGGCCCGGCACTGGGCCTATGTCTCCTCCGGCAACGCCTACGCCTCCCACGCCGAGCCGGGCATGGACGAGTCCGCGCCCCTCCTGGCTCCGACCGACCGCGCCGAGACCGACCGCGCACTCTACGGCGAGGCGAAGGTCGCCTGCGAGCAGGCGTCGGCGGCGGCCGTGGGCGACCGCCTCCTCATCGCCCGCGCCGGTCTCATCGGCGGCCCCGGCGACCACAGCGGGCGCTCCGGCTACTGGGTGGCCCGTGCCGCGCGCGACCCGCACGGGCCGATGCTGGTTCCGGCCACGCCGGACCAGCCGACGCAGGTCATCGACGTACGCGACCTCGCCGCCTGGCTGCTCGACGCGGCGGAGCGCGGCACCACCGGCACCTACAACGCCGTCGGCCCCGTCGTCCCGTTCGAGGAGTGGATCGAGCTGTGCCGCACCGCCGGCGGGCACACCGGCCCGGTCGTCACGGCCGAATCGGCCTGGCTGCTCGAGCACGGCGTGACCCAGTACATGGGAGCGGAGTCGCTGCCGATGTGGCTGGTCGAACCGGGCTGGGAAGGATGGTCGGCCAGGAGCGGCGCCGCGGCGCAGGCGGCGGGGCTGCGCCATCGGCCCCGCGCCGAGCTGGTGTCCGCCACGCTGGCCTGGGAACGCGAGCAGGGCCTCGACCGTGAACGACGCGCCGGCCTCAGCGCCGAGCGCGAGCGCGCGCTCCTCGACGCCCTCGGCCGAGAGGCAGCACGCCGGTGACCGCGCGACAATCTCACCATGATTGTGGACAAAGCCATCTACCGCGGTGGTGTGCGTGAAACCGTCAGCGGCGACATCAGCGAAGCCTTCAGCGCTGCCCGGGCCAGAGGCGACAGCTTCCTGTGGATCGGCCTGCACGAGCCCACGCAGGAGGAGTTCGATCTGATCACCCGCGAGGTGCGGCTGCACCCGCTGGCGGTGGAGGACGCGATCCACGCCCATCAGCGGCCGAAGCTGGAGCGCTACGACGACACCCTGTTCGTGGTGCTCAAGCCCCTGCTGTACGTCGAGGAGACCTCCGACATCGAGGTCGGCGAGATCAACCTCTTCCTGGGGAGCGACTTCGTCATCAGCGTCCGCCACGGCCAGGCCAATCCGCTGGGCGGGGTGCGCCGTCGGGTCGAATCCGATCCCGGCCTGCTGTCGACCGGCCCGGCCGGGGTGCTCTACGCGATCTGCGACCAGGTCGTCGACACCTACGCCGAGATCTCCCACGAGGTCGAGCTCGACCTCATCGCGCTGGAACGCCGGGTCTTCAGCGGGGAGCGCGACGACGTCACCGCCGACATCTACTCGCTCAAGCGCGAGGTCCTGGAGTTTCGGACCGCCCAGGACCCGCTGGTGCCCGTGCTGGAGGAGTTCGTGAAGGGCCGGGTGGCGTTGTGCGACGGCACCCGCGATCACTTCCGTGACGTCCTGGACCACCTGCTGCGCGTGGACTCCCAGGTCGACGAGCACAACGAACTGCTCACCAGCGCCTTGAGCGCTCATCTGGCCCTGGTGGGGCGTGACCAGAACAAGGTGGCCATGCAGCAGAACGCCGACATGCGCAAGATCTCCTCGTGGGCGGCCGTCATCGCGGTCCCCACCATGATCGCCGGGATCTACGGCATGAACTTCGACCACATGCCCGAACTGCACTGGTCGCTCGGCTACCCGCTGAGCCTCTGCCTCATGGTCGTCGCCGTGATCGTCGTCCACCGGTTGTTGCGCAGAAGCGGCTGGTTGTGAAGCGCCAACCGCTCCCGCCGCGCTACGGCCGCTGAGGTTCGAAACGCCGGCGGGTCGCGCCGTACGGTTCCCGGGTCGCGACGCCGACCACCGTGTGGAAGGCGAACCGGTAGACCTGCCAGGGCGGCGGCCCCGCGCTGGGCGCGCTGAACGGCACCGTGAGCGCCTCACCGTCCACCTCCGCGGGCCGGCCGCCTCGTAGTGCCGGACGATCGCCTCCATGCCCGGTCATCACCGGCTAAGCCCGTGCCTTCAGGGGCTCGAACCCGGACCTGCTGATCAGGCCACAATGTGATAGCGTTTCACAATGTGAATGCTAATCACATCAACGTGCGGCAGCTCGGCAAGACGGACATCGAGATCAGCCCCATCGGACTGGGATGCATGCAGTTCGCCGGCACAGCCAATTACACGCGCCTGATCATCAATCCGATCGACCAGGAGATGGCCACCTCGGTCGTGCGCGCCGCCCTCGACAACGGGGTGACGTGGTTCGACACCGCCGAGATGTACGGCAAGGGCCGATCGGAGGAGACCCTCTCCACCGCGTTGAAGCAGTGCGGTCTCGCCCCCGGGCAGGTCAGCGTCGCGACGAAGTGGACGCCGCACCTGCGCACCGCGGCCAGCATCGCCGCGACCGTCGGTGACCGATTGAAGCACCTGGGTGGCCATCCCATCGCTCTGCACCAGATCCATTCGCCCAGCGGGAGCCTGTCGAGCATTCCCGCCCAGCTCAAAGTCATGGCGAGACTGTTCAGGGAAGGCACGATCGGTGCGGTCGGCGTGTCCAACTTCTCCGCTCGGCAGCTCGTGCTCGCCCACAACGTGCTGGCCGCAGAAGGCGTCACGCTGGCCTCCAACCAGGTGCGGATCAGTCTGCTGCACCGGAAGATCGAGCGGGACGGCGTGCTGGAGGCCGCACGAAGGCTGGGCGTCACGCTCATCGCGTACTCGCCTCTGGAGGGCGGGGTGCTCACCGGGCGCTACCACGACAACGCGAGCCTGGCCAGGTCCGCGCCGCCGGCGCGCAGGATCTTCTCCCGTAGCCGGCTGAGCGACCGAGGGCTCGCACGCACCGCTCCGCTCATCAACGCCATGCGCCGCATCGGTGAGGAGCACGGCGCCACGATCTCCCAGGTGGCGCTCAATTGGCTGATCACCCGGTACGGTGACACGGTCGTGGCCATCCCTGGCGCCTCCAAACCTGGCCAGGCGGCCGAGGCGGCGGGCACGATGAGTTTCCGGCTGACCGAGAGCGAGATCCGTACGCTGGATGAACTGTCGTTAACCTGAGACCATGCCCCGACAGGTGTCCCGAACGACCAAGCGTGACCGCTACCACCACGGCGACCTGCGCGCTGCGCTCATCGAAACCGCCATGGAGCTGGTCGCCGAGCGGGGTGTGCAGGCCTTTTCCATGGCGGAGGCGAGCAGGCAGTTGGGTGTCGCGCTCAGCGCGCCCTACCGCCACTTCACCGATCGCGACGAGTTGCTGCTCGCGGTCGGCGTACGCGCAGGAAACCTCCTGGTCGAAGCCGTCACCGCGGAACGCGGCGGCAGCGCACCGCAGGATCGGCTGGTCGCTGTGGCCAGGGGATACGTGCGGTTCGCCGCGAAGCACCGGGCGCTGTTCGAGACGCTGTTCGGCATGTGGTCGACGGCCAACGAACCGGAGCTGGAACAGGCGTCCCGCCCCGTGAAGGAGGCCTTCCAGGCAGGGGCCATGGCCCTGTCGGCGGATGATCCGGTGGCCGCCGAGGCGCTCGGGCTGGCCGTCGCAGCCACCGCGCACGGCCACGCCGAACTCCTGCACCTGGGCATGTTCGGCACCGGCGAGCAGGGCGTGGAGCTTGCGGTTCAACGCGCGGCCGCCGCCACGCTCGCGCTCATCGACGGCCGCGCGTCCCTCACCAGCTGAACGCGGACCGGCCGGGAGCCCGTGGACGGCCAGAAGGTCACAGCCGGGTGCTGGTGCGGCCCTCTCGCCGGACGTTCGGGCAGTGACCGCAGCGCAGATGATGGTGTTCCCCGCGGTATGCGTAGGGATGAACGCGGGCGCCGACGTCGCAGCCTTCAAGAACACCTCCTCTCGTCAGTAGCTGCAGAGGATGATCTTCCGAATCGAGGTTGGCCCGGCCATATCGGCTGCGTTTAAGGGCTTCGATTCTCGTGACGTTGCCCTCGACGGCGCCGGAGGAGTGGAGTGGGCTCCCAGCGACGGTTCGGGGCCGGCGCGTCAAAGTCCCGCTCCAGCAGGTCAGCGGGCCGCTCCCCACCGGCCGGCAGCGTCGTGCGGGGCCGCTTACGGCGCGCGCACGCGCCCTCGATTCCTCAGTCACGCATCAACCGCTCGACCGTGCACCGCGCCACCTCGATTCCCTGACGATTCGCTCCAGACCTTGCGCGCCCCGTACACCTTTCTGCCCGGAGCCGGCGTCGCTTCGAGTCAGGGCGATGATCCGGAAGCTGGAGGCCAGGCCTGGAGGGCCAGGTCGACCATGGCCCGCAATTCGTGGCGGGGCGCACCGTTCGCAGCCTGGACGGAGATGCCGTAGGAGATGGCCCACACGTACCGTGCCAGCGCCGCGGGGTTCGCCGAGGCGGGCAGGTCGCCCTCGGCTCGTGCCCGTTCGAAGCGTTCGCGCAGGCCGGCCTCGGCCGCGCGCCGCAGCGCGGCGAGTTCTTCCCGGACCGGCTCTCCCTGGGTGCCGGTGACCAGGGCGCCCTGCACCATGAGGCATCCGCCCGGCCCTTCGGGTGTCGTGGCGACGTCGACGGCTCCGCGCAGCAGGGTCTCCGTGACGGCCAATGCCGTCGGCTGATCGAACGCCGTGCGGATGTGGGCGGCGGGGCCGTCGAGGTATCGCTCGAACGCCTTGCGGAAGAGGGACTGCTTGTTGCCGTACGTGGCGTACAGGCTGGGCCGGTTGACGCCCATGGCCTCGGTCAGGTCCGACAGGGCGGTGCCCTCGTAGCCCTGACGCCAGAAGACCGCGAGGGCGCGGTCGAGCCGTTCGTCGACGTCGAATCCACGCGACCGTCCCATGGTGCACTCCCTCCACCCATTCTGTACCGATAGGTATAGTACTCTCTCCTCATCAATACCGATCGGTACAAAAACGGAGGACGGACATGACGCTTGAGGGAAAGGTCGCGCTGGTGACCGGTGGATCGCGGGGCATCGGGGCGGCGAGCGCCCGCGCGCTCGCCGATGCCGGAGCCGACGTGGCGATCGGTTACGCGACCTCGGCGGAGAAGGCTCACGTGGTCGTTGCCGACATCGAGGCGAGAGGACGCCGCGGCGCCGCCTACCGGGCCGACCAGGGCGACCCCGGCCAGGTCACGAACCTGATCGACGCGGTGGCCAGGGATTTCGGGCGGCTGGACGTGCTGGTCAACAGCGCGGGCGTCTCGGTACGCGGCATGATCGGTGACCGGCACGACGACGCGGCGGCGCGGGACAACCTGTACGACGTCAACCTCGGCGGCGTGGTGGCGGCCATCCGCTCCGCGGCGAAGGTGATCGCCCAGGACGGCCGGATCATCACGATCGGCTCCGTCATCGCCGCGCGTGCCGGGTTCACCGGGATGGCCGACTACGCCGCGACCAAGGCCGCGATCGTCGGCTACAGCCGGGGAGCCGCGCGCGACCTGGGCCCGCGCGGGATCACGGTCAACGTCATCCAGCCGGGCGCGGTGGCGACCGACATGAACCCTCCGGAGGGGGACTTCGCGGACGAGCAGCGAGCGCTCAAGGCACTGGGCCGCTTCGGCCGCCCGGAGGAGATCGCGGCGGGTGTGGTCTTCCTCGCCGGCCCGGGCGCGGCGTTCGTCACGGGCACGGTACTCACCATGGACGGGGGCTATCTGGCCTGACGCCGACGATCGCGTACGAAGCGCCGTGATCACCACACCCTCAGGTGGGACGGCGCTCCGGCGACTGGTCATGACCTCGGGCGATCCGGCACGGGAGGGCCGGTCCGCTGCGTCAGATGATCGCCGCTCCGCAGGGTCCTGAGGAGGAAGCGGAATCGGCCACGGGAACGAGAAGGAAATGGCCACGCGCCCGAAGCGGACGCGGTCCCCCGCTCGTCATCCTGGTCGCATGCTTCCACTTGGCCCGGATCGCCCGCACAGGCGGATCGCCGCCCTCGACGCGCTGCGCGGCTTCGCCCTGTGCGGCATCATCTTCATCAACATTCCCCAGACCATGGAGATGTTCGCGTACGCGGGCGAGCTGCCCACCCCGCTCCTCCTGCTGTTCTACGGCCGCTTCTACCCCATCTTCTACCTGCTGTTCGGTGTGGGCTTCTGCATCTTCCTCACCTCGGCCGCCAGACGCACGAGCCGTCCGAGGGTGCTGCTCGTGCGGAGGCTCGTCGCGCTGGGCGTCCTCGGTGGAGTGCTCCACCTGCTCCAACCCGGCGAGGTGCTGCTGCCGTTCGCCGTCACCGGTCTGCTGGTGCTCCTGCCACTCAGCTACCTCCCGCGCCGGGCGCTCCTCGCCGTGGCCGTCACGCTGACCGCGGCGGGGATCCTGGCAGGGGTGGGCGGGCTGGGGATGCTGCCCGGGCTGTTCGCGCTCGGATTCGCCGCGGCGGAGTGGCGAGTGCACGAGTCCCTTGGCGACCGCCCAGGCCGTCTGGTGGTCATGGGCGTCGCTGCCGTGGCCGTGTGGGGGCTGGGGGTCTGGCTCGTCACCCTGCCCTTGCCCGAACTCGCGCAGATCCGGCTCGGGTTGACGGTGTCGCTGGCGACCGCTTGCTGCTACATCGCGGTGTTCCTGCTCCTGCTGCGTACGCCGGTGGGCACCGTGCTGTCGTGGGTGCTGGCCCCGATGGGCAGGATGGCGTTGACGAACTACTTCAGCGCCGCCCTGATCTTCGTCCCCGCGGGCACGACGATGGGCCTGCCCGGTTCGGAGCGGTGGCCGGCCTCGGCGCTGCTCGGCGTCGGCATCCTGCTCGTCCAGGCCGTGGTGAGTAACCTGTGGTTGCGCCGGTTCGGTTACGGCCCGTTGGAGTGGGCGTGGCGGTGTGCGACGTACTGGCGGCGGCTGCCGATCCGTGGTGGCGCGAGCCGGGCTCGCGCGACGGGACAGGCCGTCGAAGCGGGATGACGGGAAGGGCCGGCGAAGCGGGATGACGGGAAGGGCCGGCGAAGCGAGGGTGAGCAGGAAGGGCATGGCGATGGCGCGGCCCAGGGCCGGTCTGCCCGAGGGCCGGGACGTCCTGGTGGCGGCGGTCCTGGCCGTCATCGTCACGGCGCGGCTGGCGTTCGTCCTCGACGACGCCCGGATGGCCGGGCTGCCGGGCTGGGCGTTCGGTGTCAGCCACCTGCTGGCCCTCGCCGACCTCGCCACCATAGCCTTCCGGCGCAGCCACCCCGTGCCCGCTCTCGTGGCCGCCACCGTGATCCCGCTGGTGAGCATGTCGCTACCGACCCGCTCCGCGCTGATCGGGGTAGGTCTGCTGATCTGCTCCTACACAGTGGCGAGCCGCCTGCCGCAGGTCAGGGCCACCGTCGTGGTCTCCGCCTGCGCGGCGGGCCACATGCTCGGCGGTCTGCTCCTGAGCGCCGCCGGCGCCGACCACGGCGGGCTGCTCACGTTCTGGGGAGTGGCGCGGGGCGACGTGCCGGGCATGGTCGCGGCCGTGACCGCGGCTTACCTGCTGCCGGCCACCGTGGGGTTCTCCGTTCGGTCCAGGCGGGCCGCGAAGATTAGGGAGGCCGCGCGCATCGCGGGCGAGCAGGAGGAACGCGCCAGGGCCGCCGTTGCGGAGGAGCGCGCCAGAATCGCCAGGGAACTGCACGACATCGCGGCCCACGATCTGTCGGCGATCGTCGTCCAGGCGGGTGCGGCCGACCGTCTGCTCGATCGCAACCCGGCCGCGGCCAGGGCCACGCTGCGCGCGATCAGGGAACAGGGGCGTGACACGCTGGTGTCGATGCGCGCCCTGGTGGGGATCATGCGCGAGAGCGAGACCGGGACGGATCTCGACTCCGCCGGTGGCAGGGCGCCAACCCTGGCGGGTCTGGAGGAGACCGTCCGCCGTTCCCGTACCACAGGCATGGACGTCGAGTTGCGCGCCACAGGCGAGCCGCGCCCGCTGCCCGTCACCGTCGATCTGGCCGCCTCGCGCCTCGTGCGCGAGGCGCTGGTCAACGCCAGGCGGCACTCCCCGGGAGCATCGGTCAGCGTGACCACGGCCTTCGGCGGCGCCGAGTTCGTAGTCGCGGTACGCAACTCGAGCCCCACCCGCACCCCGCCTCCCGCCGAGCCGAACGGCGGACACGGCCTGCTCGGCATGCGCGAGCGCGTGAACCACGCGGGCGGTGAGCTCACCATCGGACCACAACCCGACGGCGGCTGGCTGGTCAGCGCCACATTTCCTTTGGAGCGGCCATGACCGTCGACATCGTGATCGCCGACGACCAAGCGGTCGTGCGCACCGGCTTTCGCACGATCCTGGAATCGGAGCCCGATCTCCGGATCGTGGGGGAGGCCGCCGACGGGGAAGAGGCCGTTCGCCTCGCCAGGCGGCTGCGGCCCGACCTGGTGCTCATGGACGTCCGGATGCCCGTGCTCGATGGGCTGGCCGCCACCGAGCGACTCGCGGGGCCGGGGATCGAGCAGCCCGTCGCCGTGCTCGTCGTGACGACGTTCGACCTCGACGAGTACGTCTTCGCCGCCTTGCGCGGCGGGGCGCGCGGCTTCCTGCTGAAGGACGTCGAACCCGACGACCTGGTGGAGGCGGTCCGAGTGGTCGCCTCGGGCCAAGGCCTGGTCGCGCCCGGTGTCACGCGGCGGCTCATCGCCGAGTTCGCCCGCACCTCGAAACGGCCGCGGACCGTGGAGCCGCTGCCGGAGCTGACGGTGCGAGAGCGCGACACACTGGAGCTCATCGCCAGAGGCCGGTCCAACGTGGAGATCGCCGAAGCCTTGACGGTCAGCGTCTCGACGGTCAAGACCCACGTGGCCAACCTCCTCCCCAAGATCGGCTGCCGTGACCGTGTGCAGGCGGTCATCTACGCGTACGAGCACGGGGTCGTCGAGCCCGGCACATGACCGAAGTCATGCCGATGGTGATCGCGGCGCCGGACCCCACGAAGTTCGACGCCGTCCCGGTCACTCACGGATCCGGCCCTCGGCCCTGGCGCGGCACAGCACGCCTGGGGGCGGCCTCCTGATCACCTACTGCTCTGGCCGATAAGGACGGAATCTCGTGGCTGGTCGCGCAGTGACATCGTGCCGGCCGCGTACGGAGTGATCTCGATCCTCGTGATGAGACCGGCGTCGATGCGGAAGCGGATGAGCGCGTACGCGTGGCCGCCGGGTGCGATGACCGCGCCGGGCCGCCCCGCGATGAGGACCGGAGCCGCGATGGCGATGCGGTCGACGAAGATCCTCGTCTCTTCCGCGACCGCCGCTGCCCCCCGGACTTCCGTTGCGGAGCCTGCCGGGAGCAGGGAAAGGTCAGCGGTACGGACAACGTCGGGAGCCATCAAGGTGACGAGTCGTGCGATGTCGCCGCCGCGTGCGGCTGCCAGGAACGCCTCGATGATCTCGTTTTCTTCCGCGTCGTGGCGGCGTACGACAGGTCGCACGTCGCGCAGCCGTGCGCGCGCACGGCTGGCCAGCTTCTTCGCCGAGACCGCGTTCGTGTCGAGCGCCGCGGCGACCTGATCGAACGGGATGGCGAAGAGATCGTGCAACACGTACGCCACTCGCTGTCTGGGCGAGAGTTCGTCGAGCAGCACCAGCAGGGCTCTGGACACTTCTTCACGGCGAAGGAACGCCTCGTCGGCACTGATCCTTCCGCCGGCGATGTCATCGGAGTGCAAGGGGAGTTCGCCACGTCGCTCACGTGCCCGCAGCAGGTCCAGGCAAAGACGCGCGGTCACCGTGGTGAACCAGCCGTCCAGGTTGGCGACGTCGGCCGCCCCGGCCGCCTGGACCCGCGTCCAGGCGGTCTGGACCGCGTCCTCGGCGTCGTGATACGAGCCCACGATCCGGTGGGCCAGCGACATCAGCCGGGGACGAGACGCCTCGAAGTGTTCGACGAGTTTCATGGGTGATGTCACCTTTCGTGTGTGCTCAACGTCAGGAGGGGTGAGAGACCGGCTACCTGACGAGCACACCTCCTTGAGGAGACACACATGAGCGTACAGATTGTCCGATTCAACACCACATCCGAACAGGCTCCGGAAGCGGAGGCTGCCATCAAGAAGTTGTTCGCCGCAATCGAGGAAGCAGCACCGACCGGCCTTGACTACACAGCCGTGCGGGTGGCGGACGGCACAGAGTTCCTGCTGACCCTCCACCTTGCCGACGCGGACATCAATCCGCTCCTCGACATCCAGGAGGCCCTCGCGTTCAGGGTCAAGGTCGCGGAGTGGGCCGGCGCGCCGATACCTCCGCGACCAGTGACGCTGCTGGGGCGGTATGCCCGTTGACCACGGCACTCGACATCGGGCTGTTCATCGCGACTCTCGCCTGCATCCTGGCCAACGCCTTCGAGGTGATCGCGAAGGCGGTCTCGGCTCAGTTCGTGGTGCGTAACTGTGCCGAGGTCGGCCTAGATCCGCGGTGGATCCCCTACCTCGCGGTCGTTGAGGGCTCCGGGGTCGTAGGGCTCGTGCTCGGGCTGCTCGGCTGGCCTCTCCTCGGGCTGGCCGCTGCCTTGGGGCTCGTGCTGTTCTTCGTCGGAGCCGTCCTCGCCCATGTCCGCGCGCGTGTGTTCCACAACCTCGGCTTCCCGATGGTCTTCCTCCTTCTGGCGGTGGCTGCCGGCGCGCACTTCGGTGGGTCGCTCGCCTGATCGCGCGGGGCACGCCACCGGGCGCAGGGCGGCGAAGCGCGAGGTTCGGGTCGGGGCCGGCGGCGTTCCGGTGAGCCACGCGTCAAGCCTGGTGAGGTTCATCGCCGCGGCGATAAGAATGTGCTGGAGATGGCTCTCGGCGGTCCGGCGATAGCGGCACCGCCGCAGGCCAAAGCCTTTGACGCCGCGGGCGATGGTGCCCTTCACGCCTGCCCCCGTGGGCGTAGCGTTGCTGCCATGCCAGCCGATTCATGGTGCGCATGGCCATGAGCATGTGGGTGGAGTCGGTCCGCTGCCGACCCCCGGCTCGAAGCAGCCCGGCGGTCACGGCACGATCCAAGATCGTTTCGAGCAGGCTCTGTTCAAGCGATCCTGCAATCAGGCGATCCCGGAACTCGCTGAGCACCGAGTAGTCAAAGCCGGCGTTGGACCCGCGAGGCCATTGACCGGCAGTTCCGGCGGCCGAAGCCGCTGAGACAGAACTGAGCGACGGTGTGCCGCCATGATGCTCCTGCGGACACGCCATCCCTTTGACGTGGTGTTCTCAGCGGACCGGCAGGCCGGTGACCGCCCGGCCGATGATCAACCGCTGGATCTCCGACGTGCCCTCGAAGATGGTGAAGATCTTGGCGTCGCGGTGGAAGCGCTCGACCGGATGGTCGCGCGTGTAGCCGGCGCCGCCCAGGATCTGGACGGCCTGCTCGGTCACCCACACCGCCGTCTCTCCCGCCACGAGTTTCGACATCGAGCCCTCCGCCTGCTCGAAGGGCCTGCCGTTCCTGGCCATCCAGGCGGCTCGCCAGGTCAGCAGGCGGGCGACGTCGACGCGGGTCGCCATGTCGGCCAGCAGGAAGGCGATCGCCTGGTTCGAGCCGATCCTGCGGCCGAACTGCTCCCGCTCGCGGGCGTAGTCCCTGGCGTACTCGAAGGCCGCCCGCGCGATGCCCACGGCCATCGCGGCGACGGCGGGGCGGGTGGTCTCGAACGTGCGCATCGCCGCCTGTTCCCCCGCCCGCTCCCCGTTGCGCACCCGGCTCAGCCGGGCCTCCAGCTTCTCCTTGCCGCCCAGCAGGCACGAGCCCGGTACGCGGACGCGGTCGAGCACGACCTCGGCCGTGTGCGAGGCGCGGATTCCGTGCTTGCGGAACTTCTGGCCCATCGACAGGCCGGGCGTGCCCGGGGGGACGACGAAGGAGGCCTGGCCACGGGTGCCGAGTGACGGGTCGACCGAGGCGACGACCACGTGCACGTTGGCGATGCCGCCGTTCGTGACCCACGCCTTGACGCCGTCCAGCACCCAGTCGTCACCGTCGGGCACGGCGCGGGTGCGGATGGCGCCGACGTCGGACCCGGCGTCGGGCTCCGACGCGCAGAAGGCGCCCAGCTTGACGTCGCTCTCCGAGCCGAACATCTGCGGCAGCCACTCCCCCACCTGCTCGGGCGTGCCGTTGCCGGCCAGGGCCGCGGCCGCGAGCCCGGTGCCGACGATGGACAGGCCGATGCCCGCGTCACCCCAGAAGACCTCCTCGAACGCCACCGGCAGCGCCAGCCCGCTCTCCTCGAACCACTGGGTGGCGAAGAAGTCGAGCGAGTAGAGCCCGATCTTGGCCGCCTCCTGGATGACCGGCCACGGGGTTTCCTCGCGCTCGTCCCATTCGGCGCCCGCCGGGCGGATCACGTCGCGGGCGAACGCGTGCACCCAGTCGCGTACCTCGGCCACGTCGTCGCTGGGCTCGGGACAGAAAGCGCTCATGCAGGACCCCTTGCTCGTTACCGCCGGTAACACCCTACCGGCGGGTATGCCGATCAGGAAGCCGTTGATCAGGGGCTCAGGCGGCCATCGTGATCATCGGCGGGCGTTCGGCGATGCCGATGTCGGTCAGCAGGACGTCGTGCCCGTCCGCCGCCCTGCGGAACTGAGCCAGCCGGAGCGACGGCACATGGCACGCCTCGATCTTGCCCTGGCGTTCCAGCCGTGACCACGCGGCCAGCATGATCTGGGACGCCATCCCTCCCAGGGCCTCCGTCGACTGCGGCGCGTGCTCCCGCGAGCCCAGGTCCACCTGCGCGAACGCGTCCAGCCCTGCCAGTTCGAGCAGGTCGATCAGCAGCCCGAGCTCCACGCCGTACCCGGTCAGGAACGGCACCCGCTCCAGGGCGGAGCGCCGGCCGGCGTACTCGCCCGCCAGCGGCTGCACGAACCCGGCCAGCCTGGGCCAGTGGAGGTTGATCAGCGGGCGGGCGACCAGTTCGGTGACGCGGCCGCCGCCGTTCGAGGAGCCGTTCAGGGGACGGTCATAACAGGCCTTGGCGTACACCACGCTCGGGTCGGCGAGGATCGGTCCGAGCAGCCCGAATACCAGTGAAGGATGAAATTTCCGGATATCGGCGTCGGCGAACACCAGCACATCCCCCGACGTGACCGCCAGCGACTTCCAGAGCGCCTCCCCCTTGCCGTCGAGCGGCTTGAGCTGCGGCAGGATCTCGTCCTGAGCGTGCACCGTGGCGCCGGCCCGCGCGGCAACCAGCGCCGTGTCATCGGTGGAACGCGAGTCGATGACCACGACCTCGTCCACGAGCCCGCCCAGCTCCCGCCGGATCACCGTGACGATCTCCCCCACGGTCTCCCGCTCGTCGCGGGCCGGGAGCACCACGCTCACCGTGGTCGTCCCCTTCGCGGCCACCAGGTCCCCGAGCGGCCAGTCCGTGACGCACGAAGTACGGCGTCGCAACCATCCACGCACCTCAGGCAGCATGCGACCCCTCCCCCCGTATCCCCACATTTCAGCTTAGAGGGTGGTGGCGTGGCGTTCCAGGAAGGTGTAGACGTCCGCCTCGTCCACACCGGGGAACGACCCGGGCGGAAGCGCGGCCAGGACGTGGGAGTTGGCGCGGGCGGACGGCCAGGCGTACCCCTCCCAACGTTCGGCCAGCCCGGCGGGCGGGCGGCGGCAGCAGTCACCGGTGGGACAGCCGGAACGGGTGCGGTTGGTGGTCTCGCGCCCCCGGAACCAGCGCGACTCCTTGTACGGCACCCCCAGGGTGATGGCGAAGTCCCGCTCGCGCGACGGATCGACGTGGGCCACGCAGAAGTAGGTCCCGGTGGGCGAGTCGGAGTACTGGTAGTACACCGAGAACCGGTCGGGCGAGGCGAACACCTGCCGCCCCGACCACTGCAGGCACATGCGCTGACCCTCGATGGCCCCCTGCTCGTCGGCGGGGAAGACGATGCCGTCGTTCTCGTACGCCTTGTAGATGATGCCCCCGGCGTCGTTGCGCACGAAGTGGCAGACGAGGCCCAGGTGGTGGGTGGCCAGGTTGGTGAAGCGGTGAGCGGCCATCTCGTACGACACCGCGAACACGTCGCGCAGGTCCTCCACCGACACCGCCCGCTGCGCCTTGGCCTCCTGGAGGTAGGGCGCGGCGGCCCGCTCGGGGACGAGCACGGCGGCGGCGAAATAGTTGGCCTCGGTGCGCTGGCGCAGGAAGTCGGCGAAGTCGCGGGGTTTGTCGTGGCCGAGCGCGAGGTGGCCCAGCGTCTGGAGCAGGATCGTGCGCGGGGTGTGCATGCCGAGCTGCTCGTGTTTGACGTAGATGCGGCGGTGGCGGAGATCGGTGATGGAGCGCACGGAGCGCGGCAGGTCCTGGGCGGTGTGGACGGTGTAGCCGAAGTGCGTGACCAGCCCCTGGATCATGCTCTGCGACAGGGCGCCCGTACGGTAGCCGACGGCGTCGAGCGCCTGGGCGGCGGCCTTCTCGATGTCGGGGAAGTAGTTGCCCACCTCCCGCTGCCGGCGGCGCAGCTCGGCGTTGGCGACCCTGGCCTCCTCCGGAGTGGCGGTGCCGCGGGCCTGCCGGGCGCGCAGCTCGCCGTACAGGCCGAGGAGGTGTTCGAGCACGTCGTTCGGCACGCGCGCGGAGACCTTCAGCCGCGGCAGGCCGAGCCCCGCGTAGATGGGGTCGCGCTGGGCCTCCTCCAGCGCGATCTCGAGCTGGGCGCGGCGGTTGGGCGGCTGGCGGCGCAGCAGTTCCTCGACGGGGACGCCGAGGGCGGAGGCCAGCGACTTGAGCAGCGACAGTTTGGGCTCGCGCTTGCCGTTCTCCAGCAGTGACAGCTGGCTGGGCGCCCTGCCGACGCGCGATCCCAGGTCGGACAGGGTGAGGCCGCGCTGTTTACGCAGGTGGCGGAGGCGCTGGCCGAAGGCGATCAGATCCAGCTCCTGTGTCAAAGACAGCGGTTCTTCACCGAGCAACGGCCCCATGCTCGGCATCTTAGGCAGAAAAACGAGCCATTTTCTAGCCTTCGCCGGCCTGCCGCCAGCCCAAGAGGGCCGGCTCGCGCACGCCTACCGCGCCGGCGGGCCGGCGCGGAACCCACGACACGTCCCGGCTCAGGCCGGAACCTCGGTCCCGGGGGCGGGGACGGTCACGGGCGGGCAGCGCGGGTCCAGCCGGATCCGCGCCAGGTCGCGGCCCGCGATCGCCCAGGCGTACCAGGATCCGGGCTCGAAGTGGAGCTGCGGGTTGGTGTGCCACTCGTCGCCCATCCCGGTGGCCAGCAGCGTGGCCCCCCGCTCGGCGTCGAGTTCGTACGCGTTGCCGCCGTCGCGGAAGACCGAGGCGAACAGGCGGCCCCGGTGCGCGGTCAGCTCGCCGTAGCCGGACAGCGTGCCCTGCCGGACGACCTGCCGGGTCGCGGGGTCCCAGGCGATCCAGGCTCCCGAGTCGCGCTTGTACGACGCGTACAACAACCCGCCGTGCAGCTTGACGTCCTGGAAGGTGCGGTGGCCCGGCACCGGCTCGGCCTGCCACAGGACGGTACGGCGGGCGAGGTCGAAGGCGGCTATGGAGGCGGACGGCGCGCTGGTGCCGAACACGTCGCCGGCCAGGTAGACCACGCCCCGCTCGGCGTCGAGCGTCAGGCTCATGAGGTTCTGGCCGGGGATGACCCCCTGGTACACGTCCATGTCTCCGGTGTGCGGATCGACCACCGACAGCGCGCCGCTGATGCTCGCAGACAACGACGCGGTCGCGACCAGGAGCTTGCCGGAGCGGGAGTCGTACTCGATGTCCCAGGGCCGCTTCTGGTCGTGGCCGAGGTAGCCGAGACTGCGGACCTCGTCGGTGTGCACGTCGACGGAGATGATCTCGCCGGTGGGGTACATGGCGGCGTAGACCTTGTTCCCGTTCCCGACCATGGCCTTGGGCTCGCCCGGCACCCGGATCCTGCGCTGCTCGCCGGTGCGCAGGTCGCGGATCTCCATGGCGAAGTGCCCGCCGGCGTACACGGCGCGGCCCGGGACGAGCAGCATGCTCTGGGTGCGCTCGGCGCCGGGCGGCAGGCCCGCGTCGATCAGGTCGGTGAACTCGGCCGCGCCGGTGCCCGCATCCAGCGACCACAACCCGCCGCTGCCGGCGACGGACAGCAGCGTGTTCTCGCCGGTCACGTGGAGCAGGCGGTTCTCGTCGCCGTAGGACGGCGGGGCGATGACCTTGGTGAGCGCCGTGTCGCCGGTCCGGTAGCGGTAGACGGTCCCGTCGGGGCGGGAGGCGGCGTAGACAGAGCCGTCCGCGGCGGTGGTCAGCGCGTCCAGGAGCCCGGACTCGACGGTGACCCGCCGCAGGTCCGTACCGTCCTTGCGGACGTCGATCAGCTCGCCGCCGGCGGCGGCCAGGACCCGGTCACCGTTGAGCGCGACGACGCCGATCGCGGCGCCGCCGGCCGCGAGCTGGCGTACGGCGCCGCTCTCGCGCTCGATCCGCACGAGCAGTTGCTTCTCCAGCAGGCCCGCGTAGACATAGCGGTCGTCGGCCGCCACCGCGCGCACGTTGTGCTCGCCCTGCGCCGGCACGTCGTAGCGGCGGACCGCGCCGGTGCCGGGGACGTACTCCCATACGCGCCCGTCAGGGGAGGTGCCCGCGTACAGGGTGCCGTCGGGGGCCGCGGCCAGGCTCCAGACGAAGCCGCCGGCCTTGCCGAAGGAGTGCAGGTGCTCGACCTTTCCTGTGGCGATGTCGAAGCCGTACAGGTCGGGTACGGGATAGGTGCCGACATAGACCTTGCCGCCGGACACGGCGACGGCCCAGCCGCCCTCGGGCTCGCCGTCGGCCGGGCCGTCGGGGAGCGTCGCGCTCCTGACCACCTTGAGGGTGTTCAGGTCGATCTCGGCGAGCACGGGCGGTTTGGGGCCGCGGGTGACGACGTAGGCGTGGCCCTCGTGGACGGCGGCGCCGACGACGGCCCCGGTCACCGAGGCCGGTCCGTACGTGGTGACCGCCTGCCCGCCGCACCGCGAGGGGGCGGCCGAGGCGGCTGCGGGCGAGACGAGAGCGGGTAACAGGCCCGCCACGACGACAAGCAGGGATCGGAGCATGCCCAGACCTCTCGTTCATTTGTGCTTTATTTTGGTCCAGACCGTAACCTTGTGAGCATCCTCCGTCAACGGCGGAGGGCCGTTCGCGATCTAGACATTACGGCCCAGGCCGTTATAACGTGCGGCGAAACCGCACCAGGGAGCCGCACATGATCCCCCGCCGTCGATTCCTGCAGGCTGCCGCCGTCGCCACGGTGGCCGCCGGCCTGCCGGCCACAGCCGCCCACGCCGCCCCACCCGCCGAAGGCACGCTCACCGACCTGGGCCCCGCCAGCGTCGCCAGCCCTCTCGGCAACGCCGAGTTCGTCGGCGGCGTGCTCTACGCCGGATCGCGCGGGCTGTCGCCCAACGTGGTCGGCGCCTACGACCTGGCCGAGGATTCGGTCACCGCCCATTTCGACATCCCCACGGGCATCGGGGTATGGGCGATGTGCAAGGTCGGCACCGACGTCTACGTCGGCACCCACGCCAAGTCGGACCTGTACAAGCTCGACACGGTGGCCGGCTCGGTCACCAAGGTCGCCTCCGTTCCCGACCACTTCATCTGGACCCTCGCCGCCGCCCCCGACGGCAAGGTCTACCTGGGCACGTCGGAGCCGGGCAAGGTCAAGGAGTACGACCCCGCCACCGGCGCCGTCCGCGACCTGGGCGAGGCCGTGCCGGGCGAGGCGTACGTACGCGCCATCCAGGCCGACGACACGCACGTCTACGCGGGCGTCGGCGCCAACGCCCATCTCATCGCGATCGACCGGGCCACCGGCGAGCGGCGCGACCTGCTGCCGTCCGAGCTGGCCGACCGCGACTGGGTGTCGAGCATGCACGTCTCCGACACCCACATCGCCGGAGGCATGAACTCGCTGGCCGAGCTGATCATCCTGAACAAGGCCGACCCGTCCGACCACAGGGTCGTCAAGGCCACGGCCCCGGGCGAGAAGTACATCGTCTCGGTCCTCATCCACGACGGCCACGTCTACTTCGCGGGGCGCCCCACCGGCACCTTCTACCGCTGCCGGCTGGACACCGGCGAGCTGGAGGTCCTCGGCGTGCCGTACTTCGAGGCCGCCACCCACCGCATCCTGGCCCATGAGGGCCGGATCTACGGTGTGCAGGACAACGCGGTGTTCGTCTACGATCCGGCGACCGGCGCGCTGGAGTACCGCAACCTGGTGCAGCGCGGTTTCCGCGCGGCGGCGGAAGAGCCGATGTCGGTGCACTCCGACGGCGAGCGCGTCTACGTCGGCGGCAAGAGCGGCGCCGACATCCACGACCTGGCCACCGGCGCGGTCACCCGGCTGTCCATCCCCGGCGAGCCGAAGACCATGCTCACCGTCGCGGGCACCACCTACCTCGGCGTCTACACGCAGGCCGCGCTCTACTCCCACCGCGCCGGCGACACCGAGGCCAAGCTGCTCGCGCGCACCGGAAACCAGCAGGACCGGCCGCGCGACCTCGCCTACGACGACCGGACCGGCGTGCTCGTGATGCCGACCCAGCCCGAGCCCGGCCACATGAACGGCGCGCTGTCCTTCTACTCCCCGCGCACCGGCGAGTACGTCACCCAGCGCCCCGCCGTCGAGCGCCAGACGGTCTACTCGGTCGTCACCCGGAAGGGCATCGCCTATCTCGGCACGCTCACCCAGGAGGGCCTCGGCCTGCCGCCGGTCACCTCCACCGCGCGCCTGGCCGCCTACGACCTGTCGGCGCGGGCGTTGTTGTGGGAGGTCGAACCGGTCCCCGACGCCCGCTACATCTCCTCGCTCGCGCTCGGCCCGCGGCATGTGTACGGCATGGCGAGCACGGGCGTGGTCTTCGAGTTCGACCCGCGGACCCGGAAGGTGACCCGTACGCTCCAGGTCGGCGCGAAGGGCGGGGACCTGTTCGTCGTGGGCCGGGTGGCGTACTGCGGCGACGGCGACAAGGTGTACAAGATCGACCTGGCGGGGTTCACCGCGAAGGCCATCGTGACCGGGCTGGCGGGTCAGTGGTTCGGCGGCGAGCCCAAGCTGGCCCTCGACCCGTCCCGTCGCGCCCTGTACGGAGTCAAGAACCGCAATCTGGTGCGCATCGCCATCAGCGGCAAGGGGTGAGCTCGGCCAGCGGCCACCACGTGATCCGGCTCTGACGGAGCACGTGGTGGCCGTCCTCATGTCCGCCGCAGCACCGAAGATCGTGAACGACCACGAGGAGCACGAACTAGAGAAAACTCGCGATTTTTTCTCCGCAGAATACTGGCTAGTAGTGCAGATTTCAGAAATTTCCGTGAATCTTATCTTCGTCGCCGACTTTCGACCGGGTGTCCGGGGGCAGAGACTCGGCGTAAGCCCCAGGGGACGACGAAGGAGTGATCATGACGGATCGCCTCAAGGGAGCTGCGGAGCAGCTGCAGGACGAATGGGACGGGGACCCGCGCTGGGCGGGCATCGAGCGCACCTACAAGGCCGAGGACGTGATCCGGCTGCGCGGCAGCGTCCAGGAAGAGCACACTCTGGCCCGGCTCGGCGCCGAACGGCTGTGGGGCCTGCTGCACACCGAGGACTATGTCGCCTCCCTCGGCGCGCTGACCGGCAACCAGGCCGTCCAGCAGGTGAGAGCGGGCCTCAAGGCGATCTACCTGTCCGGCTGGCAGGTCGCCGCCGACGCGAACCTGGGCGGGCAAACCTACCCGGACCAGAGCCTCTACCCGGCCAACTCCGTGCCGGCCGTCGTGCGCCGGATCAACAACGCGCTGCTGCGGGCCGACCAGATCACCTGGTCGGAGGGCGTCGAGAGCCCGTACTGGCTGGCGCCGATCGTGGCCGACGCCGAGGCCGGGTTCGGCGGGGTGCTGAACGCCTTCGAGCTGATGAAGGCCATGATCGCGGCTGGTGCCGCCGGCGTGCACTGGGAGGACCAGCTCGCCTCCGAGAAGAAGTGCGGACACCTCGGCGGCAAGGTGCTGATCCCCACCGGCCAGCACATCAAGACGCTCAACGCCGCCCGCCTCGCCGCCGACGTCTGCGGCGTCCCCTCACTGATCATCGCGCGGACCGACGCCCAGGCCGCGACGCTGCTGACCAGTGACGTGGACCCGCGCGACCAGGCGTTCACCACCGGCGAGCGCACCGCGGAGGGCTTCTACCGGGTCAGGAACGGCCTGGAGGCGTGCATCGCGCGCGGCCTGGCGTACGCGCCGTACTCCGACCTGCTCTGGATGGAGACCGGCACGCCCGACCTGCAGGTGGCCCGCGAATTCGCCGAGGCGATCAAGGCCGAGCACCCGGAGCAGATGCTCGCCTACAACTGCTCTCCGTCCTTCAACTGGAAGAAGCACCTGGACGACTCCACGATCGCCAAGTTCCAGCGGGAACTGGGGCACATGGGGTACAAGTTCCAGTTCATCACGCTCGCCGGGTTCCACTCCCTCAACCACTCCATGTTCGACCTGGCCCAGGGGTACGCCGGCGACGGCATGCCGGCGTACGTGGAACTGCAGGAGGCGGAGTTCGCCGCCGAGGCGCGCGGTTACACCGCGACCCGGCACCAGCGCGAGGTCGGCACCGGCTACTTCGACCTGGTCAGCACGGCCGTGGCCCCCGACTCCTCGACGACCGCGCTCAAGGGCTCCACCGAGGAGGAGCAGTTCACCCGCTGAGCGCCTGAACGCGCCGGCCACCTCCAGGGCATGGGGGGTTCCCCGGCGTCTCACAGGGAAAGGCCGCGCCAGTCCTCCCCAGCACTGGCGCGGCCTTTCCTCATGACGAGCCTGTGGGCGTCGGCGTCGGGGTGTCCTGGCCGGGCGTGGAGGGACCCGGCGACTCGCCGGGTCCGTCCTGGGGGATCGTGGTGATCGACGATGACGGCCGCGGGCAGTCCCCCCTGGCCATGGGGCCGCGCCTCCTGCCGGCCGGGTCCGCGCACGCGCCGGGGCCGTCCTCGCGGGGCTCCTCCGGCCTGGCAACGCCGGACGGGCGGCCTCCCGGCGGCCGGAACGTGTCCCACCGATGGGATGAAGGGCTGCGCACGCCCTCCTTCGTACGGGTGCGCGTGACGAACACCGTGGGCGTGGCGGGCGCCGTCGCCGGCACGGTCCGGGTGGGCGGCACGCGCCCTGCCGGGGTGGCGACGGGGCGTGTGGTGGACGCGCCGCTGCCCTCCGACCGCACGGCGGGCGGCGGGTCACCGGGCAGCAGCGAGCCGCCACCGACGGGCGCGCCGTCCGCCCCCGACGCCGCGATCACCGTGATGGCCGCGATCGAGACCGTGGCCAGCGCGGCGAAGCTGGCGTGCGACAGGCTCGCTCCGGCTTTGGCCCTCCGGCGCTTGCGGGATCGTTCCAACCCCGTCTCCGCGGCGAGCGCGCCGGACCCCGTCCCGGCACCCCCGTGCCCTACCCGCCCCCCTCCTGGCGGGTACGGCACGGGGGTCCAGATCTCTGTCAGCACCTCGTCGACCGCCTGGCGCAGATCCCACGGATCGCCCACGCCGCCGGCGGCCAGTAACACCCGCAGCAGGTCGGCGGCCCTGGGCCGGTCGGCGGGATCCTTGGCCAGCGCCGCCTCGACGGCGGGCCGCAGCAGGGCGGGCACGCCATCGATCCGCGGCGGCTCGAACAGGATCCGCCGGGTCAGCGCATCCGCCTCCCCGCTCCCGAACGGGTGGTGGCCCGTGGCGGCGAACGCCACCAGGCACCCCCACGCGAACACGTCGGACGCCGGCAGCGCGCCCCTGCCCTCCGGCCGGCCCGTCAGCCGCTCCGGCGCCACCCACCCGGGACTGCCCATGACCTGCCCGGCCTGCGTGTGGGCAGACAGCGTGTCGACGTCGCGGGCGATGCCGAAGTCGATGACCCGCGGCCCTTTCGTGGACAGCAGCACGTTGCCCGGCTTGAGGTCCCGGTGCACGAGCCCGGCCTCGTGGACCGCGACCAGCGCGGCGGCGACGCCGAGCGCCACGCCGTAGGCGCGGTCGGGCGTCAGCGGCCCCTCCGCCAGGACGACCTGGGAGAGCGCGGGGCCCGGGATGTACTCGGTGACCAGGTAGGGCCGGCCGTGGTCGGCGCCGTCCTCGACGACGGCGGCCGTGCAGAACGGCACCAGTCTGCGCGAGAAGGCCACTTCCTCGGCGAAGCGGGCGCGTAACGTGGCATCGTTGAGATGCACCGTATGTGGTGTCTTGAGCGCCACCAGGCCACCACGAGGGTGTTCGGCCAGATAGACGGTTCCCATCCCGCCCGCGCCGAGGCGGCCCAGCAGCAGATATCGCCCGATGATGACCGGGTCGCCCACCGTAAGCGGTCGCACGCCGGCAGGCAGGTCGCTCGCACCACGCGCCATCCGGGTTTCGCCCTTCCTGTCTGGAACACGGCACAGCACACTGTGACCGCATCCAGGCAGGCTTTGCGCATGTCTTGCACAAGCGGTATCAGAGGTAAGGCGTTCGTTCCTCCGAGGTGAGGAAGCCGTGTGGCGGAAGTGGCGTCATGCCCCTGGGGATCAGGAGGCGATCGCGGCCGCCTCCTCCGCCTCGACCTGGCGGTTCCAGTCCTTCTTGACCGCCCGCCAACCCTCGTCGTCCACCCCCGCGCGCCAGTAGCCGGATATGGAGAGCCGGTCCAGCGGGACGCCCCGCTCGAGCCGCAGGTGCCGGCGGAGCTGCTTCACGAACCCCGCCTCCCCGTGCACGAACGCGTGCACGTCGCCCTCGGGGAAGTCCAGTTCCCGCACCGCCCGCACGAGCGCGTGGCCCACGGGACGGTCGCCTCGATACAGCCACAGGATCCGCGCGTCGGCGGCGGTGTCGAGCTTCTGCTCGTCGCCGGGCCCGTCCACCTCCACCAGGACGTGCGCGATCGCCCCTTGGGGCAGCGCCTCGAGCGAGGCCGCGATCGCGGGCAGCGCGCTCTCGTCGCCCACGAGGAGGTGCCAGCCCGCCTCGGAGGCGGGCGCGTAGCCGCCGCCGGGGCCCAGCATGAGCAGGACGTCGCCCGGCTTCGCCGCGGCGGCCCACGGCCCGGCCAGCCCCTCGTCGCCGTGCACGACGAAGTCGAGGGTCAGCTCGCGCGCGTCGGGGTCCCAGGCGCGCACGGTGTAGGTGCGCAGCCGTGGCCAGTGCTCGCGCGGCATGGTCTCGCGGCACGTCTTCACGCTGAACGGCTCGGGATAGTCGACGTCTTCGTACGGGAAGACCAGCTTCACGTAGTGGTCGGTGAGCCCCGTGGTGGCGAAGCCGGACAGCCCGTCGCCCCCGAGCACGACGCGGACCATGTGCCGCGAGATCCACTCGGTCCGCAGGACGACGCCCTTATGATGATCTGTGGGCTTATCAGCCATTCGCACAGCCCCCTGACTCAGGTTAGGTATACCTAACCTTACATGGTGTCGATCTGCCGCCGCATGCCGATCGCCGGAAAAAGGACACGACACTATTCAAGCCACTGCCGGATCCCCCAGCGAACCCGGCCGGTCGGCCACCGCCCCCAGGAACGTCGCCATGTGCCGGAATGCCAGCCGCGCCTCCGGCAGCACGTCCGCCAGGATCGGGAAGACGTGCGGCATGCGGTCCCATTCCTCGTACCTGACCGGCACCCCGGCCTGGCGCGCCCGCTCGGCGACACGCTTGCCCTCGTCGCGCAGCACCTCCGTCGACCCCGTCACGATCATGAGGGGCGGCAGCGCCGTGAAGTCGCCGTGCACCGGCGACACCAGCGGATCCCGCGGATCCAGCCCGGCGGTCCATCTGCGGGCCAGCCAGCGCACCCGGCCGGCCGGCAGCATGGGGTCCTGCCAGCGGTTCGCCTGGCGCGGAGCGTCGGTCAGGTCCGTCCACGGCGACAGGCAGATCGCCGCCGCGGGCAGCGGCAGCCCCTGGTCGCGCAGCGCGAGCAGGGTCGCCAGCGTCAGGTGACCGCCGGCCGAGTCGCCCGCGAGCACGATGTCCCCGGCCTCGTGGCCGCGCCGCAGCAGGCAGTCGTAGGCGCCCATCGCGTCCGCCAGCGAGTCGGCCAGCGTGTGCACGGGCCCCTGCCGGTAGTCGAGCGCCAGCACCGGACGCCCGGCCGCCGCCGACAGCCGCCACGTGATGGGCCGGTGCGTGCCCGGCGAGCACGAGAAGTATCCGCCGCCGTGGAAGTAGAGCACCACCTTGTGCTCGTCTAGCCCCTCCCCGCCGCGCACCCACTCGCCGCCGCACGACGAGAGCGACGCGGGCGCGATCGCGACATGCTCGGGATACGGCATCTGCACGAGCCGCGCGAGATCCCCGAGCCTGGCCGCGCAGACCAGTGCCAGCGGATGGCGCATGAACAGGAGGGACGCGGGCTTCAACGTGCCGCGCATGAAACCGGTGAGCGCGCGGGCCTGCCAGCTCAGAGGGTATTCAGGAACTACGTCCCCGTCGATCCGCATATCGGTCCTCCGATACGTTCCCTTCCCCCTCTCGCCCGCTCCTACCGGCCAGTAAGTAACTGATCCCCGCAGCGCGAAAAACGCGTTGCGAGCCGCCGGGGCCGCAACGGATAATTTCCTGCTTCTCGCCGGCAGACCCGTGCACGGGTCCGGACACGGTGTGTCACCGTGCCATCACCCCCCGGAGGTGCAAAACCATACCGCTCTATGCCCGGCTCGTCCGGTACGGCTTCAGGAAACACGCCACCTACGTCGCAGCCGCGCTCGCCGGCGCCTTCACCAACAGCGTGTTCGGCATCCTGCGCGCCTCCATCCTCATCGCGCTGTGGCAGGCCCGCCCGGGCCTGGCCGGCTACGACATCGCCGACGCCGTCACGTACTGCTTCGTCACCCAGGCGTTCATCGCGCCGATGCAGCTGTTCGGCGGCGGCCTCGGCATACCCGAACGCATCCGCAGCGGCGACATCGCGCTCGACCTCGTCCGCCCCGCCCCGCTCCAGGCCTGGGCCCTCGCCGAGGACGTCGGCAGGGCCGCCTACCTCTTCCTGGTCCGCGGCATCCCGCCCATGCTGGTGGGCGCGGCCGTGTTCGGCGTCGTCGTCCCCGGCGACCCCGGCAGGTGGGCTGCCTTCATGACCGGGTTCGCGCTCGCCGTCGTCGTCAGCTTCGGCTGGCGCTATCTGATCGCGCTGTCGGTCTGCTGGCTCATCGACGACCGCGGCGTGGCCGTGCTGTCGATGGTGCTCACCACGTTCTTCAGCGGCATGATGGTGCCCCTGCACATCTTCCCCGGCTGGCTGGCCGACGTCGCCAGGTCCCTGCCGTGGGCCGCCATGGTCCAGTTGCCCACCGACCTCTATCTCGGCAAGGCCCCCGTCATGGAGACGCTCGCGTTCCAGGTGTTCTGGGCGGCGGTCCTGCTCGGCCTCGGCGCGCTGGCCACCAGGGCGATCCGCCACAAGGTGGTGATCCAGGGTGGTTAGCACCTATGTCCGGCTGGCCTGGACCTGGACCCGCGCCGCCGCCGCATATCCCGCCTCGTTCGCGCTGATGACCGTGCTCGGCTTCGTCACGACCGGGCTCGAACTCGCCGTGGTCCTGATCATCTTCGCCAACACCACCACCCTCGCCGGATTCTCCCGCGACGAGGTCCTTTTCCTGTACGGCGCCGCGGGCGTGTCCTTCGCCCTCAGCGACATGTTCGTCAGCAACATCGACCGGGTCAGCCAGCACATCAAGGCCGGCACCTTCGACACGTTCCTCATCAGACCGGTGAGCGCGTGGCTGCAGCTCACCGCCGACCGCTTCAACGCCAACAGGATCGGCCGCGTCCTGCAGGCGGGGCTCGTGCTCGGATACGCCGTCGCGGCGCTCGGCCTCGAGTGGCGGCGCGCCTGGATGATCCCCGTCATGGTGGCCACCGGGTTCGTCATCTTCGCCGCGCTCTGGACGCTGGCCGGCGCGGTGCAGTTCGTGCTCACGGACGCGCCGGAGCTGGCCAACGCCTTCACCTACGGCGGCCAGCAGCTCACCCAGTACCCGTTGAGCATCTACGGCCGCGACCTGGTCAGCGGCGTGACCTACGTGCTGCCGATGGCCTTCGTCAACTGGCAGCCGGGCCTGTACGTCCTGGACAGGGGCGACCCCCTCGGCACGCCCGAGTTCATGCGTTTCCTCGGGCCGGCCGCCGCGCTGGCCCTCGCCCTGGCGGCCGCGCTGGCCTGGCGGCAGGGCATCAGGCACTACCGATCCACGGGGAGTTGACCATGATCGAACTTGATCGGGCCGGGCGCTCGTTCAAGGTGAAGAGAAAACTCGTCCACGCCGTGCGCGACCTGTCGTTCACCGTGTCGCCGGGAGAGTTCGTCGGCTATCTCGGCCCCAACGGCGCCGGCAAGTCCACCACGATCAAGATGTTGTGCGGCATCCTCACGCCGACCTCGGGCACGGTGCGGGTGGCGGGCCTGGATCCGTCGCGCAGGCGCACGACTCTGGCCCGGCGGATCGGCGTGGTGTTCGGGCAGCGCACGACGTTGTGGTGGGATCTGCCGCTGGCCGACAGCTTCGAGCTGATCCGGCACCTTTACAAAGTAGATCGCAGCGCGTTCCGTTCGAGGCTCGCCGAGCTGGCCGACACGCTCGACCTCGGCGCGTTCATCCGCACGCCGGTGCGCCAGCTCAGCCTCGGGCAGCGCATGCGCGGCGACCTCACGGCGGCGCTGCTGCACGCGCCCGACGTGCTCGTGCTCGACGAGCCGACGATCGGGCTCGACGTGGTCAGCAAGGCCGGCATCCGCGACTTCCTCAAGCGGCTCAACGCCGAACGCGGCACGACCGTGCTGCTGACCACGCATGACCTCGGCGACATCGAGCGCCTGTGCCGCCGGGTCATGCTGATCGACCATGGGCGGCTCGCGTTCGACGGGACGCTCGACGACCTGATGGCCACGGCCCCCGACCAGTCCAGCATCGAGGACGTGGTCGCCCGCCTCTACACCGGCAGCGGCGCCACCTAGTAGTAGCTGCTCTCCGGCGTGGTCTCGTACTCCTCGTCCAGGTCGTCGTCCCGCCTCGACCAGCGCGACGGCATCAGCACGGGGATGAACAGGGCCACGCCGAGGAGGGCGAACACTCCTGTCGTCAGCAGCGTCCTGGCGCCGGCGCCGGCCTCCCTGACCAGCTGGTGCATCGAGGGTTCGGCCGGGATGAACGACAGCGCCCTGTTCACGTCGAGCGCGTAGACGATCGTCCAGGCCAGCAGCACCATCGACGGCAAGAACGTCGCCAGCGGCGAGACCCGGCCCGCCACCACGAGGCCGACCACCAGCCCGACCGCGGCCATCGAGCCCAGCGCGATCCACAACGTCTGGCTGTCGGGTGCGGTCGCCACGGAGCTTCCGGCCGCCTGCTGGACGGCCCATCCCCCGCCGGCCAGCACAGCCGCCGTCACCACCACTCCGATGAGCAATCCAGCTAAGTGCCGCAACGTTTCTCACCTCAATGTCGACGTGGTGGGCACGACCCTAGCGACAAAAGCCATATTCGGCCCAGGCATTGCACAGCTTCGGCCTCAGGACCTCATGAGCCCCCGCCCCGTGAGAACATGGGGCACACTCATGCGCGCGCGACTTCCCCTCAGGCTCGCGCGGACGGCCGCCTTCGCCGCCGTCTGCGTGACCCTCGCCGCCCTGGCCCACGTGCTGGGCGGCGGCGTGGCCCCCGCGCCGTGGACCGCCGCGCTCGGGCTCGCGGGCGTGTCCGCGCTGGGGCTGGCGCTGTGCGGCAAGGAGCGCTCGGCGCCGACGATCAACCTCGTGCTCGTCGGCGCGCAACTCGGGCTGCACGAGCTGTTCGCGGGCGAGGGCGCCTCCTACGTCTCGGTGCACGGCCACGCCCAGGGCGGCCTGGCCGTCGGCACCGGCATGCTGCTCACGCACCTGACGGCCACACTGATCACGGGCCTGTGGCTCTCGCGTGGCGAGGCCGCCATCTGGTCGTTGCTGCGCCGCGTCGGCCGCGGGCTCGTGCTGCTGCTCGCACCGGCCGCCGTGCCCTCCGCGCGGCCCGCCGCACCGATCGTCCGCACCCGGGTGGTGCCGCTCCAGCCGGGCTTCCGGCACTGCGTGGCCAGGCGTGGTCCTCCACTTCCCGCCTGACCGTCTGACGCCCCATCACCTTTCGACCAAGTGGAGATTCCGCATGTCCTTCGTACGCCGTGCGGCGACCGTGCTCGCCGCCGCCACCGCTCTCACCGCCGGCCTCGCCCTGCCGGCGCTGGCTCACGTCACCGTCCAGCCCGGCACCGCCGAGCAGGGCTCGTTCACCAAGGTCGCCTTCCGGGTGCCGAACGAGCGCGACGACGCCTCGACCACCAAGATCGAGGTCTCCTTCCCCACCGACCACCCGCTGGCCTTCGTGTCGGTCAAGCCCGTGCCCGGGTGGGAGGTCAAGGTCACCGAGGGCAAGCTGCCCGCGCCGGTCAAGACCGAATACGGTGACCTCGAGGAGGCCGTCACCAAGGTCGTCTGGTCGGGCGGCACGATCGAGCCGGGCCAGTTCCAGGAGTTCGAGGTGTCCATGGGTCAGCTGCCCACCGGCACCGACTCGCTGATGTTCCCGACGAAGCAGACCTACTCGGGGGGCGAGGTCGTCGACTGGTCCGAGGCCCCCAAGGCCGACGGCACCGAGGCCGAGCACCCCGCCCCGCTGCTCAAGCTCGTGCCCGCAGCCGGCGACGGGGCGGCCTCCGCCTCGCCGTCCGCGGCCGCATCCACCGCTGGGACCGCCGCCACGCCGTCGGTCGCCCCCGTGGCGGCCGCGTCGTCGTCCGACGGGACGGCCCGCCTGCTGGGCGGCGCGGGTCTGGTGGCCGGCGTGGCCGGCGTGGTGATCGGGTTCCTCGGCCTGCGCCGCCGTCCCACCTCCTGACGACCCGCCCCGCAACCCCCTGGCGGCCCGCCCCGCGGGTCTCCTGACGGCCCGGGCCCGCGGGCGCCTCTTCTGACGGCCCGGGCCCGCGGATCCCCTCCGCCCGCGGCCCGGGCCGTCCGACGCGCGCCCGGGGCCGCGGCCGGCCGGGCGCGGAGGTCAGGAGGTGATGTCCTTGCCGGAGAACCTGGCCCAGGCGATCGAGCCGAACAACACGATGTACGCCCCGAACGCCAGCAGCCCCTCCCCCAGCGCCGCCGTGTCGATGGGGCTGCGCAGCACCGCGTCGAAGTTCGTGAACCGCGTCGGCAGCAGGTACGGCGTGATCGAGCCGAGTTCCGGGATCGCGCGCAGCACCTGGCAGACGATGATCAGCACGATGGTGGCGGCGATGGCCCCGATGGACACCTCGGTGAAGGTCGACAGGGCCAGCGCGACGGCGGCCAGGGCGGCCATGCCCGCGCCCACGTAGCCGACGGCGATGAGGATGCGCAGCAGCCCCTCGCCCATGGGGATCGTGGTGCCCGACAGCAGTGTCACGTCCCCGGCGGGGAAGAGGGCGAGCCCGGTCGCCAGCGCCGACAGCGCCACCACCGCGGTGACGGCGTACGCGAAGACGACCGCGTTGAGATATTTGACGGCCAGCAGCCGGGTGCGCCCGGCCGGCGCGGCCAGCAGGTAGCGCAGCGTTCCCGCCCCCGCCTCGCCCGCGATCGAGTCGCCCGCCACCACGCTGACGACGACCGGCATCAGCAGCAGCACGAGGAACGAGAACGAGACGAACGTCAGCATGAGGCTGTTGCCCGCGACGTCCTCGATGATCCCGCCCATGCCGTCCTCGCCGGCCACGACCCGCAGCGCGACGCCGATGACGACCGGCACGACGCCCAGCGCGGCCAGCATCAGCAGGTTGCGCGGCCGGCGGAAGGTCAGCCCCAGCTCCGAGCAGAGCAGCCGCCAGAACGACCACGGCGTCCGGGCGGGCGGCGTGCCGGGCTCATCGGGCTGCCGCGGCCGGCGTTCGGTGCTGCGCAGGGTCTCCTCCACCGGCACGAGCCCGGGCGTGCGCCTGGCCTGCGACCCGGCCGCCGTCCCGGCCGTAGACCCGGCCGCCGTTCCGGCCGTCGTTCCGGCCGTCGTTCCGGCCGTCGTTCCGGCCGTCGACTCGGCGGTCGATTCAGCCGTCGACATCGAAGCCCTCCCCTGTCAGTCCGACGAACACGTCCTCAAGGCTGGGCCGTATCACCGCCAGCCCGCGCACGGCCACGCCCTCCCCCACCAGCGTGGCGTTGATCTGCTCCGGCGCGCGCCCGTCCAGCTCGGCCGTGACCTCAGCGCCGGATCGCCGTACGTCGGCCAGGCCCAGCGCGCCGAGCACCCGCGCCGCGTCGTCGGCGTCCGGCGTCTCCACCCGGACGCGGGTGACCAGGCCGCTGCGGAGCGAGGCGATCGTGCCCTGCGCCACGAGCCTGCCGGTCCGCATGATCGCGGCGTGCGTGCACATCTGCTCGACCTCGGCCAGCAGGTGGGAGGAGACGAAGACCGTGGTGCCGTCCGCGGCGATCTCCTTGACCAGCGAGCGGACCTCGCGCGTGCCCTGCGGATCGAGGCCGTTGGTCGGCTCGTCCAGGATGAGCAGCTCGCGCGGGCCGAGCAGGGCGGCGGCGATGGCCAGGCGCTGGCGCATGCCGAGCGAGTAGTTGCGGTAACGCTTGCCCGCGGCGGCCGACAGGCCCACACGCTCCAGCGCCTCGGCGATGCGCCGCCCCGCGGAGCCGCCGCGGGCGGTCGGGTCGGCGGCGTCGAACCGCCGCAGGTTGGCCTCACCCGACAGGTACGGGTAGAAGGCCGGGCCCTCGACCACCGCGCCGACCCTGGGCAGCGCCTGGGCCAGGGGAAGGCCGAGCACGGAGTAGTCGCCGGACGTCGGCGCGACCAGGCCGAGCAGCATGCGGATCGTGGTGGTCTTGCCCGAGCCGTTCGGCCCGAGGAAGCCGAACACCGAGCCGCGGGGCACGGCCAGGTCGAGCGCGTCCACGGCGACCTGGCCCCCGCGGAAGCGCTTCGTCAGGCCGCGCGTGACGATGGCGCTCTCCCCGGAGTCGTCCCCCGGGGGCGGGGCCGCCCCGAGAGGCGCCCCCGCTTCCTGTGTGACGGCGGTCACCTGATGCCCGCCGCCTTGGTGATCTCCTCCGGGCTGACCGGGCCGACCAGGAGGCGGCCGTCGTCGGTCAGCAGGGCGGTGACGAGCTTGGTCCTGATCAGCTTGCCGGAGCCCCACGGGCCGCTCACCGGGGTGGCGGACTTGAGCACGCTGTCGAGCAGCGCGCCCGGGTCGGCGTCGCCGCCGAACCGCTCGCCGCTCTCCGGCGTCCGCTCGGCCTTGGCCGCCAGCTCCTTCTGGTCGAACGGCAGCACCGCCACGCTCGCCCAGCCGTCGCCGACGACCTTCACGCGGTCCTTGACGTCCTCGGCCTTCTCGGCGCGCTTCTCCGCCTGCTCGCCGGACTGCCCGCCGAGCGTCTTCTCCTCCACCTTGGCGCCCGCGGGCGGGGTGAAGGCGAAGTTCTCGGGGGCCGGCGGCGTGAACGTCACCTGCGTGAAGCCGACCTGGAACGCCGGCTCAGCCGAACCCTTGGCGTACACCTGGACCTGGAGCGGGACGTACGTCTCGCCGTCGAGCGCGATGCGCACCTCCTGGACCAGCGAGCCCTCCGCCTTGGGCGCCAGCACGAGCTGGTAGGCCGGGCGGCCCGCCACCTCCGCCGTGTTGATCACCCGGACGTCGGTGTACTTCTCGGCGTCGGCCAGCAGCCGCTCCGCCACCTGCTGCGGCGTCAGATCGCTCGGCCGGGGCATCGGCGTCCTGTGCTCCTGGCCGGCGCCCTCCTTGACCGTCAGCCTGGTGGCGGTGTTGGTCGAGCTGTCCCAGTACCAGCCCTGCTTTCCGTTGAGGATGAGGTTGGTCTCGTTCAGCTGGGTCGGGATGGCCACGCGCATCTTGTCGTGGGCGCCGTACCAGACCTTGACCTCGTGCGAGCCGGACAGCAGGCTGAGCGGCGAGGTGTCGGCGGTCTGCGGCAGCGTGGGCAGGCCGAGCGACGCCGTCTGCTGGACGGTGCCGGACATCGGCGGGACGCCGCCCGCCTTGCTGTTGGCCGCCGCCGCGTCGGCCAGCAACTGCTGGGCCGAGCGCTCCGGCAGCACGGGATCGCCGCTCACGGCGGCGATCACGGGGCCGACGCCGATCGCCGCTCCGATGACGGCCGCAGCCGCGACCGGGACCCCCCACCTCACGTACGTTCCTCTGCGCATCTCACTCCTTTACCGTATGTCGATGCTCAGAGCCTGCGTCATGCATCCTTAGGCGGACCTGAGACTTTCTGAGACGGCTCTCAGCCTTCTCAGCGCCGTCTCAGCCAAGGACAGGAGAATCGCCACATGAGAGTGCTTGTCGTCGAGGACGAGCGGCGGATGGCCGCCGCGCTCCAGCGGGGGCTCCAGGCGGAGGGGTTCGCCGTGGACCTCGCCCACGACGGCGAGGAGGGACTGCACGCCGCCCGGCACGGCGACTACGACGTCGTGGTGCTCGACATCATGCTGCCGAGGTTGTCGGGCTACAACGTGTGCAAGCGGCTGCGCGCCGAGGAGAACTGGGTGCCCATTCTCATGTTGTCGGCCAAGGACGGCGAGTACGACATGGCCGACGGGCTCGACCTGGGCGCCGACGACTATCTGACCAAGCCGTTCTCGTACGTGGTGCTGGTGGCCAGGTTGCGGGCGCTGCTGCGGCGCGACTCGGGGCGGCGGCCGTCGGTGCTCGTGGCGGGCGACCTGTCGCTGGACCCGGCGCGGCGCAGGGTGGAGCGGGGCGAGCGGCCGGTCGAGCTGACGCCCAGGGAGTTCGCGCTGCTGGAATTCCTGATGCGCAGGCGCGACGAGGTGGTGTCGAAGTCGGAGATCCTCGAGCACGTGTGGGACACCTTCGACACCGACCCCAACGTGGTCGAGGTGTACGTCGGCTACCTGCGGCGCAAGATCGACGCCCCCTTCGGCAGGAACGCTCTGCAGACCGTGCGCGGCGCCGGCTACCGGCTGGCGGGCGACGGTGGCTGACTCGCCGCTGGACTGGTGGCGGCGGCAGGGGCTGCGGTTCCGCCTCACGGTGGCGGCCGCCGCGGTGCTGGCGCTGGCGCTCGCGGTCTCGGCGTCGGTGCTGCTCAGCGTGCTCGACCGGGCCCTGATCGACACCGTCGACGAGTCGACGAGGGCGCAGGCGCAGGCCGTGCGCGTAGCGGCCGACGCCGGGACGCTCACCAGCCCGATCACGACCCACGACGGCACGATCGTGCAGGTCATCGACGACCGCGGGCGGATCACGCACGTCACGTACGGAGCCGACCGGCTGGTGCCGCTGCTCGACGCGGAGGCCAGGGAGAAGGTGCTGGCGGACGGGCAGGCCACGCTGCTGGATGGGCGGCCGTACGCGATCCCGGGGTTCCTGCGGGTGATCGTGCTGCGCGCGGACCGCGGCCAGACCGTGGTGGCGGCCCGGCCCGTCAGCGAGATCCAGACGAGCCTCGGCACGGCGGCCAGGGTGCTGTTCGTCGGCACGCCCGCGCTGGTCGTGCTGCTCGCGGTGGCGAGCTGGCTGATGATCGGCCGGACGCTGCAGCCGATCGCCGCCCTGCGCAGGGGCGCCTCGGAGGTCACGCACACGGCCAGGTCGCGGCGGCTGCCGGTGCCGCAGTCGCGGGACGAGGTGCACTCGCTGGCCACCACGCTCAACGACATGCTGGCCAGGCTGGAGGAGGCGGAACAGCGCCAGCGGGCGCTGGTCGCCGACGCCGCGCACGAGTTGCGCAGCCCGCTGGCCAGCATCCGGCTGCAGTTGGAGGTGGCGCTCGGGCATCCGGAGGGCCAGGACTGGCAGGAGACCGCCGAGGGCGTGCTCGAGGACACGATGCGGCTGTCCAGGCTGGCCGAGGACCTGCTGGCGCTGGCCCGCCTGGACGAGCGCGGCGGCGTGCCCGCCAGGCGCGAGCCGGTCGACCTCGACGAGGTGGTGCGCCAGGTCGTGGACCGGTACGGCGAGGCGCGGCTGACGGTGTGCGACCCGGTCGTGGTGCGCGGCGACGCCCTCGACCTGAGCCGGGTGCTGACGAATCTGATGGACAACGCGGTACGCCACACCACCTCCAAGATCGAGGTGGCGCTGACCGCCGACGGCGTGCTGACGGTGACCGACGACGGCCCCGGCATCTCCGAGCAGGATCGCGATCGGGTGTTCAACCGCTTCACCAGGCTCGATTCCGGGCGCAGCCGCGACGAGGGCGGCGCCGGCCTCGGGCTGGCGATCGTCCGCGAGACCGTGCGGGCGCATGGCGGCACGGTCTCGCTGGAGGACGCCGGCCCGGGGTTGCGGGCCGTGGTGCGGCTGCCGGTGTCCCGCTAGGCCTAATCCGTTGGACCTGAGCGGCCACAGCCCTGGCGCGGGCCGGGTGCGCGTGTCAGGCGGCGCGGGTGATCCTGCCGGAGCCCTGCGCCGCGTCGTACGCGAGGACGCTCACTTCAGGCGGGCTTCGCCGGGGACTGCCTGGACGGCGTCTGTCACGTGCCGGGAAGGCACACGCCGGCGGGGGTTTCCGGGAGGTGCTGGAGGATCGAGGGCCGGCGACGACGTCGTCTGCGGCCTTCAGGGGCCCTGCAATGGCGCGGTGTGCTCGCCGGGCCCCCGGGCTCGGATGATCCGGGCCCTGTCGGGTGGACGTGGAGGGAGATGGAGCGTTCCGAAAGTGGTCAGGCGGCGGTCCCCTTCTCTGCGGTGGTCAGGAAGTCCTGGGCGATGAGCGGCAACCGGCGGCGGGCGTGGACGACCGCGATGACCCGGCGCACGGCGGGGTCGAGCGAGCGCACCACCAGACCGGCGCGACCGGCCTGCTCGGCCATGCCGCGATACCACAGCAGGGACGCCTGACCGGCGCGTACCGCGTTGAGCCAGCCGTTGCGCTCGTCGGTTTCGAGCACGACGACGGGCGTCACCGCGAACTTGCCGAACATCGCGTCGAGTTCCCTGCGGCGCAGGCTGCCGCGGGCGGGCAGCGCCAGGCGCATGCCGTTCAGCTTGCCCATCGGCACGGGGTTGGGGAGTTCGAGCCCGGGCGGGGAGATCAGCACGATCTCCTGGCGTTCGAGCGGGTGGGTGATGAGGTCGGTGGGCACGGGGAGATCGGTGAGCCCTAGATCGGCCCGCTGATCCCTGATGGCGCTGACGACGCCGTCACGGCCGTCGCAGCGGACGATGTGCACGCGCACTCCCGGGTGGTGGGCCGCGTAGGCGGGCAACAACCGCCCCGCGAGACCGGGTTCGAGGCTGGGTGTGGCGGCGATGCGGAGCTCGGCCTCGGTGGTCCCGGCCTGGTTGGCCAGTCCCTCGATCTCGTGAACCGCGTCGAGTGCCTCCCTTGCCAGCTTGACCACCCGGCGACCCTGCGCGGTGACGACCACGCCGCGGCCGGAGCGAGCGAAGAGCGTCATGCCGAGCTCTCGCTCCAGATCGCGAATCGCGCGGGAAAGCGCGGGTTGCGCGATGTAGAGCGATCTTGCCGCGTCGGTCATGGTGCGGTGCTCCGCAGTCGCGACCACATAGCGGAGCTGCTGGAGATTCATGCCAAAGAAGCTAGGACACCACCCGCCGCCGGGACCGAAAGATAGCGGAGATCACCTCGAATGATTTCGGACCGTAACCGAGTACCGCTACATCCGTGACGGGTGAGAAATCAGTATGCTTTTGCCCCAAATTTGGCAAAGGTCCGCCAAGTCGCGGCGCAAAGCCACTGAAAGCAGACAACCACGTGAACGGGGAGACACGGTGACAGGGAACGGGCAGTATCCACCCCCGCCACAAGGGCCAGGGCAGCCACAACGGCCACCGTCCTTGCCGTGGCCGCCGCCGGGCTACCGCCAGCCGCAGCCACAGGGGGGCGGCCCGCACCCGCCGCCGCAACCGCCACCGCCGCCCCAGCGCCCCCCGCACCATCCCCCTCGGCATTCCCCCCAGCACTCCCCTCAGGGCCCTCCTTACCAGGGGCCGCCGCAGGGCGGCCGGCAGTACGGGCAGCAGCCCCCTTACGGGCACCAGCCCTCGTACGGGCAGCCGCCGCACCGGCAGCAGCCCTCTCCGCCCCCGCCACCGCCTCCCTTGCCGCCGGCGCAGCGCTGGCCGCATCCGCCGCCACGCAAGAAGTCCGGCATGGGCGCCGTCGGGGTGATCGGCGCCGTGCTCGGCTCGGTGGCGGCGCTGTTCGTGCTGATCGTCGTGGGGGCGGCGTTCTTCAAGGGCACGTCGCGGTCGGAGACCTCGAGGCCGATCGCGATCCCGACGTACGAGCCTTCGGAACGCGCCACCGACGACGAGCCGTTCCCCGAGCGCACGCGGACCCAGGAGCCGACGGACGAGCCCTCCACCAGCGAGCCCACGAGCCGGCCGACGGAGCGGGAGACGGAGGAGGCGGAGCAGGAGCCGCGGCAGACCGTCACGCTGAACACGAGCCTGAAGAACAACACGATGTACCGTGCGGGCATCCTTCCCAGGCTCAGATGCCCGGCGGGCAACGCGAGCATCTTCAGCCACAGCCAGCTCAAGGCGCTGATCCTGAAGACCGGCAAGTGCATGGACCGGGCGTGGAAGCCCATCCTGGAGAAGCAGGGCATCAGGTTCAGCCCGCCCGGCTACGCCATCGCCGCCAGGCGGGGCAGGGGCGCGTGCGGCGACTACCCGTCGCCGGGGAACATCGTCCCGTACTACTGCCCGCAGAACAACACGATCTACGCCTCGACCTCGGCCATGGCCAGGGGCAACGGCAACTCCCGCGGCTACGGGCAGATCATCTCCTGGCACGGCGGGATCATCAGCATGATGGCCCACGAGTACGGCCACCACGTGCAGAACATCACGGGCCTGATGAACTCGTGGTGGCGCTCCACGCTGGACACCTCCAGCAGGAACGCCAAGCTCGCCCTCAGCAGGCGGCTGGAGCTGCAGGCCACGTGCTTCGGCGGCATGTGGATGCGCTCGGTCGCGTCGTCGTACCCGGTGAGCACGTCCGACAGGAGCCGGCTGTTCTCGTTCTACGGCCAGGTGGGCGACCATCCGGGCTATCCGCGCGACACGGCAAGCCGGTCAACAACCACCGCTGGTTCAGGCAGGGCTGGACGAAGAGCAAGGCGTACCAGTGCAACACGTGGATGGCGTCGTCCTCAGCGACCTCCTGAAGTCAATGAGGAATTCATCTCAGGTTGGGCACATGTCGTTGTTGTCCAAGTATGGGGACTAGAATCCTGGCAATCTTGTGGCCATTGGGGGGCAAACGTCAGTTTTGCCTGGTAGGCGAGTAGGGAGCCGGGTGTGCGCAATCGGGATGGGGAAGCAACCGTGCCAGGAGGCAGGAAACGGCGCCCCGCTCGCCGCCCACGCCCCGCTTCCCCTCGCGGTTCCGGTTCCAGCACCGGCACCGGCACCGGCTCCACATCGCGCAATGCCCCGCCGCGCTTCGCCAAGCCGCTGACCCCCGCCTCCGTCCTCGGGTGGACCGCACTGTCCGCCATCGTGCCCGGCGCCGCACACCTGCGGGCCGGGCAGCGTCGTATCGGGCTGGTGCTCGTCAGCGTGTACGCGGTGCTGGTGCTCGCCGTCCTGGCCTACGGGCTCAGCATCGCCGGCAACCTGGAGAACGCCGCCGCACTCGTCGGCGACGGCATGCTGATGACGATCGTCGTCCTCGCCGCGCTCGCCGCGCTGGCGTGGTTCGCGCTGCTGGTGACGTCGTACATCGCGCTCGGCCCGAGCAAGCTCAACCAGCAGGGCCAGATGATCACCGGCATCGTGGTCGGCGTGTTGTGCGTGGCCGTCATGTCGCCGTTCGCCCTCACCGCCAACACCGTGATGACGTTCCGCAGCACCATCAACGGCATCTTTCCCTCGTCGGACGACTCCGACGTGCCGCCGGCGGCCAAGGAGGGCGAGGACCCCTGGCACGGCAGGGATCGGGTGAACTTCCTGCTGATCGGCGGCGACGCGGCGAGCAACCGTACCGGCGTGCGGACCGACAGCATGACGGTGGCCAGCGTGCACGTCAAGAGCGGCGCCACGGTCCTGTTCAGCCTGCCGCGCAACCTGCAGCACGTGCGCTTCCCCGCCTCGTCGCCGCTGCACGACCAGTTCCCGAACGGCTACCTGGCCGAGCTCGGCAACGGCGGCCTGCTCAACGAGGTGTGGCAGTACGCCAACGACCATCCCGAGATCATGGGCGGCAAGAACAAGGGCCCGCGGGCCCTCATGGACGCCATCGGCCACACGCTCGGCCTGAAGATCGACTACTACGCGATGATGAACATGTATGGCTTCGCGGACCTGGTCGACGCCATCGGCGGCCTCAAGATCCGGGTCGAGCAGGACGTCAAGTGGGGCGGCCACTACGGCACCGCGGGCACGATCAAGGCCGGCTACCGGCGGCTCAGCGGCGAGGAGGCCCTCTGGTACGGCCGGTCCCGGGTCAACAGCGACGACTTCTCCCGCATGGGCCGCCAGCGCTGCGTCATCGGCGCCTTCGCCCAGCAGGCCACGCCCGCCGTGATCCTCACCAACTTCACCAAGATCGCCGGTGCGGCCAAGCGGCTCGCGCGTACCAACATCCCGAAGCACCTCGTGCAGCCGCTGGTGGAGCTGGCCGTCAAGGTCAAGGACGCCAAGATCACCAGCCTGCAGTTCGTACCGCCGGAGTTCTGGCCGGGCAATCCCGAGTGGGCGAAGATCCGCACCGCGGCGCGCAAGGCGATCGCCTCCTCGCTCCGGCCGGCCAAGCAGGCGCAGACGGCCCATGTGGGCGCCTCGCCGACCACCACGGCCAGTTCGGTGAAGACCCAGGCCGCCCAGCCGACGCAGACGCCGACGAGGAACAGCCAGAAGCGCAAGGGGGACGACGCGAAGTCCCTCGAGGAACTCTGCGGCCTTTGAGACCCCGGCACACCGCACCGACATTCGCGCTGGCACCGGGACACCTCGCTTTGAGACCCGGCACACCGCGCTGAGGACCCGCCACACCCGCTCCCAGCCCAGGGCCTCCCTTGGACCCGGCGCTCCTCGTCGAGGTCCTGTACACCGCCCCTGAGGCCCGGCCAGAGGCTGCTTCGGCGCGGGACGGCAGACGCGCGGCAGGCGCCGGACGACGAACGCGACGGGGACGGGCGGCCGACGCGACGGGTGCGGCTCAGGGGAATCGCCCTGGGCGGCCGCCCCTCACGTCACACCAGCGCGGCCTTCTTCCTCGGCAGCAGCACCAGCGCCCCGATGTAGAGCAGGGCCGCCACGATCAGCAGGCCCTTGTACCCGATGATCAGCGCGGCGTACTCCAGACAGCCGCCCACCATGGCGCCCAGCAGGTTGGCGCCGAAGGACGTGGTGGCGTCGGCGGTGTCGGCGAAGCGCTTGGCGAAGACGATGTTCGCGGCGAAGATCGGCAGGAAGGCCACGGTCACCGCGGCCACCGCGCGCAGCGGCAGCGGCAGGGACAGCAGCCACGCGTTCGGCACCAGCCAGGCCAGCAGCAGGCCGGCGAGCAGCACGCCGTACATGACGGGCAGCGGCGGGGTGCGGAAGCGGCGGGTCACCTCGACGGCGGCGAGGACCGCGACGAGCACGCCGGCGAAGACGATGGCGTTGACCACCCACGTCGTGCCGAACAGCAGCGCGAAACCGGTCACGCTCTTCGTCTCCAGCAACATGAACGCCACGCCCAGCAGGAACAGGTCGGCGTACGGCCGCATCCGGTCATAAGGGCCCGCGACGACGCGGACGGCGAGGAGGCTGACGATGAGGATCAGGCCGAGCGTGATGATGTAGATCGGCGGGATCGTCGCGTCCTTGAGGTAGAGGAAGGGGCGGTCGTCGTCGGCGGGGGCCGGGGTGCCGGGGGCGGCACCGGCCCAGGCGGCGCCGCAGCGCTGGTCGGCCTCGCTCAGGCCGGCGGTGATGACGGCCTGCTGGCCGGCGATGCTGACGACGTCGACGCACGGCTTGTGGCCGAAGGCGCTCTGCATGGTGGCCGCGAGGCGGTCGACGAGCCAGCTCTCGCGGTAGTAGTTGTACATCGAGAAGGCGCCGCCCGGCTTCAGGTGCTCGCGGGCGGCCTGCATGGCCTCTTCGGTGAACAGGTAGCTCTCCAGGCGCAGCGAGCTGGCTCCGGAGACCAGGGTGAGAGAGTCGGGCAGGGCGAAGAGGATGAGGTCGTACTTCTCGCCTGTGCGTTCCAGGAAGGCGCGGCCGTCGGTGATGTGGGTGGTGACGCGCGGGTCGTCGTAGGGCCGGTCGGGGTGGACGGAGCCGCCGAGCTCGCGCAGCTTGGGGTCGATCTCGACGGCGTCGACGCGGGCGGCGCCCTTGGACAGCGCGATCGCCACGTCGGTGCCGCTGCCGGCGCCGACGATGAGCACGTCCTTGGGCGGTTTCGTGGTCCGTTCGTACGGCAGGCCGTACTGGCGCTCCCACTGCAGCCTGGCGGCGGCGGGCACGGCCTGCTGGTGCGGGATGCCGTTGACCGCGATGTCGGTGACGGCGACGCCCAGCTGCTGGAGCTGCCTGAACGTGACCTTGTAGTACGGCGACCAGATCGCTCCCGCGGTCAGCGTCTCGGCCAGCAGCAGCCCGACGACGGCCAGCGAGGGCACCGTCACCAGCCCCACGTAGAGGGCGCGCGGCCGGGGCACCAGCAGCAGCGCGTAGCAGATCGCGGCGATCAGGCCCCAGAACACCGGCGGCGCGCTCAGGAAGGACAGCGCGGTGAACGCGGCGATGCCGGTGAGGCTGCCGACCAGGTCGTAGCGGTACGCCTCCAGGCGCGGCAGTTCGGGGAAGCAGCGTCCGACGAGCTCGGCGGGGCCCATGAGCACCAGCGCCGCGGCGCAGAAGATCACCGGCAGGATCAGCCACGCGGGCGGGCCGCTGGTGGACAGGCTCGTCCAGTAGAGGACGCCCTCGGTGTTCCTGTCGACGGTCACCGGGAAGATCAGCACGACCACGACCAGGAGGGCGAGCACCACGGGCGAGTAGTAGGGCTGCCGCCGCGACCGGCCGACGCGCAGGAAGCCGAGCCCGATGCCGAGGAACGAGCCGAGCAGCACGAAGTTCGTGAAGTAGCTGAGGTGGACGATGTTGGATCCGGTCCACCTGATCAGTGCCAGCTCGAGGAAGAGCATGAAGGCGCTGGCGAGGATGAGCCTCGGCCGCACCGCCAGCCAGTGAGTCTTCTCCCCGTCGTCGACCGGCTTCCTGGCCTCCAGCGTCATGCTGCCTCACCGTAGTGAAAAGATCGCCGGCACGGAAGTCCGGCGAGCCGCGGACAAAAGTCGTCCACTTCGCGGCGATTAGCGCATTTCCGCAGGTCAAAACCGGTGCGAACCGCTGGACGCGGGCGGGCGGATGCAGGAATGTTGGGACGTTCGCTCCCCCACACACGTTGGTGGTGACACATGCGGGTCCTGATCCAGCTCCGCCCCTCTCCCGACCTGGTCGCGGCCGTCGCCGACCCCGGCCAGGCCGCCACCACGGCCGACGTCGCCGACGGGTTGCCCGGAGTCGAGCTCGACTCGGCGTTCGTGCCCGTGGCCGTGCCGAGGCCCGTCCCCTCGACCGGCGGCGACCCGCTCTCGCTCAATCAGCCGCTCGACTTCTCGCTGGCCGCCGAGGACGCGTCCGTCCTGGTCCGGGGGACGATCTCCGACGACGAGCTGGCCTCCAGGGTCACGCTGCTTCCCGGCATCAGGACCGACGTGGTCGGCATCTTCGCCGATCCGGTCATCGGGTCGGCGCCGCTGTGCGGGGGCGATCCGCCGGCCGGCGACTGGCACGACGTCGAACGCCTGCTGCACGTCCCCGGGCTGCACGCCGAGGGCCTCGACGGCGCCGGGGTCGCGCTGGCCGTGCTCGACAACGGCATCAACGCCGCCCACACGGCCAGGCAGCTCGGCAGGGCCGTCACGCTGGACGCCGAGCGCTCCTGGAGCCCGCCGGGAGTGTCGGGCACGCCGGGCGAGTTCGAGGTGGACCACGGCACGATGTGCGCGTTCGACGCCCTCATCGCGGCCCCTCACGCGTCGCTCGTCGACATCCCGGTGTTGCTGTCCACCCGGCCGGGCGGCTCGGTGATGGACGGGCTGCTGTCGGACGCGGTGTCGGCCTTCGCGCACCTGCGCAACGTGCTCGACGCCCAGCCCGCGGGATCCAGGGCGCTGGTGGTGAGCAACTCGTGGGGATCGTTCTCGCCCGAGTGGGACTTCCCCGTCGGGCATCCCGGCAACTACTCCGACAACGCCGCCCACCCGTTCAACCTGATGGTGGCCGGCCTGGACCGGGCGGGCGCGGACGTGCTGTTCGCGGCGGGCAACTGCGGCCGCGAGTGCCCCGACGGCCGGTGCGCCTTCCCCTCCCGGCCGATCGTGGGCGCCAACTCCCATCCGAAGGCCCTGTCGATCGGCGGCATCGACATCAACGGCGAGCGGGTGGGCTACTCCTCGCAGGGGCCGGGACGGCTGACCGCCCGCAAGCCGGACCTCTGCGCGTACACACATTTCTCCGGGTCCCAGGCGCTGGGCCCCGGCTCGCCCGATTCGGGCACGTCGGCGGCGGCGCCGGTGGCGGCCGGGCTCGTGGCGGCGGTGCGCACCATGTGGCCGGCGGACAGGTTGTCGCCCGCCCAGCTGCGCGCGCTGCTGCGGCGCACCGCGGAGGACCGCAGCGAGGTGGGGTTCGACTACGGCTACGGCTACGGGATCGTGGACCCGGCGGGCGTCATCACGGCCCTTCAGCGCCGCGCCAGAAGCGCGGCCTGACCCGCGCGGGCGTGGCCGGAGCGGTCCGGCCACGCCCGCGCTCCTTACGCGTTCTCCCTGTTGAACACGCGCGTCCCGATGGTGAGGCTGACCACGGCGAACACCGCGGTCACCGCCACGCCGGCGCCGACCGTGCCCGTCAGGTAGTGGCCGTGGAACAGGTCGCGCAGCGCCTCCAGCACATACCGGAACGGGCTGACGTGCGAGATGGCGTCGAGCCAGCCCGGCGCCATCGACATCGGCAGGAACGAGCCGGACAGCAGGATGAGCGGGATCACCGCCGTGGACATCACCGGCGCGAACAGCTGCTCGTTCATCGTCAGGGCGACGGCGTACGACAGCGCGGCCAGGCTCAGCCCGAGCACGACGATCAGCACGAACCCGGCCGCCAGCCCGAGCGCGGGTGCGCGCAGGCCGAAGGCGAAGCCGACCACCAGGAGCAGCAGCGTCTGCAGGATCAGCGTGACCGCGTTGGTGAGCACGCGCCCGAGCAGCAGCGCCAGCCGGCTGGCCGGGGTGACACGCATCCGTTCCAGCACTCCGGAACGTTTCTCGAAGACGATGCCGAACCCGGCCAGCCCCATGCTCATCAGGCCGAGCTGGATGATCAGGCCCGGCACGAGCGTCTCCCAGGTGCCGAACGTGGCGAAGATGGGCCCGAACAGCACGAGGAAGAGCAGCGGCTGGACCGCGCCGAAGACGACGCCGACCTTCTGCCGGAGCGTGACGCCCACGCCGTGGCGGAACAGCACCCAGGTGTCGCGGAGCATCAGACGCCCTTCCCCGACAGCTCGCTCTCCTCGCGGAGTGACCTGCCGGTGATGTCGAGGAACACCTCGTCGAGCGTGCGTCCGCCGGTCTTGAGCTCGGCCGGGGCGCCCTCGGCCACGATCCGGCCGTGGTCGATGATCAGCAGCCGGTCGCAGAGAGCGTCGGCCTCGTCGAGGTAGTGGGTCGTGAGGAACACCGTCATGCCCTTCTCCTCGCGCAGCGCGCGGATGTGGCCCCACAGGTTGGCCCGGCTCTGCGGGTCGAGGCCGGTCGTCGGCTCGTCGAGGAAGAGCAGCGCCGGGTCGTGCAGCAGCGCGAACGCGATGTCGAAGCGGCGGCGCTGGCCGCCGGAGAGCGCGCCGCCGAGCCTGGTCTCCAGCCCCGCGAGGTCCAGCCTGGCCAGGACCTCACCTGCCTTGGCGCCGGACTCCCGGCGGCTCAGCCCGTAGAGCATGCCCTGGAGTTCGAGCTCTCCCTTGAGCGGCGTGGTCGGCAGGATGCCGCCGCCCTGGGAGACGTAGCCGATGTGCCTGCGCACCTCCTTCGCGTCGGCCCGCAGGTCGTGCCCGGCCACCGTGGCGGTGCCGGACGTGGGGCGCAGCAGGGTGGTCAGCATGCGCATGGTCGTGGTCTTGCCCGCGCCGTTCGGACCGAGGAAACCCACGATCTCACCGGGCTCCACCGCTATGCCGAGGTCTCTGACGGCCTCCACGCCGCCATCGAAGGTCTTGCTCAGACCCGAAGTCTTGATCATTTCATCGCCTCCAAAATTGAGGTAACCATAAAATTGGTGTCACTGCAATTTGGGTACGATGGGGACATGGGTGAAGGGCTGCGGGAGCGGAAGAAACGCGAGACCAGGGAGCGCATCGCCGACATCGCGATGGGCCTGTTCATGGCCAAGGGGTTCGACAACGTGACCGTGGCCGAGGTGGCGCGGGCCGCCGACGTGTCGGTCAACACGGTGTTCAACTACTTCAGCACCAAGGAGGACCTGTTCGCCGACCGGCAGCACCTGGCCGTGGACCACCCCGTGCGGGTGCTGCGGGAGCGCGAGCCCGGCGAGAGCGTGGTGCGGGCCTTCCGGCGCGACGTGCTCCACGCCATCGACACCCAGGACTGGCGATACGGGTTCAACCTGGGCACCGACGTGTTCGCCAGGATCGTGGACGCCAGCCCGGCGCTGGTCGCCCGGATGCGCGAGGTGCACGAGCAGCGAGAGAAGGTGCTGACCCGAGCGCTCGCCGACGAGCTCGGCGCGGATTCCGACGACCTCCGCCCCAGGCTCGTCGCGGCGCACATCCTCACCACGGCGCGGCTGCTCACCGACTATTCGGTGAGCAGGAGGCTCGCCGGCGAGGAGTGGGAGAGCATCGAACCCGACCTCAGAGCGCAGGCGGAGAAGGCGTTCGACCTGCTGGAGCCGGGCCTCGGCGACTACGGCCGGCGGCGCTAACCGCTGCTCTCGAAGCCGCCGGTGAGGAACGCCATGCCCAACCCGAAGATGATGAACCCGAACGTGAGCATCATCAGGACGCTGCTGATGATGCCGCAGATGCGCCCCGCCTGGATCGAACCGCGGTTCTCGTAGTAATAACCGCTCTCGTCGATCTCGCTAAGCGCTCTGTTGCCCATCACCCAGGCGAAGGGCCCGAGGAGGCTGCAGACCACCAGGCTCAGGATGCCCAGCACGAGGATGGCGGTGCCGTTGGGGTGGCTCTGAGGGGGTGGGCCGTAGTGCGGATAGGACATGTCGTCCGGCCCCTCCCGAGCCTGGTCGTGTGGGTTATACCACGGTCTCCTGCTTGATCATCTTGCGCCATCATGGTGGGGCAACACGATCATTGCCTTAGGAGCCTACCCCCGTGCGTGAACGCATGCGCGACTTCCTCGCCCACCGGCGCTTCCAGCGGTTCATCATCGCGGTCATCCTGACCAACGCGGCCGTTCTGGGACTCGAGACCTTCCCTCAGGTGGTCGAGCGCCACGGCGACCTGCTCACCCTCATCGACCATGTCGCGCTCTACATCTTCGTCGTCGAACTGCTGGCCAAGGTCTACGTCGAGCGTTCGGCGTTCGTCCGCGACCCGTGGAACATCTTCGACGCGGTGATCGTCGGCATCGCCCTCGTCCCGGCGACCGGCGGCCTGTCGGTGCTGCGCTCCCTGCGCATCCTGCGCGCGTTGCGGTTGTTGTCGGTCGTGCCGAGCCTGCGCCGCGTGGTCTCGGCGCTGCTGCGCGCCCTGCCGGGGATGAGCTCGATCGTGGTGCTGCTCTCCCTGGTGCTCTACGTGGCCGCCGTCATGGCCACCAAGCTCTACGGGCAGGCCGCCCCCACCAGGTTCGGCAGCCTGCCCACGTCGTTGTTCACCCTCTACCAGACGATGACGGGTGACGACTGGGGCAACATCGCCAAAGAGGTGATGGATCGTCATCCGTCGGCCTGGATCTTCTTCACGATCTTCATTTTGGTGTGCACGTTCGTCGTGCTGAACCTGTTCCTCGCCGTCGTGGTCAGCGCGATGGACGAGGAGAACTCCGAGGAGCGCGCCGCCGCCAGGCAGGACACTGGCGATCGCACCCAGCGCATCCTCGACGAGCTCGCCGAGCTGCGCAAGGAGCTGGCCGAGCTGCGCGCGCAGCGGGCCCTGGACTGAGCTAGCGGGAGTAGAACTCCACGACGAGCTGCTCGTCCACCGGGAGGTCGATCTGCTCGCGCTCCGGCCGGTGCGTCAGCGTGAAGCGGAGGTCGGCGTGCTCGACCGCGAGGTAGGGGGCGATCCGGTCGTCGGCGTACACGCCCTCGGCGGCGGCCACGAACGGCTGCAACCTGCGCGAGCGCTCCCTGACGGTGACCACCTGTCCCGGCCTGACCAGGTAGCTGGGGATGTCCACCTTGCGGCCGTCCACGGCGATGTGACCGTGGTTGACGTACTGCCTGGCCGCGTAGATGGACGGCGCCAGCCCGGCGCGCAGCACGAGCGAGGCCAGGCGGGTCTCCAGCAGCGTGACCAGCTCGGCGCCGGACGCGCCCGGCTTGCGCAGGGCGAGGTCCCAGTAGCGGCGCAACTGCCGCTCGGACACGTCGTAGTACCAGCGCAGTTTCTGCTTCTCCATCAGCCGCAGGCCGTAGTCGCCGGTGTTGCGGCGGTTGGTCTTACGGCCGTGCTCGCCCGGCGGATAGGGGCGCTGCTCGAAGTAGCGGACGGCTTTCCTGGTCAGCGGGACGCCCGCGCGACGTGACAGTCGCACCTTCGGACCGGTGTAGCGCACGTTCACCTCGATGTGATTAGGTATGGCTTACTTAGGCTTGCCTAACCTAACATACGATTTCCGCCCTCAAGGAGGCGTCATGCTGCCGATCCCCGAGCGGGTCCGCACCCTCGCCGCGACCGCCGGCGTCGCCAAGCTGTCCGTCGACGGCGCCCCGTCACCCGCGCGCGGAGGAGTTGACGAGCGCGGGCGTCCGGTGCTCCTGGTGCTGCCCGGGGAGACGCTGCACGGCCTGCGCGAGGACGCCGTCGTGGCGGTGAACCTGACGGCGATGCGGCAGCTGGGCTCCGCCACCCACCCGCGCGGGCTGATCGAGGTGCAGGGCTGGGCGGAGGCCGTTCCCGAGGGCGAGGCGCGCTCATCGGCGGTCGCGGTGGCCACGCACTGCCCGGACGAGAGCCTGTTCAAGGCGCTGGAGCGGTACGGGCGGCCGGACGCGCCCCGGCTGCTGCGGCTGGACGTCGGCCAGGTCGTCTACCTGACCGGGCAGGAGTCGGGGGTGCTCGACGCCGACGACTACCTGGGCGCGGCGCCCGACCCGCTCTCCGAGGCGGCCGAGCGGGTGCTCGCCCATGTCAACGCCTCGCACCGGCCGCAGCTCACGGCCGGCGTGTCCAGGCAGTTGGGCGAGCAGGCGGGCGAGGTGTGGTTGTGGGAGCTGGACCGGTTCGGGGCGACCGTACGGGTGGACGAATCACTCGTGCGTTTCCCGTGGCCGCGCCCCGCGCGTTCCGGCCTGTGCCTGGAGACGGCGCTGCGCGGGCTGCTGTGCACGTGCTGAGCTCGCCTCACCGGACATCAATGGATTTTTGGTGATTTACCAGCACATTGCCCGATCGGTGCGCCACATCTCTAGCATGTGAGGGATGACTGGACCGCGCCGTGGACCTGGGCCCGCCGCGCCCGCCGACGAGAGCGGGTGGCGCGGGCGGGCGTTGATGGTCACCGGCGTCCTGCTCGGCGTGGTCATGCTGATCGCGGCCGCCATCCTGGTGGTACGTACGCCGTACCCCAGCGACCTGGACCCGCTCGACTGGCCCGCCGTCTCCGACCGCGTGCCCGGCGACGTCCCGCCCTTCCCCCCGGTCACGGAGCGTCCCACCGCCACCCGCACGGCCACCCCGTCGCCGGGCGGCACGCCGGCCGCCTCCACCCAGTTCGCCTCCGCCGAACCGGTCCGGTCCACCTCCACCCGGCTCGCCCCGCCCGCCTCTCCCCAGCGCGCCACCCGGCCCGCCCAGCCCGTCGTCGCCCAGTCCGACGCGCGCCCCGTCCCACCTGACGCGCGGACCTCCCCACCCGGCTCGCGCACCTCCCGGCCTGGCTCTCGCGCCGCCCCGCCCGGCTCGCGCACCTCCCGGCTCGACGCGCGCGCCCCCGGGCTTGACGCGCACACCGCCGGCCCCGGCACGCGTACCTCCCGGCTCGTCTCCCGCACCGCCCCGCCCGCCGCCGTCCCGTCTGCGCGGCCCGTCGTCGCGCGTTCCGTCGCCTCCCGGCTGACAGCCACGCGCTCCGCCTCGGCGCGGCGCGTCAGGGCGAGGTCCACCGCGCCGCGGTCCGGCTCGGCGGGCTCCGCCGCCGGCCGGGCCGAAACGGCGCGATCCACCCCGGCGCGGCGCGCCGTCGCCGGATCCACCGCACCACGGGCGGGCAACGCGGACACCGCCAGGCCTGGGGCCGGCAACGCGGACACCGCCGGGCCTGGGGTCGGCTCGCGCTTCACGGCATCCCACCCGCCGTCCGCGCCCGCGCCGGGCCCCTCCCCTTACGGCAGGCCGGCGGCACCGCACGCGCCGCCCCCCGTGACCGCCCGTCCTGGCCGGTCGTGAAGGCCAACGGGTTGCTCGCCGTGACGACGCGCCCTGCCGGCCGTGCGCCGTGGCGACATGTCGCCCGTATCGCGAACGATCCTCCGCCACATCTCCGGCGTGAAGCGTTCTGCTCTGCTTTTTACGAGCCGGTCCAGCCGGGGCCGCCGGTCTCGCGTCGCCGCGCCCGCTCGGCCTGCTCCATCCCGTCGAGGAGGTAGCCGAGACCTTCGGCGAACGTGGTGTCCCACTCGGCGGAGGGATCGTTCGCGGGCCCGCCGGGGAAGTCGAGACCGTGCTCGGCGAGGGACGGATAGAGGTCCGCGCGCTCCTTCAGTATGGCGCCCGTGCCGCCCTCGTCGCGTTCCTGCCAGGTGACCTGCATGATGACCGCGCCCATGACGTAGTTGGCCAGGCTGTAGGCGGCGATCTTAGGCGCGGGGAAGCCCGCCTCGGCCAGGGTCTCGTACAGGAACTCGGTGCGCTCCAGCGCGTTCGGGCCCATGAGCGGCCGGTCGAGGATGGTGGCCGACCAGGGATGGCGTAGCAGCGCGCCCCGCCAGCCGCTCATCAGCTCGCGGGCACGGTGCTGGTGGTCACGCACGACCGGTGGTTCGCCGCCGACCTCGACCGTCACCTGATCTTCCGCGCGGACGGGGGCGTGCAGGAGAGCTCCGAGCCACGCTGGGACCTCTAGCCGGAGGCCGCGCGCTCCTGGCGCAGGGCGGAGACCGTCATCGCCTCGTCGACGGCCTCGGGCGACAGCACGTGGTCGAGCACCATCACCGCGCACCCGCTGATGCCGGCACCCGCCCCGAGCCGGCTCGGCTCGATGCGCAGCCTGCGGGTGGCGAGGGCGGTGGAGCGGCGGTAGACGACCTCGCGGATGCTCGACACGAGCGGCCCGAACGCCTCGGCGACGTCGCCGCCCAGCACCACCACCGACGGGTTGAGGATGTTGACCGCCCCGGCGAGCACCTCGCCGATCCTGCGCCCCGCCTCGCGCACGGTGGCCATCGTCTCGGCGTCGCCCGCCCGCACCAGCGCCGTCACGTCGGCGATCGTCGTGACGTCCTTGCCGCGCGCCCGGAGGTCGCGCAGCAGCGCGGTGCCGCTGGCGACGGAGTCGACGCAGCCGGTGTTGCCGCACCGGCACAACACGTCGCCACCGTCGAGCACGGGGATGTGCCCGATCTCGCCCGCGGCGCCCAGCGCGCCGCGCAGGATCCCGCCGCCGGCGACGACGCCCGCGCCGATCCGCGTCGAGATCTTCACGAACATCAGGTCGTCGAGGTCGGGGTAGGCGCCGCGGTGCTCGCCGATGGCCAGCACGTTGACGTCGTTGTCGACCAGCACCGGGACGGGGAACCGCTCGCGGATGATCGGCGGGATCACCACGCCGGTCCACGAGGCCATCACGCGGGCGCTCTCCGTGCGGCCCTGCGCGAACTCGACCGTCGCCGGCACGCCCATGCCGACGCCCGCGACCATCGAGCGGGGACGGCCGCCGAGCAGTTCGTCCCAGGTGTCCATGAGCAGCGGCAGCACCACGTCGGGGCCCTGTTCCACGTCCATCGCGAACTCGCGGCCGTCGAGCCGGCGCCCGGCCAGGTCGCAGACGGCGACGCTGGTGCGGCTCGCGCCGAGCGCCGCCACCAGCACCACGCCGCCCGAGGCGTTGAACTCCAGCCGGACGGGCGGCCGCCCGCCGGTGGACGGGGCGTCGGCGCGCTCCACGACCAGGCCGCGTTCCAGCAGCTCGCCGACGCGCAACTGCACCGCGGGACGCGACAGGCCGGTCACCCGGCCGAGATCGCCGCGTGTCACGGCCTCTCCGGAGCGGATGAGGCGGAGCACCTCACCACTTGTGGCGAGGGTCGCGGCAGTACGTCGAGGCATCGGCCAAGTGAACCACATGGGGTTAGGTAATGAAAAGTCGAGACTTTTTTATCTCAGATGCCAAAACTCCGCTTGTGCATGCACCAAACTCTGGTTAGTGTCCGTTCTGTCCCTGCTTGGTAGATCATGGAGCTCTCAACCGTGTCCCCCCTCTCGACCTCACCCGCAGATCGCCCTACGAATCAGCCCGCGGATCACCCCGGTGCGCACACCGCCGACCTCGTCGTCTTCGGCGGGACCGGCGACCTGTCCATGCGCAAGCTGATCCCGGCGCTCTACCACTGCGACAGGGACGGCCGGCTCTCCCATGAATCCCGCATCATCGCCATGTCCAGGGGCGGGCTGACCGACGCCGACTTCCGCGGCAAGGTGGACGCCGAGGTGCGCGACCAGGTGCCGGCCGACGACCAGGCCGGCTGGCAGCGGTTCCTGGGCCGCCTGCACCACGTCTCGATCGACGTCGGCGCGGACGCCGGAAGGGACGCCGGCGGGGCCGACAGAGCGGGCTGGGGCGCGCTCACCAGGCTGCTGGCCGGGCACGAGCAGCGCGATCGCGTGTTCTACCTGGCCAGCCCGCCCCGCACGTTCGGGCCGTTCTGCCGCGAGCTCGACCAGGCCGGGCTGGTGACGCCGCTCTCACGCGTGGTCCTGGAGAAGCCCCTTGGCCACGACCTGCCGAGCGCGCAGCGCATCAACGACGAGGTCGGCGCCATCTTCGACGAGCACCAGATCTTCCGCATCGACCACTACCTGGGCAAGGAGACCGTCCAGAACCTCCTGGTCCTGCGCTTCGCCAACGCCTTCCTCGAGCCGATCTGGAACTCCTTGTGGATCGACCACGTCCAGATCACCGCGGCCGAGACCGTCGGGACGCCCGGCAGGCGCGGCTACTACGACCACGCCGGCGCGCTGCGCGACATGGTGCAGAACCACCTCCTCCAGCTCCTCACGCTGACCGCGATGGAGCCGCCCGCCCGCAGCGACCGCGAGGCCGTGCGCGACGAGAAGGTCAAGGTGCTGCAGGCGCTGCGGCCGATCACGGGCACCGAGGTCGACCGCTTCACCGTGCGCGGCCAGTACGTCGGCGCGGACGGCATGCCCGGCTACCTCGACGAGCCCGCCTCCACGCCGCCGACCGAGGCCTCGCGGCGGGTGGAGACGTTCACCGCGATCCGGGCCGAGGTGAAGAACTGGAGGTGGGCGGGGGTGCCGTTCTACCTGCGCACCGGCAAGCGGATGCCGTACCGGCGTTCGGAGATCGTGGTGCAGTTCAAGGACGTGCCGCACTCCATCTACCCCGGCGGCGCACCGAACCGCCTGGTGCTGCGGCTGCAGCCGGAAGAGGGCATCCGGCTGCACATCATGGCCAAGGAGCCGGGCGCGGGAGAGGTGACGCCGAAGCCGGTGCCTCTGTCGTTGAGCTTCGGCGAGACGTTCACGACGCGGGTGCCGGAGGCGTACGAGCGGCTGCTGACCGACGTGCTGGCCGGGAACCCGACGCTGTTCATGCGGCGGGACGAGGTGGAGGCGGCCTGGCGCTGGATCGACCCGATCCTGCACGCCTGGGAGTCGCGGGCCGGGCTGCCCGAGCCCTACCCCGCGGGAACGACCGGCCCCGCGGGAGCCCACGAACTGCTCGGCCGCAGCGGTCGTGCGTGGCACGAGGAGGACGCGTGAACGAGCGCGGCGGGCCGACCACCAGACCGGTCATCACACGGAGCGACCTCGGGTTCACCGGCCCGACGAAGGAGGGTGCATGAACCCCGTCATTCAGGAGATCACCGACCGGATCGCCGAGCGGAGCGCCGCCAGCCGGACCGCGTACCTCGCGCGGATCCGCCGTGACGGCGAGGCCGCGCGGGCGAAGGGGCCCGCGCGGGCGCACCTCGGCTGCGCGAACCTGGCGCACGGCTTCGCGGGCGCGCCGGGCGAGGACAAGCCCGCCCTGCGCGGCACGGCGAAGCCGGGCGTGGCCATCGTGACCAGCTACAACGACATGCTCTCCGCGCACCAGCCGTACGAGACGTACCCGCAGGAACTGAAGGCGGCCGTGCGCGAGGCCGGGGGCGTCGCGCAGGTGGCGGGCGGGGTGCCCGCGATGTGCGATGGCATCACGCAGGGGCGGCCCGGCATGGAGCTGTCCCTCTACAGCCGCGACGTGATCGCCATGGCCACCGCGATCGCGCTGTCGCACGACATGTTCGACGCGACGCTGCTGCTGGGCGTGTGCGACAAGATCGTGCCGGGGATGTTCATCGGGGCGCTGCACTTCGGGCACCTGCCCGCGCTCTTCGTGCCGGCCGGGCCGATGACCTCCGGCCTGCCGAACAAGGTCAAGGCCCGCACCCGGCAGCTGTTCGCCGAGGGCAAGGTGGGCAGGGACGAGCTGCTCGACGCCGAGGCCAAGTCGTACCACTCCCCCGGCACCTGCACCTTCTACGGCACCGCCAACTCCAACCAGGCGCTGATGGAGGTCATGGGCCTGCACCTGCCGGGCTCGACGTTCGTCAACCCGCACACCGAGCTGCGCCACGCCCTGACCGGGGCCGCGGGACGCAGGGCGGTGCAGATCACCGCGCACGGCGGGGAGTACACGCCGATCGGCGAGGTGGTCGACGAGAAGGCCATCGTGAACGCCTGCGTCGCCCTGCTGGCGACCGGCGGCTCGACCAACCACACGCTGCACCTGGTGGCCATGGCGGCCGCCGCGGGAATCGTGCTGACCTGGGACGACCTGGCCGGGCTGTCGCGGGTGGTGCCGTCGCTGACGAAGGTCTACCCGAACGGCCAGGCGGACGTGAACCACTTCCGCGACGCCGGCGGCATGCAGGTGCTCATCGGCGATCTGCTGGACGAAGGGCTGCTCCACGGCGACGTGCTCACCGTCGCCGGACGCGGCCTCGACCGCTACCGCGAGGCGCCCGCCCTGGTGGACGGCGAGCTGCTCTGGTCGCCGGTCACCGGCGGCAGCGCCGACCTGGACGTGCTGCGTCCCGTCGCCGGGCCGTTCGCCGCGGACGGCGGGATCCACATGGTCGAGGGCAACCTGGGCCGCGCGGTCAGCAAGGTGTCGGCGGTCAAGCCCGAGCACCTGGTGATCGAGGCGCCGGCCAAGGTCTTCGACGACCAGCTCGATCTGCTGAAGGCGTTCGAGGCGGGCGAGCTGGACGGGCAGGACTTCGTGGCGGTGATCCGCTACCAGGGGCCCAGCGCGAACGGCATGCCCGAGCTGCACAAGCTGACCTCGCCGCTGGCCGTGCTGCTCGACCGGGGGCAGCGGGTGGCCATCGTGACCGACGGGCGGATGTCCGGCGCGTCCGGCAAGGTGCCCGCGGCCATCCACCTGTCGCCCGAGGCCGCCGACGGCGGGCCGATCGCGCTGGTGCGCGACGGCGACGTCGTCAGGCTCGACTCGGCGGCGGGCGTCCTGGAGCTGCTGGTGCCCGCCGAGGAGCTGGCCGGTCGTACGCCGGAGGGGCGGCCGCTGAGCGACGCGCAGTGGGTGGGAACGGGACGCGAGCTGTTCGCCGCCTTCCGCCGGATGGCGGGGCATGCGGAGCAGGGGGCCGGGATCTTCGGGGTGAGCGGCGCCGAGTCGCCGCACCACGGCCCCGGGCTGGGGTTCCCCGCCGAGGCGGGCTCCTCCCACCTGGAGGCCGGCGCCCCCGCGGCCGCCCGCCCCGCCGGACTGGCCCGGTGACGACCCGGCGAAGGCGCCCGGCCGTACGGGACGGTGAGGGGCGCCCGGCCGTCTGGGACGGCGCGGACGATCATGGCATCCTGCGGGGGAGGCGAGCGATCTTGACGCCGCCCGTGGACGCCGGAGGTATGCGTGAGTGCCTTTGACCTTCCCTGGCTCGTCGCCGACATCGGAGGGACCAACGCCCGGTTCGGCCTGGTCACCTCAATGGGGGCGCGGCCGTCGAACGTCGCGGTCCTGGCAGGGGCGGCGTACGCCACGCTGCCGGAAGCCGTGGACGCCTATCTCGCGGAGCACGCGGCCGGGGCGCGGCCAGGAGCGGTCTGCCTGGCCGTGGCCGGGCCGATCGACGGCGACCGCTACCGGCTCACGAACTCCCCGTGGGCCGGGTCCGTACGCGACCTCGACGTCCCGTACGCGCGGCTGCTCAACGACTTCGAGGCGCTGGCGGTGTCGCTGCCGCACCTGGAGGGCGACGACCTGGTGCACCTGGGCGGCCCCGGCCTCTGCCACGGGGTCAAGGCCGTGCTGGGGCCGGGCACCGGGCTGGGCGTGGGCGGCTTGGCGCCGGCGGATGGCGGCTGGACGCCGATCCCGGGCGAGGGCGGGCACGTCACGGTGCCGGTGGTGGAGCGGCGCGAGTTCGAGATCGTACGGGTCCTCCAGTCGCAGGGGTTGCCGCACGTCGTCGCCGAGCACGTGCTGTCCGGGCCGGGCCTGGTCCGGCTGCACCGGGCGCTGGCCCAGGTGAACGGGGTCGCCGCGCCCGAGCTGACCGCCTCGGACATCGTGGCCAGGCTCGACGACTCGTTGTGCGCCGAGACGGTCGAGGTGTTCTGCGGGATGCTGGGCGGCTTCGCCGGGAACGTGGCGCTGACCCTGGGCGCGAGGGGCGGGGTCTACCTGGGCGGCGGAGTGCTGCCCCGTATCGTGGAGCGCGTGCGTGCCAGCGGCTTCCGTACGCGGTTCACCGCCAATCCCGACATGGCGGACTACCTTTCCGCCATCGGGACGGCGCTGATCGTCGCGCCGCAGCCGGCGTTGACGGGCGCCGCGGCCTGGCTGAGCCGGCGCGCGCGCAGGGAACTGGTGGGTTGAGGCCGTACCCCGGGGGCCTCAGGCGGCCTCGCCGGGGGCGCGGGCCATCAATATGAGTACGGAAGGTCCCACACGGGGCCGACGAGGAGAAGAACGTATGAGTAGTCTGCTCGATCTCGCCCCGGTGATCCCCGTCGTGGTGATCGACGACGCGGAGAGCGCCGTGCCGCTGGCCAGGGCTCTGGTCTCCGGGGGCCTGCCGGTCATCGAGGTGACCCTGCGCACGCCGGCCGCCCGTGAGGCGATCGCCAGGATCGCCGCCGAGGTGCCGGAGGCGACCGTGGGCGCCGGCACGATCCGGACTTCTGACGATATTTCAGCATCGGTGGCGTCCGGGGCCAGGTTCCTGGTCTCGCCGGGCACCACCCTGTCGCTGGTCGAGGCGCTCGACGCGAGCGGCGTCCCCTACCTGCCCGGCGCGGCCACCGTGTCGGAGGCGATGGCGCTGGCCGAGCGCGGGATCAAGGAGCTCAAGTTCTTCCCCGCCGAGGCCGCGGGCGGCGTCCCCTACCTCAAGGCGCTGGGCGGGCCGCTGCCGGACGTGCGGTTCTGCCCGACGGGCGGCATCCGGGCGGACACGGCGGCCGCCTACCTCGCGCTGCCGAACGTGGGCTGTGTCGGCGGCACCTGGCTGACCCCGGCCGACGCGCTCGCGGCGGGCGACTGGGGCCGGATCGAGAAGCTCGCGTCGGAGGCCGCCGCGCTGAAGTAGCGCCCGGAAGCGGGCGTACGCGCGCAGGCCCGGCTAAAGGCCTGAAACCGCCGTGACGTGGACATTTCCGGATCCGCGAAGATCATCATCCCGCCGTTGACCGGGTATCAACGAGAGGTCAACCGGGTAGGTCAAGGCATGCACAACCGCAGCCCCGGGAAGCCCCTTTCGCTCCTCGGAAAGCGAAAGGACAGTCATGCCGACACAGACGGCCGGTCACGAGCAGCGCGTCACGGACGACCGCCGGGCGGCGCAGCCGGGCAGCCTGGAACGCGGGATCGACATCCTCCTCGCGCTCAGCGTGGCCGCCCGCCCGGTGAGCCTGTCGGAGCTGTGCCGGAGCACGGGGCTGCCCAAGTCGACCGCGCACCGCATCCTCGGCGTGCTGTGCGCCCGCGAGCTGGCTCGACGGGTCGGCAACGGCTACGTGCCCGGCGAGCTGCTGGAGACGATGGCCGGCACCGCCCGCGCCCTCGTGCCGGGCACCCGCGCGGTGGTGCTGCCGTACCTGCTCTACCTGTACGAGGCCACCCGGCAGACGGTGAACCTGGCCGTGCCGGCCGGCCTGGAGGCCCGTTACGTCGAGCGCCTCTACGGTCACAACCGCGTCGGCTCGCGCTCCGACGGCACCGACCGGGCGCCGCTGCACTGCACGGCCACGGGCAAGGCGCTGCTGGCCTTCGATCCCCGGCTGCGCCACGAGCTGATCGCGCGCGGCCCCTTCGAACGCTGGACGCGCCGCACCGTCACCACCCTGACCGGGCTGGAACGCGAGCTGGCCCAGGTCCGCAGGCACGGCGTGGCGTACGCGCAGGAGGAGTACACCGAGGGCGTGGCCTGCGTGGCCGCGCCCGTGTTCGGGCCCGCGGGCACGGTGTGCATGGCGCTGGGCGTGGCCGCGCCCGCGCACGCGGCCCAGCTCGCCAGGCTCGGCATCTCCGTACGCGGCGCGGCCCAGGCCATCTCGGCCGCGCTCTCCCCCTCCAGCTGCTCCTGGCCGCCGCGCGTCCCGTGACGCCGACGTGTTCCGGTCAACGGAACACCTCCGGCGCGCGGCCGCGGGCGTTCCGTTGACCGAAACCCCGGATTGCGAACGGGGGCCCGCGGCGATCACATCGACATATGAACTTCCTCCCCGCTCCGGCCATCCAGGAGGCGCCCGCGGGCTCAGGGCCGAGGGCCCACCAGGCCCGGACCTCGCGGGCGCCGGCCGGGTTCCGGGAGGCCGCGCGTGCCTAGAGGGCTGCCCAGGGCCACCGCGCTGGAGAGCCTGCGCCTCAAGGCCTCCCTCGTCCCGCCCGGCACGCCCCACCTCACGCCCGGACGCGACCTGCTGCGCTCCCGCACGCTGCTGTCGGAGCTCGAAGCCCGGTACGGCGGCCGCCCCGTCCTGGTCCGCGGCCCGCGCGGCCCGGCACTGCTGATCATGTCCAAGCGCGACGCGCTTCGCGTGCTGGCCGAGGACGACGACGCGTACGCGCCGGCCGTCGAGACGCGCCCTCTGGGCCTGCCCACGGACGTGCTGCGCCCGTCGTTCATCGAGATCGCCCGCGAGGAGGCCAAGGAGCTCACCGAGGGCGTGGTGGACTACGCGCGGCTCAACGGCCGCTGGCAGCGCGTCGCCCGGCGCTGCGTCTACGGGGATGGCGCGGCCGGCGACGAGGAGCTCACCCGGCTGCTGGCGGACCTCACGCGGGCGGGACGGCTGCGGGCCAGGCGGCGCCAGCAGCTCCTGTCCGGACGCTACGACGCCCGGATCATCGACCACCTGCGCCGCGCCGAGCCGGGCAGCCTGGCCGGGCTGATCGCCGAGACCCCCGGGCAGGCCGAGTCGCGCGGGCTCATGCAGGCGGCGTTCTGGCTGATGGGGCTCGGCGTGACCGCGCCAGGCCTGATGCAGACCCTCGCTCTGCTGGCCGCCCACCCGGCACACCGCAAGGCGGCCCGCGCCGACCCCTGCCATCTGCGCGCCTGCCTGCGCGAGGGCCTGCGCCTGTGGCCGCCCGTGCCGGCGCTGACCCGCCTCACCACGGTGGAGACCTCCTGGTACGGCGCCGCCCTGCCCGCGGGCACCACCGTCATGGTGCCGATGGCCGTCCACCAGCGCAGCCCGCGCCTGCCGTACGCGAACACCTTCGCACCCGAGATCTGGCTGGACGGCACCGCCGCCGGCGAGTGGTGGGCCAGACCCGGCTGCGAGGGCGTGCACCTGACGCTCGTCGTCGGCACGGCCTTCCTGGCGGGCATCCTGCGCGGTTCCCGGCCCAAGCCGGTCGGGCGGCTCATCTCACCGCACCGGCCGCTGCCCCACGCGCTCGATCTCGCGCGGCTGCGGGTGACGATGATCTCCGCGCGCCGCAAGCCCGCTCACGCCTAGTGGCCGACGAGTAGGTCCTTCCTCCGTTAGAGTCTTGGGTACAAACGGGATGCCGTGCGGCGGAACGGTGCGGGTCGCGGCATGACGACCGGCCGGGGCGGAGGATCGGGTCGGGTTGAGACGGGATGACGACGGCGAGAGGACGGCGACGTTGGGGCGCTCCGCTGGCTCTCCGCTGAAGCCGGACGATCCGCCGGCGATCGGCCCCTATGAGCTGCTCAGCCGTCTCGGCTCCGGCGGCATGGGGGTGGTCTACCTCGCCAGGGCCGCCGACGGGTCACGGGTGGCGCTCAAGGCGATCCGGCGCGACTTCACCGCCGACCCCGTCTACCGCGCGCGCTTCCACGAAGAGGTGTCCAACGCGCGCAAGGTGGCGTCGTTCTGCACCGCGCGGGTGCTCGACCACGGCGAGGACCGCGGCCGCCTCTATCTCGTCACCGAGTTCATCGACGGCATCTCCCTCGAGGACCACCTGATCGAGCACGGCGCGTTGTCGCCGTCGGTGCTGCACGCCGCGGCCGTCGGCGTGGCCGCCGCGCTGACCGCCATCCACGCGGCCGGGCTGGTGCACCGCGACCTCAAACCGGCCAACGTGATGCTGACGCTGGCCGGGCCGCGGGTGATCGACTTCGGGCTGGCGCGCTCGACGCACGTCGACTCCCGGCACACCAACGCCGGCATGGTGATGGGCACGCCCGGGTGGATCGCTCCCGAGCAGGTCTTCGAGGGGCGCACGAGCCCGGCGGGCGACGTGTTCGCCTGGGGCTCGCTCATCGCGTACGCGGGGCTCGGCGGGCATCCGTTCGGCGAGGGCGACGCCTACGTGATGGCGGCCAGGGCCCGCACCGCGCCTCCCGACCTGCGGGGGCTGCCTGCCCCGCTCGACCGGCTGGTGGCGGCGGCCATCCATCCCGACCCCGCGCGGCGGCCCGCGGCCAGGCAGCTGCTGCTGGAGCTGGTGGAGGCGGCCGACGAGCCGGCCGCGCAGCTGGCCGCGACCAAGCACCTGACCAGCGCGTGGAACCCGTCGGAGTTCGGGCCGCTGATGCCGCGGGCTCCGCATCGCCCGCCGCCCGACCGTGCCGCGCCGGGTTCGCCCCCTCCGCACCGCCATCCCGAGGCCGCCCACCGCGGCCCGCGGCCCGATGCGGCCGGCCACGGCGCTCAGGCGCGGCACCCGGACGGTCGTGTCCCGCAGCAGGCCCACCACGAGCGCACGGGGCCCGGTCCCCTGCCCGGCGCGGGCGGGCGGGCGAGCCAGCCCCCTCCCGCCGAACGCACCGGACCCACACCCGGTTCCGGCCGGGGCGCGCAGCAGGTCCCGCCCGCCGAGCGCACGGGCCCCACCCCCGGCTCCAGCCGCATCCCACAACCGCCGCCCGCGGAGCGCACGGGGCCGACGGCGACCGGGCAGGGCCACCTGCCCCATCCCGAGCGCACCGGGCCCACGGCGACCGGGCAGGGCCGCCTGCCCCATCCCGAGCGGACGGGGCCGCTGCCGCACACCGCGCGCGGCCCGCAGGCGCCGCATCCCGAGCACACCGGCCCGCTCACCACCGGACGCGGGCCGCTGCCGCACCACCGGACCGGCCAGGCGCCGCCGCACCACACCTTCACCGGCCCAGTCACCGGCACCGGCACCGGCACCGGCACGGGCACCGGGCAGGGCCCGCTGCCCGGCTACCGGCCGCCCGAGCGCAAGCGCAGCGTGGTCGGCGGCTGCCTGACCGTCCTGGTGGTCGCGGCGGTGCTGCTTGTGCTGCTGCTGGCCGTGCTGGCCTGGGTGTTCCGCCCTCCTCCCGCGGCCGGTGCGGACGGGCCCGTGCAGGACGGCAAGCTGAAGTTCGCCGTGACGAGCACGAAGTGTTCCAAGCCCGCGAAGTCCGCGGCCGAACGGGTCTGCCGGATCGGCGTGAAGATCGACAACGTCGGCCCTGACGCCCGCGTGCTCTACCCCGGGCAGCAGAAGCTGATCGACGAGGACGACGCGGCGCACGCCGGCACCAGGCTGCTCGACAGGGCGGGCAAGGAGATCACGCCGGTCAGGATCGAGGCCGGGAGCTCGTTCACCGGCGCTCTGGTGTTCGAGCCGGCCAAGGGCAGCACGCCCGTGGGGCTCGAGGTGCACGACTCGGGGCTGAGCGCGGGCGCGCGGATCAACCTGCGCAACCAGCCCGACGCCGCCGCCCCCGGCACCCGTCACCACCCGTCGCCCGCCTGACCCACCCGCCTTACGCCCGCACCGCGACGCCCGCTCACCGCCCGGAGAACGAGCCCGCGCCATGTGCCGGAAACGCCCGCATCACCCGCCTCACGCCGGCGGCGCCCGCCGGGCAGGCTCCGTCCTCCGGCGGACGCTCGTACCTCGCGCGACAGGCCGGATGACGGCATCGGTGGTCACCTCGATCGCCGCTGGAGGAGGGCGGCCATGGCGGGACCGCGGTCATGTGGCCCGGCGACGCCGGTGGCGGGGTCAGAAGCCCTGGGACGGGGAGACCACGCCTTCGAGCGCGGCGCCTTCGGCGAAGCGGCGCACGTTGGCGGTGACGCGTTCGGCCAGGCCGCGCCAGTAGGCGTCGCGCGGGTTGGCGCAGTGCGGTGTGATCAGGACGTTGTCCAGCTCCCACAGCGGATGCCCGTCCGGCAGCGGCTCGGGGTCGGTGACGTCGAGGGCGGCGCCCCCGATGTCGCCCGCGCGCAACGCGTCCACCAGGTCTTCGGTCACCACGAGCCCGCCCCGCGCGACGTTCACCAGCCAGGCGTCCGAGCGCATGAGGCCGAACTCGCGCGCCCCGAACATCCCCCGGGTCTGCGGGGTGGCGGGCGCCGCGACCACCACGTAGTCGGCCTCGGGCAGCGTCTCGCGGTAGCCGGCGCGCGGCACGATCTCCGCCGTCCCCGGCGCCTCTCCCCTGTCGGTGACCGCCAGGACCCGGCAGCCGAACGGCTCCAGCATCGGCATGAGCGCCCGCCCGATGCCGCCGAAGCCGACGATCGAGACCGTCGAGCCGGCGAATACCTTCGAGGTGTTGGGCCCCCACGAGGTGGCCCTGGCGTGCCGGTGCAGGCCGCGTGCGGCCGCCAGCATCAGGGCCAGCGCGTGCTCGGCCACGGCCGGCCCGTAGGCGCCCGCGGCGGCGGTGAAGACCGGCTGCTCGGTGATGACCCCGGCGGCAGCCCATCGTTCGACGCCCGCGTGCGGCAGTTGCACCCAGCGGATGCCGCCGTGGATCATCGCCCGGATCTCCGCGGGCTCGTCGCTGCCGTAGTAGACGATCGCCTCGGCCCGCTCCAGCGGCACGACCTTGCCGCCCGCCCGCTCCACGGCCTCGACGAGGACGGGCACGGGCTCGGGGCCGACGTGGACGGCGACGGTCATGATGGATCCTCCTGATAGCCGAGATGCTCGGAGATGGCGCCGGCGCACCGGCGCACCGACGGGAGCAGGGCGTGCAGGGCGGCGCGATCGGCCTGGGCGCGCAGCGCGGTCAGCGAGACCGCCGCGGTCACGTCGCCGAAGGCGTTGCGCACGGGCACGGCCACGCAGTGGACGAACTCCTCGAACTCCCCCTCATCGGCCGCCCACCCCCGTTCACGCACGGCCCGCAGCTCCTGGTCGAGCGCGGCCCTCGTGATCAGCGTAGCGGGAGTGTACGGGGTGAACTCCCAGCCCTCCAGCACCTCGTCGGCGTGGGCGGCGGGCAGGTGGGCGAGGATCGCCTTGCTCACACCCGCCGTGTGCAGGGGGACGGGCCGCCCGATGCGGGCGTACATGCGGACGGGACCGGGCGGCGAGAGCTTGTCGACGTAGACGATCGTGCTCTCGCGCAGGGCGGCCAGGTGGACGGTGTGGCCGGTCGACTCCTGCAGCGCGGCGAGGTGCGGGTGGGCGAGGTCGCGCAGCCCGAACTGGCCGCCGGCGCGGGCCGCCAGCGCGGCGAGCCCGCGCCCCGCGCCCCACGTGCCGTCCGGCAGCCGCCGGACCAGGCCGGCCTCGGCGAGCGTGTGGAGCAGGCGCAGCGCGGTGGTGCGGTGCACGCCGAGCCGGTCCCCGATCTCCGCGAGGCTGCGCGGGCCGTCGCACGCCAGTTGGAGGATCGTGGTCGCCCTGCTCACGGTCTGCGACATCAGGCTCTGCCCTTTACAGCGGTGTTGACACGACCGAATACCTGCAGCAGGGTAATGATAGCACCATTAATTCGCAGTGTGCATATGTTGCACAGGAGGTCACGGGATGAGCGTCGGCGAGCTGGAGCGAGAGACGATGCGCCGGGTGACCGGCCGCCTGATGCCGCTGATCGTCATCTGCTACATCGTGGCCTACATCGACCGGTCGAACGTCTCGGTCGCCGCCCTGAGCATGAACGAGGCGATCGGGCTGACCGCCGCGCAGTTCGGGCTCGGGGTCAGCATGTTCTTCGTCACGTACGTGATCTTCGAGGTGCCCAGCAACATCGTGCTGGCCAGGATCGGTGCCCGCCGCTGGATCGCGCGCATCATGATCAGCTGGGGGATCGTGTCGGCCTGCATGGCCCTGGTGCAGGGCGAGAAGTCGTTCATCATCGTGCGGCTGCTGCTCGGCGCCGCCGAGGCGGGGTTCACACCGGGCATCATCTGGTATCTGGCCCGCTGGTTCCCCGCCGGCCACCGGGGGCGGGCGATGGGCCGCTTCTACATCGGCGCCGCGCTGGCCACGGTCATCGGCGCGCCCATCAGCGCCTTCATCATGCAGATGGACGGGTTCCTGGACGTCGCCGGATGGCAGTGGCTGTTCGTCATCGAGGGCCTGCCCGCCGTCGCGCTCGGGTTCGTGGTGCTGAGGTTCCTCACCGACGAGCCGCGCGAGGCCGGGTGGCTGCCGGAGCGCGGGCGCACGTGGCTCGCCGAGCGGCTCGCGCGCGAGCAGGCGGAGATCGACGGTCAGCGGGCGATCTCCGTGCGGCAGGCGCTCTCCAGCCCAGGGGTGCTGCTGCTGGCGCTGTTCTTCTTCCTGTACTCCTTCAACAGCATCGGGCTGACGCTGTGGATGCCGCAGGTGATCCAGGGCGGGTTCGGCGAGCCGAACGATTTCGTGACCGCGCTGCTGACCGCGGTGCCGTACGCGCTGGCCGTGGTGGCGATGGTGCTCGTGGCTCGCGGCGTCGACCGGCGGGGCAGGCACGCGCTGCACATGGCGGTGCCGATGGCGGCCTCCGGGGTGATGCTGGTGGGCAGCGTGCTGGCCGGGCCGGGCGTGCTCGGGTTCGCGCTGCTGGCGCTGTCCACCGGTGCCGCGTGGTCGGCCGTGCCCGCGTTGTGGGGCAGCGCCACGTCGTTCATGACGGGCGTGGCCGCGGCGGCCGGGGTGGCGCTCATCAACTCCGTCGCCAACATCGCGGGCCTGGCGGTCACGCCGCTGATCGGGGTGGTCAAGGAGGCCACGGGGTCGTTCGACGCGCCGTTGCTCGCCATCGCGGGGGCCATGTTCCTGGGGGCGGTCGTGGCGATGGCGTCGGCGCCGTTCACGGCGCCCGGACGGCTGGCCGCCGAGACCGCCGCCAGGAGTGAGCGCGACCCCGCCTGAGCCACCGCGGCCCCGCCAGCGCGAGCGTGTCCGTGCCTGAGCGGGCGGCGCTCTGGCTAAGCGAGCGTGGTGTCGCCGTCGAGAAGGCGTTCGACCTCGTCGCGGGCGGACTCCACGATCGAGCGCACCGCCTCGGCAGCCTCCGCCCTGCGGCCCGCCGCGACGGCCTCGGCCACGTCGAGGTGCCGCCTCACGGCGGCCGTGTCGAGCCGCTCGGGCAGGAGCAGCAGGTCGCGCCGGGCCCTGAGCAGTTCCTCGGTCACCTCGGCGAGCTGGGCGAACATGCCGTTGCCCGACGCGGCGAGCAGCACGCGGTGGAAGGCGGCGTCGGCCGCCACCAGCCCCTCGCTGTCGCCGTCGCGCGCCGCGCTCGTCAGTGCCTGCGCGTGGGCGACCAGCTCCTGCCGCACGCCCTGCCCCGCGAGGCCGGCGGCCAGCGCCGCGGCGGCGGGCTCCACCGCGGCGCGCAGCTCGGCCAGCTCGCGCAGCTGCGCCGCGCGCCCGGGCGAGGCGAGCCGCCACCGGATCACCTGAGGGTCGTAAAGGTTCCAGGCGCTCATCGGGCGCACGGTGACGCCGATGCGCGGGCGGCTGGTGACCACCCGTTTGGACTCGAGCACGCGCACGGCCTCGCGGGCGACCGTGCGCGAGACGGCGTACCGCGCCTGGACGTCCTCCAGGCGCAGCACCTCGCCGGCGCGCAGCTCACCCGCCGCGAGCGAACCGCCGATCCTGTCGACCACCTGCCCGTGCAGGCCCTGTAGCTCCACGCCGCTCCCCGTCGCTGGTAAGGGTCTCCCCTATGAAGGAACACGGGCCGGCCCGCCGGCGATCATGCCGCGGGCGCCAGCCCGAACTCCTCGACGAACCGGTCGATCATCCGGTGTTCCTCCACGTCGAGCCGGTGGCCGGGGGCCCGGCAGTGCGCCGAGCCGATCCAGCCGCGGCGGCGCGAGATCTCCTTCTCCGCGGCGACGATCAGCTCCACGCCCTGCATCCAGTAGGACAGGTAGGGCAGCATGCGGGTGTGCAGGGCCAGCGCCCCCTCTTCGTCACCGCTCTCCCAGCGCCGCCACAACTCCACGTAGAGGTCGGTGAACGAGCAGCCCGGCTGCACGCCGACCGCGCCGCGGCGCAGCGCGTCGGGCAGGTGCAGCCCGGCGTAGCCGACCAGGGCGGGCAGCGGCCGCTCCCCCTCCGCCAGCGCCGCGACCAGCCGGCCCGGCGGCGCCGACTCAACCTTCACCCAGCGCAGGTTGGGGTGCTCGGCGGCGAGCCGGTGCAGGGTGCCGGCGTCGAGCGCGGTGCCGGTCTGGGCGGGGGCGTACTGCAGCACGACCGGCAGCGGCGCCACCGCGGCCAGCACCGCGCGCACGTGCGCCAGCACGGCCTCGCGGGAAGGGCTCATGAAGTGCGGCGGGAGCAGGTTGATCGCGTCGGCGCCCCGCTCGGCGGCGCGTACGGCCTGCGCGACCGCGTGGTAGGTGGCGTGGTCGGGGATCGAGACGATCGCGGCCACGTCGTCGCGCGGGCGGGTCACGTCGAGGAGCAGGGTGGTGAGCAGCTCGCGCTCCGCGTCGTCGAGTTTGTGGAACTCGCCGGCGAAGCCGGGGAACATGACCGAGGTGACGCCCGTGGCCAGCACCTCTGCGGCCACCCTGGCGAAGCCGTCGGGATCGAGGGCGCCGTCGTCGTGGAAGGGCACCTCCAGGACGGGCGAGACACCGCGTACGAGATCGAGCACGGCTCAATCGTACTATCACATTACTGAAGCGTGGCTCTCGCGAGCAGCAGGGCTTCCGTGATCGGCGACTCGTGCGTGCCGGTGACCGTGCAGGCGTGCGCGCCGGCGATCGAGCCCAGCCGCACGCACTCCTCCAGCGGCCTGCCGCGCACCGTGCCGTACAGGAAGCCGGAGACGAACGCGTCGCCCGCCCCGTTGCTGTCGGCCGCCGGGCCGGGCAGTGGCGCGGCCGGGAAGGCGCGCACGCCGGAGCCGCGCGCCAGGACGAGACAGCCGCCGGCGCCGCGCGTGCACACGACCGTGTGAGCGCGCCCGCGCGCGATGAGGTCGCGCATGGCCCCGGCCGGATCCGGCAGGGCGGCCTCCGACATGAACACGAGGTCGGCGCGGTAGGCGAAGTCCTTGTGGTAGTCGGAGGCGCCGTCCCAGTCGTGCAGATCGGTGGAGATGGGGACGCCGTCGAAGTCGCCGAGGGCGTGGCGGCAGAAGTCCATGATCGACACGTGCACGTGCCGGGGGCGTACGTCCGCGTAGAGCGCGCGCGGCAGGCGCTCGCCCGGCGTGACCTTCGCGTCGTAGAACGAGGTGCGGCGGCCGTCAGGCCCCACGAGCAGGACGCTGCGCCGGGTGCCCGCCTCGGCGTGCCCCCAGCGGCACTCGACCGCGTCCAGCGCCCGGCGGACCAGCGCGCCCTGCGGGTCGTCGCCGATCAGGTCGGCGAACGCGACCGCGAGGCCGAGCGCGTGGCAGCCCAGCGCCACGCCCGCGCCGGTGTTGCCGATCCGGTCCACGACCGGCGGCACCTGGTAGGTGTCGCGGTAGGGGAGCGGCAGCTCAGGCACGTAGACCGTGGTGTCGACCCCGGCGCCGCCGAGGACGAGGACGTCGCGGGTCACCGGTTGACCAGGGGGCCCGAGCCGGTGGAGCCGCGGACCACGAGCTCCGGCTGGAAGATCAGCTCGACGTGTCTGGCGGGGGCGCCGTTGACCTCTTCGAGCAGCGTCTGCACGGCCGCCGACGCCATCGCGCCGATCGGCTTGCGCACGGTGGTCAGGGGCGGGTCGGTGAACGCGATCAGCGGCGAGTCGTCGAACCCCACCACGGACACCTCACCCGGCACCGACAACCCCTTCTGCCGGCAGGCACGGATCGCCCCCAGCGCCATCAGGTCGCTCGCGCACGCGATGCCGGTGCAGCCGCGGGCCAGCAGTTGCGTGGCGGCCGCCTGCCCGCCCTCGACGGAGAACAGCGAGTGCGCGATCAGCTCGTCGACGTCGGAGGTGGCGAGCAACTGCGCCATCGCCTGTTTGTAGCCCTCGATCTTCCTGATCACAGGGACGAACCGGTGGGGCCCGAGCGCGATGCCGATGCGCTCGTGGCCCAGGTCGACCAGGTGCTGGACGGCCAGCCGCGCGGCCAGGCGGTCGTCGGGCGAGATGAAGGGGGCGTCGATGTGCTCGCTGTAGCCGTCGACCAGCACGATCGGCAGCCCGCGGTCGGTGAGGCGGGTGTATCGGTCCATCCGCGCGGTGGTGTCGGCGTGCAGCCCCGACACGAACACGATGCCGCTCACCCCGCGATCCACGAGCAGCTCGGTGAACTCGTCTTCGGGGGCGCCGCCCGGCAGCTGCGTGCACAACACCGGCGTGTAGCCGTGCTGGGTCAGCGCCTTCTCGATGGCCTGGGCGAAGGCGGGGAAGATCGGATTGTCCAGCTCGGGCGTCACCAGGCCGATCAGCCCGTTGCTGCGCTGCCGCAGCCGGGGCGGCCGCTCGTAGCCCATGAGGTCGAGCGCCGTCATGACCGCCTGGCGGGTGGCGGCCGAGACGCCGGGTTTGCCGTTGAGCACCCGGCTGACCGTGGCCTCACTCACCCCGGCCTGGGCGGCGATGTCGGCTAGTGCTTTGACCGGAAACGATCACCGGGTTGGCGCGTAAGGCGGTCCGGCCGGTTGGATGGTGCTGATCACGTTCGATCGGAAGTCGGGAGGCCCGGTGACGCATCCGGTCAAGGTCCGCAGGC
>NZ_JBDPMJ010000100.1:0-979 GCF_039880665.1 Nonomuraea sp. B5E05
AGGCGTCGAAGGTGTAGTCGGTGGTCGTGCCGGCCTTGGTCTCGGTGGCCAGGGTGCCGCGCGGGGTGTAGGTGTAGGTGCTGCCGTCGCCGGTCAGCAGCCGGTTGCGTTCGTCGTAGGTGAAGGTTTTGTCGCCGGCCTTGGTGCGGTTGCCGGCGGCGTCCCACTCATAGGCGGTGGTGGCGCCGTCGGGGGCGGTCCACGAGGTGAGGCGGCCGGCGTGGTCGTAGGCGTAGGTGCTGGTGCCCGCCCCTGCCGTGCCTGCGGTGGTCTTGGTGGTGAGGTTGTCGTCCTTGTCCCAGCCGTAGGTGATTTTCGCGAGCTGGGTGCCGGAGCCGTTCTCGAGCGTCTGTCCGGTGAGGCGGTCCATGGGGTCGTAGTCGAAGGTCTGGGTGCTCGCCGGGCCGCTGGTGGCGCGTGTGTCAACTTCCGCTGCAGGTACACCTTCGCCTGCCAAGTACGCGTCCCAGCGCCAAGGACAGCCGTGGCTACCAAGCAGGCTGCGACCAGACCGCAGGAGCCCCGCTGAGCGACTCCCTCAAATCGAACACCAGCGCTCCTTTCTCTCCCGATGCCGACGCCGCCCCGGCATCCGGCTCTCCCTTCAGTTCCGAGTCAGCCGAAGGGCACGTCAACCGGGATCACCCATCTGGATGCCAATAACCGGGTGGGGCGGGCCATACGGCCTGTCGGAAAATTTCGTTGGCTGGTTCCGCGATGAACCTGGACGATCGCCTATCGTGATGGGAATCTCCGGATCTGAGCCGATCTTTTCGTCGGCCTTGAAGCCGCATGAGAGGAACATGGACCGGCCCTGGCCGCGCTTGCTGGCCGGCGGCTGACGGGTTCGCGCTCCTAGACGAGTAATTCCGATCTCCGGTCAATGGTCGTAGGCGATCAGTGACCGGGTGATCGGGGCGTTGGTCGCGTTGTTGTGCCAGATCGCCGCCGCCAGCGCAAGAAGGCGCTGGGCGACGCG
>NZ_JBDPMJ010000101.1:0-978 GCF_039880665.1 Nonomuraea sp. B5E05
CTAGACGAGTAAGTCCGAAGGCTTGCGGTGCATAGGGGAAGGGCCTCCATGATCGTTTTGTGACGAACGACATCGAGACCCTTCTCACCGCACTCTACGTGAAGATCGACGATGAGTTGGGAGGACCGCGATGGACGGGCAGGCCACCGGTACTGACCGACTCCGAACTGGTCTGCGTCGCGGTCGCTCAAGCGCTGCTCGGGTTCACCTCCGAGACTCACTGGCTGCGCTACGCCCGCAAGCACCTGGCCGGCCTGTTCCCGTATCTGCCGCAGCAGTCCGGCTACAACAAACGGCTGCGTGCTGCCGTCGGGCTGGTCAAGCGGACCATCCGCGTGCTCGCCCGATCCAGCGACTTCTGGCTCGACGACTGCTGGATCGTGGATTCCACCCCGGTGCCCTGCGGGATGTCCCGGCCGACGGTCAAGCGCTCGAACCTGGCCGGATGGGCCGGGTATGGCTATTGCGCTTCGCACTCGCGGTTCTACTGGGGGCTGAAGCTGTACCTGGTGTGCGCTCCGTCGGGAATGCCGATCCTGTGGGCGCTGGCCGACCCGAAGATCGGCGAACGCGAGGTACTGGCGGCGATGCTCGAAGTCGACGCGGGCGTGACAGCCGAGCACGAGGGCATCCTGCTGATCTGCGACAAGGGCTTTGCGGGCAAGGACTTCGAGACGCTGCTGGGCGAGTACGGGATCACGATGCTGCGTCCGTCCCGCAAGGACGAGAAGGCCCGCTATGGCGAGTCGATGCTCAAGAAGGTCCGGCAGCTGATCGAGTCGGTCAACGACACCCTCAAAGGCCAGCTCAACCTGGAAGACCATGGAGGCCGCTCCGTAGAAGGGGTCACCATCCGCGTCGCCCAGCGCCTTCTTGCGCTGGCGGCGGCGATCTGGCACAACAACGCGACCAACGCCCCGATCACCCGGTCACTGATCGCCTACGACCATTGACCGGAGATCGGAATTACTCGTCTAG
>NZ_JBDPMJ010000102.1:0-970 GCF_039880665.1 Nonomuraea sp. B5E05
CGCACTTACGAGGTGCCTTCCTGGGCTGGCTGATTGAAGCGTAGAGAACTCCAATCTTCCCAGTTCAGAGGGCACCTCGCCGCATTTCACAACACCAGCATCAGATTTCAAACCGTGGATCCAGGCTGAGCAGGTCCACTTCAAGAGCCAGGTCGATGACCACGGGGAGGCCGGCGGTCATGTGATATGCCTGCCACACTTGGCCGTTAGAAAGGATCATCCACTCAACGCCCTCGTTCACGGCGTACATCTGCACCTGCCGCAGATGCTTGGCGTTGAGCTTCTGGCTGCAACGCTTCACCTCGATGAAGGCGGCGAGCTGCTTGTCGATGCGGATGCCGTAGTCGGCGAACTCACCCTTGACCTGGTACTCCGTAGTGAGGTCGTCATATTTGTCGTAGCCGAGTCCTGCGCATACGAAGTCGGTGATGTCCTTCCCCTCGTAGCGTGGAGACCGAACCGGGAGAGGTTTGGTCGTGGCAGCAGTCACGCGGCGGCGCTTTGATCCGGAGTTCCGGGCGGGCGCGGTGCGTATCGTGAAGGAGACCGGCAAGCCCGTCGCGCAGGTGGCACGGGATCTAGGGATCAGCCCGTACACGCTGCACAACTGGGTGCCGATGGACCGGCTGGACGAGCACTACAACGGCAACGGGAGCGGAACGCTGGAGGAGTCGGAGCAGGAGGAACTGGCCCGGTTGCGGCGGGAGAAGGCCGCGCTGGTCAAGCAGCACGCCGCGGAGAAGACGGCGTGGGAGAAGGAACGCGAGCAACTGGAAGACGAGCGTGACGTGCTCCAGCGTTCCGTGGTCTTGTGGGTCAAAGAGGCGATGGGCCGATAAGCGTGGCCCCCTCTCTGTCAGACTGCTGTGATACATGGGACAGATGAGTCCATTTGATGTGAAGCAGGGCGAGACAGGACGATCGAGACAGTGACGATGACCCTCGCCGATCAGAGCGCCTTGACGGGGCA
>NZ_JBDPMJ010000103.1:0-963 GCF_039880665.1 Nonomuraea sp. B5E05
GCATGGTTGCGGACGCGATCGAACGTGTGGTGGTGCTGCGGCACCCCATCGAGCGGGTGTGGACCGCGCTGACCACCGCGGAAGGGCTCTCGCGGTGGTTCGGCTCGGTGGCGGAGATTGATCTGCGGCCCGGTGGGCGCGCGTTCTTCCGCTGGGACGACCTCGACGAGGAATCCGTCGCCACGATCGTGGTGGTCGACCCGCCACGCCGTTTCGTGTTCAGGTGGGCGATCGAGGGCCTGCCGGAGGATGACGCACCCCGGACGCTTGTCGACTTCACCCTGGAGCCGGTGGCAGGCGGTACCCGGCTGCGCCTGGTGGAGAGCGGATTCACCCAGGCCGCCGCCGACGTGGCCCGCTCCGCCCACAAGGCCAACAGTCAGGGATGGGACGCCGAGCTCGTCGACCTGGAGACCTACCTCGATGCGACTGCCTGATGCAGAAGCGCAGGCCGTCGCGGTGTTCGCGGCGCTCACCGATCCGACGCGGCGGGCGCTGCTGGAGGAGCTCGGCCGCGCCGGGCCCGCAACCGTCACTGATCTGGCGCGACGGTTGCCGATCAGCCGCCAGGCGATCGCCAAGCACCTGAACCAACTCGCCGAAGCGGGCCTGATCAGCTCCGGCGAACCGGCCGGCCGCCGCCATCCCTACCGGCTGGAACCAGCCGCCATCCGCACAGCCCAGGTGTGGCTGGCCAGGCTCGCCAACCGGTGGGACGACCGGCTGGCCGCGCTGGAACGCGCACTGGACGCCACCGACACGAAGGAGTCACGCGACAATGAACAAGCCTGAATTCACCGCCGGCCTGAACATCGCCATGAAGATCCCCAAGGCACAGTACGACGCCACCGTGGCCTTCTACCGCGACACCCTGGGCTTCGACGTCAAAGAAGACGACGTCTCCTACGCTCCGACCGTCTCGAGAACTCATTCGGTGCGGTTCGGACCCAACACGCTGTGGCT
>NZ_JBDPMJ010000104.1:0-944 GCF_039880665.1 Nonomuraea sp. B5E05
GCGTTCGCGAACTTCTTCGCCAAGCGCGCCAAGTACCCCACGTTCAAGTCCCGGAAGAAGTCCCGGGCGTCGGCGGAGTACACCCGCTCGGCGTTCCGCTGGCGTGACGGCCGGTTGACGCTGGCCAAGATGGACACGCCGCTCGACATTGTGTGGTCGCGTCCCCTGCCGGAGGGTGCGCAGCCGTCCACGGTCACCGTGTCCCGCGACAGCGCGGGACGCTGGTTCGTGTCCCTCCTGGTCGAGGAGAAGATCAGCCCGCTCCCGCCTGCCGGGCAGAGCGTCGGTGTGGATGCGGGCATCACCGCGCTGGCGACACTCTCGACCGGCGAGAAGATCGTCAACCCGCGTCATGAGCGCACCGATCGGCGCAAGCTGGCCAAGGCTCAGCGGGCCCTGGCCCGCAAGGCCAAGGGGTCGAACAACCGCGCCAAGGCCCGGGCCAGGGTCGCCAAGGTGTACGCCCGGATCGCCGACCGCAGAAGAGATCACCTGCACAAGGTCACGACACGGCTTGTTCGCGAGAACCAAGTGATCGCCGTGGAAGACCTGACCGTCCGCAACATGGTCAAGAACCGCAGCCTGGCCCGCGCCATCTCCGACGCCTCGTGGCGAGAGATGCGCGGCATGCTGGAGTACAAGGCCGCATGGTACGGGCGCACGCTCGTGGCGGTTGACCGCTGGTTCCCCTCCTCCAAGCTGTGCTCGGCGTGCGGGGCCCTGCAGGAGAAGATGCCGCTGAACGTCCGGGAGTGGATTTGTGCCTGCGGCGCGGTCCATGACCGGGACGTCAACGCGGCCAAGAACGTGCTCGCCGCCGGGCTGGCGGAGAGCTGAAACGCCTGTGGAGCGGGTGTAAGACCTCAACGAGAGTCCTCTCGGACGGGCGACCGGCTGTGAAGCAGGAAGCCTCACGGGCGACCGTGGGAATCCCCCTCGTTTAC
>NZ_JBDPMJ010000105.1:0-908 GCF_039880665.1 Nonomuraea sp. B5E05
AGTGAGTGTTTTCCATCCTGAAGCCGCAGGTCGCGGGCATGCTGCGCGAGTGGGTCTGATCGACAAGTAGAAGAGCCCCTGGTAGAAGGGTTGTCGACCAAGATCAACCGTTAGACCAGAGGCTCCGAGTTGCTGTTCTACCGCGCCGCGCTGCCGTTGTCATCTCAGACCCTGTCCTATCTGTCCGGCATCCTGCGCCGGCACCGCAAGACGATCAACTCGCCCTGGCGTCGCCTCAACCCCGGCCAACAAGCCCTGCTCGTCCTCGTCCACCTGAGAAAAGGCGAGACCCTGGCAGAGGTCGCCGCAGGCTTCGGCGTCGGCATCGCGACCGCCTGGCGCTACATCCGAGAGGCCATCGTCCTGCTCGCCCGCCGCTCACCCCGCCTGGAGCAGGCGTTACGCGCCGCCAAGCGGGCCGGCTACCCCTACCTGGTACTGGACGGCACCCTCATCCCCATCGACCGCGTGGCCGCCGACCGGCCCTACTACTCCGGCAAGCACCGCAGACACGGCATGAACATCCAGATCCTGGCCACCCCCGACGGCACACCCCTGTGGACCTCCGGCTCCCTGCCCGGCTCCGTGCACGACCTCAAGGCTGCCCGGATCTGGGGCATCCTGCGCCGTCTCAAGGCCGCCGGCCTGCTCGTCCTCGCCGACAAGGGCTACGTCGGTGCCGGAGAGCACGTACGCGTGCCCTACAAGGGCCGCAACAAGCCGACCTCCCAGAAGGCCGCCAACGCCGCCCACGCCAAGCTCCGCGGACCGGGCGAACGGGCCAATGCCCAACTGAAGACCTGGCGTATTCTGCGCAAACTACGCTGCTGCCCACTTCTCGCAGGCCAGCTCGTCAAAGCGATCCTCGTCCTTCAGCTCCGCGAGGCGGGATGAAAAGCACTCAGTGA
>NZ_JBDPMJ010000106.1:0-861 GCF_039880665.1 Nonomuraea sp. B5E05
GGCCGCGACCCCGCGCGCGGCGGCTTCGCCATGTTCAAAAACGCGCCCTCACCTGCGAATCCGACCATCGTCGAGGAATTAGACCGCAAAATGATCAGGTCGAATCACGTCGTGGATCCAGGCTCAGTGACACCGGCCTGAGCGCCAAGACGGACGCGCTCTTCTACTTGACCAAGGAGGCGTTCAAACGGCGCCTGATCGATGACCTGTGGAGGGCTCGCGCCGCGACGTCGCCGAAGTCGCTGGCCCAGGTACTTCTGTCCGATGTGGTGACCGACGCCGTACGCAAGGAACTGCGACGTCAGACGAACCACAATGCCGAGGTCGGCGAGATCCATCGCATCCTGCGCAGCGAGGTACTTCGGCCAGAAACCTTGCTTTGAGGCGTGCTCTCACGGTGCAGCGCCGAGGTCAGTGATCTTGCTAACACGGATGCTAACAACCGCTCCGGACAACCCTGCATGCTTCTGGAGTAGGAACGCTCCAGAAGTGGCTTCGAGCAGGCGTTCGTGATGGCAGTGGACACCGGTAGACCGTCTCGAAGTCCCTTGTAAACAGCAGGTCATCGGTTCGATTCCCCTCTCTGTCAGACTGCTGTGATACATGGGACAGATGAGTCCATTTGATGTGAAGCAGGGCGAGACAGGATGATCGAGACAGTGACGATGACCCTCGCCGATCAGAGTGCCTTGACGGGGCAGGATGGTCGGGTGACCGATGAGCAGCCGGCCCGGCCCAAGCGGCGGACGTTCACCAAGGCCTACAAGGCGCGGATCCTGGCCGCTTTCGACGCGCTGCCCGAAGGCAGCCCTGAGCGGGGCGCACTGCTCCGCAAGGAACGGCTGTATCACTCCCATATCG
>NZ_JBDPMJ010000107.1:0-822 GCF_039880665.1 Nonomuraea sp. B5E05
TGGATCCGAACCGTCCAGGAAATGCCGGGCAATATTTGAGGGTTTTGAACTGCGCTTCCGAGTACGGGTTGTCGTTGGACACGTGCGGCCGGGAATGCGATTGATCGATGCCGAGCAGCGCGAGCAGTCCGGTGACGGTGTTTGAGGTCATCGACGTGCCGCGGTCGGCGTGGATGGAGCGAGGCGCGACGTTATTGTTGGCGGCGATTGCGTTCTGAATGAATGCTTTGGCCAGAGCGCCGTTTTCGGTGGGCCAGATCTCCCAGTGAATAACTTTGCGGGAGAAGATGTCGATGATGACGTACAACAGATAGTAGACGCCTCGCACCGGGCCTTTCAGTTTGGTGATGTCCCACGACCACACGAGGTTAGGGCGGTCGGCCTCCAGTTCGGGTTTGCTGGTCGGCGGGCGTACGGCCTGGGCGCGCCGCTCGCCACTTTGCCCCCGTTCGCGCAGCAGGCGGTACATGGTGGCCTGCGAGCACAGGTAGACACCCTCGTCCAGCAGGGTCGCCCACACCTGGCCGGGCGACTTGTCGGCGAAGCGGGCAGAGTCGAGCACTGCCAGCACCTGCTCGCGTTCGTCGTCGGACAGTTCGGCCGGGTGGTGGAACGGCCGGCGCGGTCCTTGCACGGGCGGGCGCGGATTTCGCCGGCGGTGCACCGTGGCCCGGGATTTCCCGAACACCGCGCATGCCTTCACCGTGCCGACCGACGCCTCCAGAGCCGGGAAATACTCGTCCAGGACCCGATTCAGTTCGTGTCGGAGTCCGCGCTGCTTGAGATGTCCTGAAGCAGCGCGAATGCTTTTCCCGCAATATC
>NZ_JBDPMJ010000108.1:0-644 GCF_039880665.1 Nonomuraea sp. B5E05
CGCCACCAGCAGGTTCTTGCCGAGCGCCATCTCACCCTGGTCGGTGCACGGCCCGTCGGCGATCACCTGGTTGACCTCGACCCGGTCGCCCTCGGCGACGATGGGCTTCTGGTTGAACGAGGTGCCCTGGTTGGAGCGCTTGAACTTGGCGACGCGGTAGGTGGTGCGGGTGCCGTCGTCGTTCATGACGGTGACGTAGTCGGCCGAGACCTCCTCGACCACACCCGCCTTCTCGGCGCTGATGACGTCGCCGGCGTCGGTCGCGGCACGGTATTCCATGCCGGTGCCGACCAGCGGCGCCTCGCTCTTGAGCAGCGGCACCGACTGGCGCTGCATGTTGGAACCCATGAGCGCGCGGTTGGCGTCGTCGTGCTCGAGGAAGGGGATCATCGCTGTGGCCACCGACACCATCTGGCGCGGCGACACGTCGATGTAGTCGACCTCCTCGGCACGGGCGAGCTCGGTCTCGCCGCCCTTGGTGCGCACGAGGACCCGGGAGTCGGCGAACGACCCGTCGGGGTTGAGCACCGTGTTGGCCTGCGCCTTGACGAAACGGTCTTCCTCGTCGGCGGTGAGGTAGTCGATCTGGTCGGTGACCTTGCCGTCGACGACCTTGCGGTAGGGCGTCTCGACGAAGCCGAAGG